>NZ_AZUS01000024.1:0-136856 GCF_000527195.1 Streptomyces sp. CNH189
GGCAGGGTCCACTTCTGGTTGGGGCCGGTGTGGCAGGTCCACAGGTGGACCGGCGTGCGGTCGTTCCACGTACCGCCCGAGGCGTCCAGGCACTTGCCCGACCGAGGATTACGGACCGTGCCGTCCGACTGCGCCGACCACACCTGCGCGGCAGTCCCGTTGCACGTCCACAACTGCACCCTCGTCCCGTCCGCACTCCCCCCACCGGACACGTCCAGACACTTCCCCAACGCCCGCAACGTCCCGTCACCCGGCACCGTCCACCGCTGCGCCGCCGACCCGTTGCAGGCGTAGATCTGCACCTGCGTCCCGTCCGCCGTCCCCGCGTCGTCCACGTCCAGACACTTGGCGTTCACGCCCCTCACCTCACCGGCACGGGTGTTGCCCGCCGTGGTGTCGAAGGAGAACTCGTCGATGTCGAACAGGGCTCCGGCGCCGCCCTTGAAGACGAGGTGAAGGGTGGTGGAGGCGGCGGGCTGGCCGCTCAGGCCGGTCGTGACGTCCTGGAAGACGTCCCAGCCTCCGGTGACCGGCACGGTGACCGTGCCGAGGAGGGTGCCGGTCGGGGAACCGGCGCGCACCTCGACCGTGCCGCCGCTGCCCGCCGAGGAGACGCGTGCGGTGAAGCGGGAGACGTTGTCGAGGCTGTACGGGGTGAAGGAGATCCAGTCGCCGTTGTGGATCTCGCCGACGGTCTTCCCGCCGTGCGCCGCCGGCTTGTCGATGATCTGCACGCCGGCGGAGTCGCCGTGGTGCTCGGCCTGCCGGTGGCTGGGCTGGGTGACGTGCTGGTCATGGGCGGTCAGCGAGGGCTGACCGTTCGCGCCCCTGTCGGTGTACTCGGCGTCGATGACGCCGAAGATGTTGGCGTTGGGGTCGTGTTCGCCGTCGGCCAGGGTCTGCAGTGTGCCGGTGCAGCCGGTGGCGGAGGTCTGCGGGTGGCCGTGGCTGTCGTGGCCGATGACGAAGGTGACCTTGACCCGGGTGCAGTCGACGGTGCCGTCCTCCGGGTCGGTGACGGTCACCTTGAAGGGGATGGCGGCACCGAAGTCGTAGATCCGGCCGTCGGCGGGGGTGTCGATGCGCACGGTCGGTGCGGTGTTGCCGACGGTGATCAGCACGGACGCCGTGGCGGACCTGCCGGACGGGTCGGTGACCTTCACGGTCGCGGTGTACTGGCCGTTCGCCGTGTAGGTGTGGGACGGGTGGGCGGCGGTGGAGGTGGCGCCGTCGCCGAAGGTCCAGGAGTAGGTGAGCGGGTCGCCGTCGGGGTCGGAGGTGCCGGCCGAGGAGAAGGTGACCGCGAGGGGTGCGGTGCCCGAGGTGGTGTTCGCGGCGGCCTGGGCGACCGGGGCGCGTCCGCCGGTGACGTGCTCGATGCGGTAGAGGGCGGAGTTGTGGTCGCCGTTGAAGTAGCCGGTGCCGTAGTCGAGGACGTAGAGGGCACCGTCCGGGCCGAAGGCCATGTCCATCACCTGGGTGCCGCTCCAGGGGAAGGGGTTGATCGACTGCACGGTGCCGTCACCGGTGGTCTCGACGCGTTTGATCCAGCGGCGTCCGAACTCACCGGCGAAGAAGTCGCCGTCGTACTCCTCGGGGAACTTCACGTCGGAGGTGGAGGCGGCGTCGTAACGGTAGACGGGTCCGCCCATGGGGGATTCCGAGCCGGTGCCGAACTCCGGGACGGAGCCGCCGTCGTAGGGAATCCAGGCGGGCTGGGCCGGGGGCAGGTCGGTCAGTCCGGTGTTGCGGGGCGAGGTGTTCTTCGGTGCGGCGCAGTCGAAGCGTGCGCCGGACGAGCCGGAGGCGAAGTCGTGGTCGACGTAGGCGTCGTTCCTGCCGGTGCAGTAGGGCCAGCCGTAGTTGCCCGCCTTGGTGATCCGGTTGAACTCGACCTGTCCGGCGGGACCCCGGGAGGGACTGGCGGTCCCGGCGTCCGGTCCGTAGTCGCCGACGTAGACCGTTCCGGTGGCCTTGTCGACGCTCATCCGGAACGGGTTGCGGAAGCCCATCGCGTAGATCTCGGGGCGGGTACGGGCGGTGCCGGGTGCGAAGAGATTTCCGGACGGGATGCCGTACGTGCCGTCGGCGTTGACTTTGATGCGCAGGATCTTGCCGCGCAGGTCGTTGGTGTTGCCGGACGAACGCTGGGCGTCGTAGGCGGGGTTGCGGGAGGCGCGCTCGTCGAGGGGGGTGTAGCCGTCGGAGGCGAAGGGGTTGGTGTCGTCGCCGGTCGACAGGTAGAGGTTGCCGGCCGCGTCGAAGTCGATGTCACCGCCGACGTGGCAGCACAGGCCACGGGAGGCGGGCACGTCGAGGATCGCCTTCTCGCTTCCCGTGTCCAGGGTGCCGTCGGGCCGCAGCACGAAGCGGGACAACCGGTTGACGCCGTCGAAGGGGGTGAAATCGGAGGACGATCCGTCGCTCGGGGCGTCCCCGTTCGGGGTGTTCAGCTTCGGGGCGTAGTACAGGTAGACGAACCGGTTGGTGGCGAAGCCGGGGTCGACCGCGACGCCCTGCAGGCCCTCCTCGTCGTGGCTGTAGACGTCGAGCCTGCCGGCCACGGTGGTGGTGCCGGCTGCGTCGGTGCGGCGCAGGGCGCCGTCGCGTGAGGTGTGCAGCACCGAGCGGTCGGGGAGCACGGCCAGGGTCATGGGCTCGCCGGTCTCGGCCACGCCTTTGGCGAGGGTGACCTGCTGGAAGTCCCCGGCCGCGGCGGCGCGGGCCGCGACGGGGGAGGCGGCCGGGGCGGTGCCCGGTCCGGCGGGGGCGGCGGGGGCGGAGGTGCCCGCGGCGGGCCCGATCGGCAGGGCCAGGGCCGTGGCACAGGCCAGGGCGGTCAGCAGCGTGCGGACACGTCTGTGTCCGAGCGGATTCGTGCGCACGGAGTTCTCCAGGCGGGTGGGGGGGTGGAGCGGCAGGCCCCGGGCAGGGGTCTGCCGTGAAGGAGCACAGGCGCGCGCCGTCGCGCCGCGGAGCGCCGGCCGGGTCGACCCACGGGCCTCATGTCCGGCCGGTTTCAAGGAAGTTAGCGGGCCGGACGCGAACGCGTAACCCCTTTCGCACACCGTCCCGCTTCTTCTTCCTCCGGTGGGACAAAGTGCCGGAGCCATGGATGCGCCGGGCATCCCGCCGTGTGCGGGGCGATGTCGCGTTGCGGGGGTCAGGGGGGTGTCCGAGACTGACCGGGGGGCGGTGGCCGTCCCGGAGAGGGCCGGAGCATGGGCGACTACGCGGACCTTGCTGGGGTCAGGACGTGGTACGAGACCGAGGGGTCCGGTGACCCGCTGGTCCTGCTGCACGGCGGCTTCTGCACCAACGACACCTGGGGCGCCCAGCGCGCCGACCTCGCCGCGGCGCACCGTCTGTACCTCCCCGAGCGGCGGGCGCACGGGCACACCCCCGACGTCGAGGGACCGCTGACCTACTCCGACATGGCGCACGACACGGTGGCGTTCCTGGAGGGCGTGGTGGGCGGGCCCGCGCATCTGGTGGGCTGGAGCGACGGCGGCGTCGTCGCCCTGCTCGTCGCCCTGGCCCGGCCCGACCTGGTGCGCCGCACGGTGGTGATCGGTGCCAACTTCCGCCCGGCGCCCGAGTCCTTCGTCGTGCCCGAGATGCTCGACGCGATGACGCCCGACGGCGTCGAACTCGCCTTCTTCCGCGAGCTGTACGAGGCCGTCAGCCCGGACGGTCCCGCCCACTGGCCGGCCGTGACGGCACGGGTGATCGACATGTGGCGGACCCAGCCGGCGATCGACCCCGAGGACCTGGCCGGGGTCCGCTCCCCCACGCTCGTCGTCTCCGGCGACGACGACCTGGTGACCCTGGAGCACACCGCGGCGCTGTACCGCGCCCTGCCCGACGCCCGGCTCGCGGTCGTCCCGGGCGCGTCGCACCTGGTGCCGCTGGAGAAGCCCGCCGAGGTCAACCGCATGATCCTGGAACACCTCGCCGGGGGCGAGGTCGAGACGATGATGCCGGTGCTGCGCGCACCGGCGCGCCGGCCGTCCGGCGGGGACACGGTCGCCTGACACCTGCCGCGCCACCTTTGGATGCCTCCGGTACGGATTCGGCGTAGTGTCCGGATATGGGTGATGTCCGGGCGGAGGCGGCCGACGGGCCGGTCCCGCCCCCGCCGGGGCGGGCGGGTGACTGATGGACACCGCGATGGCCGACGTGGTGCGGGAGACCCGGGCCTCCGGTGCGCTGCTCTACGCTCTCGCCCCCGACCACAAGGCCCTGTGGCTGATCCTGGTGTCGGGCGCCCCGCACGAGGTCGTGGCCCCCTGGAGCAGGGTGGCGGTGAGCGACCCGATGCCGGTGGCCGACGCGGTACGCGAAGAGCGCCTGGTGTGGGTGAACGGGCAGGAGGAGATGGCCCGCCGCTACCCCCGGCCGGCGGTGGTGCTTCCCTACGACTTCGCCCTGGCGGCCGCGCCGGTGCCGTCGGACACCGGGGTGCGGGGCGGGCTGGTGCTGCTGTGGCCCAGCGGCCACGCGCCGCAGCTCAGCCCCGCCGAGCACGAGGCCGTACGGGTGGGCTGCCGCCGGCTCGGTGACCGGCTGCGCCAGGCCGCCGAGCGGGGCGAGGAGCTGCTGCCCGCCGGGCGGCCGCGCATCCTGCCGTCGGAGCCGGGGCGCGCCCCGACACCCGCGGAGGCGTCGGCCGGCACGGCGCTCCTCGACCGCCTCCCCGGCGGGTACGTCGCCATGGACCTGAACGGCCGCATCACCCTCGTCACTCCGGCCGCCGCCGACCTCGTCGGTGCCGACCCGGACCGGCTGATGGGTTCCCTGCCCTGGGAGGCCCTGCCCTGGATGGACGTCCCCCATGTCGAGGACAGGTACCGCGCGGCCCTGATCAGCCGGCGGCCGCAGGCCTTCCGGGTGCTGCGCCCGCCCGGCACCTGGCTGTCCTTCGAGCTGTATCCGGACCGCTCCGGCATCAGCGTCCGTATCGACCGCGCCGACGAGGACGAGGACACCCGCACGCTCGCGGCGAACGCGCAGGGCCCCGGCCGCGCCACCGTGCTCTACCACCTGATGCACCTGGCGACCACGCTGACCGAGGCCGTCGGCGTGCAGGACGTGGCCGACCAGACCGCCGACCAGCTGCTGCCCGCCCTCGGTGCCCAGGGCATGGTGCTGATGACCGGGGAGGACGGCCGGCTCCGGATCCTGGGCCAGCGCGGGTACAGCAGCGAGCTGATGGAACGCTTCGACAGCGTGCCGCTGAGCCGGGACATCCCCGGAGCGGCGGTGCTGGCCACCGGGGAGCCGGGCTTCTTTCCCTCCTTCGCGCACATGCGGCGCGCCTACCCGGCCACGACGCACGAGGACGGGATGGCCGCGTGGGCGATCCTGCCGCTCATCGCGTCCGGCCGGCCCATCGCTTCCCTGCTGATCTCCTACGACCGGCCGCACGCCTTCCCGCCGGGCGAGCGCGCGATCCTCACCTCCCTGGCCGGGCTGGTCGGACAGGCGCTGGACCGGGCACGCCTCTACGACAGCAAGGACCACCTCGCCCACCGGCTGCAGTCCGCCCTGCTGCCCCACAGCCTGCCCCGCATCCCCGGTCTGCGGGTCGCCGCCCGCTATCTGCCGGCCGCCCGCGGTCTGGGCATCGGCGGCGACTTCTACGACCTCATCCGCCTGGACGAGCACACGGCGGCGGCCACCATCGGGGACGTCCAGGGGCACAACGTGGACGCCGCCGCCCTCATGGGGCAGGTCCGCACCGCCGTCCACGCCCACGCCACCGTCGGCGCGCCCCCGGACCACGTCCTGACCGGCACCAACCGCCTGCTCACCGACCTGGACCCCGGTCTGTTCAGCAGCTGCCTGTACGCGCACCTGGACCTGGGACGGGGACGGGCCTGCCTGGCCACCGCCGGGCATCCGCCGCCTTTGATGCGCCACGGCGACGGGCGCACCGAGCTGCTGGACATCCCGCCCGGCCTGCTCCTGGGGATCGACCCCACATCCCGTTACCCCTCGTTGGAGTGCGCCCTGCCGCCCGGCTGTGTGCTCGTGCTCTACACCGACGGACTCGTCGAGGCACCGGGTGTGGACCTCGACGACGCGACCGCCGCCCTGGCCGGCCTGGTGGAGCAGGGTGATCCGTGCGACCTGGACGCCATGGCCGACACGCTCGTCCAGCACGCCCCCTCCCCCGGCGACGACATCGCGCTGCTGCTGCTCAGTCCCGATCCGGAGGCGCGCTGACGGTCACCGGCGTCCGGGTCACCCGAGCGCGTTGACGACCGCGCCGAACAGGCGAGGCAGGCGCGCCGCCACCGGCACGATGCGCGGTCCGAGGGCGGGCTGCTGGCGTGCCCGGACCAGCAGTTCCGTCAGGAGCCGGTAGCGGCGGGTGGCCCGGTTCCAGTCGGCGTCGTAGCGTCCGGGCGTGCCCCGGCACAGGTTGGCGACCAGGGCGCGGGCCCCGGTGAGGGCCAGGCAGACGCCCTCGCCGGTGAGCGCGTCGACGTACCCGGCGGCGTCGCCGACGAACAGGACCCGGCCGTGCACGCGGGTGCGGGAGCGCTGGCGCAGCGGTCCGGCGCCGCGCACCGGGGTGACGGCCGCGTGCGGCGGGAGGCGGGCCGCCAGGTCGGGAAAGTCCGCCAACTGGGTGTCGTACGGGGCCCGCCGGGTGGTCAGCAGGGCCACGCCGACCAGTTGGGGGCCGAGCGGGGTGACGTAGGCCTCCGTGTCCGGGCCCCAGTGCACCTCGACGTGTGCCGACCAGGGCGGCACGGCGTAGTGGCGGCGCAGCCCGTAGCGGGGCGCCGTGCGGGTCCCGCTGCCCAGGCCGAGGGCGCGGCGCACGGGTGAGTGCAGGCCGTCGGCGGCGACCAGCCAGCGGGCGCGCAGTCCCGCGCCCGGCACGGTCACCCCGGTCGCGTCCTGCCGAACGTCGTCCACGCGCAGCGGCAGGACCGGCACGCCCGCGTCCAGCACCGCCCGGTGCAGTAGCTGGTGCAGGTCGGTGCGGCGGACGCCGAGGCCCTGTTCGTGCCGGAACTCCGCCTGGACCCTGCGGTGGCCCTGGACGTAGCGGATGCCGGTGAGGGGGTGACCGGGGACGTGCAGGCCGAGGGCGGTCAGGGCGCGGACCGCGCCGGGCATCAGGCCTTCTCCGCACGCCTTGTCGACGGGCGCGGGGCGCGGCTCCGCGACGACGGTGTCGAGCCCGGCGCGGGCGGCGTGCAGGGCGGTGGCGAGGCCCGCGGGCCCGCCCCCGACGACGAGGAGGTCGGGGTGGGTCACGCGGGCACCGCCCGGGTGAGCGCGGTGTTCTCGCAGCGGATGCGCACGGTCAGCAGCACCGCGTTGGCCAGGGTGAACAGGGTCGCCGTGATCCACGCCGAGTGCACCAGGGGCAGGGCGACGCCCTCGACGACGACGGCGACGTAGTTGGGGTGGCGGAGGAAGCGGTAGGGACCGCGGCCTACCAGGCGTGCGCCGGGGACGACGATGACGCGGGTGTTCCAGTAGGGGCCCAGGGAGGTGATGCACCACCACCGCAAGGCCTGGGCGAGGAGGGCGAGCACCAGCGCGGGCCAGCCGAGGGCGGGCAGGAACGGGCGCTCCGTGAGCAGGGGTTCGAGCAGGCAGCCCGCCAGCAGGCCGGTGTGCAGGACGACCATGACCGGGTAGTGGCCGCGGCCGTGCTCCACCCCGGCCCGGGCGCGGGTCCACGCCGCGTTGCGGCGTGCCACGACGAGTTCGGCGAGGCGTTCGACGGCCACGGCGAGGACGAGAAGCGTGTACCAGGGCACGGCGGACACCTCACCAGCGCAGCAGGACGAGTTCGGAACAGAAGCCGGGGCCCATCGCCATGAGCAGACCCCAGCTCCCGGGTTCGGGGCTCCGGGTCTCGGTGACGCCCTGGAGGATGTGCAGGACCGAGGCGGAGGACATGTTGCCCACCGCGGCGAGCGAGTGCCGCGCCGGATCGAGGGCGTCGTCGGGCAGGTGGAGCGCGTCGGTCACGGCGTCCAGCACCTTGGGGCCTCCGGGATGGCACACCCAGGTGCCGATGTCCCCGGTGGTCAGGCCGTGTTCGGCGAGGAAGCCGCGCACCTGGCCGCCCAGGTCGCGGCGGACCAGGGCGGGGACGGCGGGGTCGATCACGACGCGGAAGCCGCCGGCGCCGACGTCCCAGCCCAGGAGGTGCTCGGTGCCCGGGTACAGGTGGCTGCGGGTGGCGATCACCGCGGGACCGGCCGGCGCCGCACCGTTGTCGCCGTGGCCGTCGTCGGGGCGGGCGCCGCGGGCGACGAGCGCTGCCGCGCCGTCGCCGAACAGGGCGCCGGCGACCAGGTTGGCGCGGGAGTCGTCGCCCTTCTGGAGCGTCAGCGAGCACAGTTCGACGCAAAGCAGGACGGCGGTGCCGCCGGGATGGCCGCGCAGGTAGTCGTGGACCCGGGCGAGACCGGCGGCGCCGGCGACGCAGCCCAGGCCGAACACCGGCAGCCGCTTCACGTCGGGCCGCAGGCCGACGCGCCCGGCCAGCCGGGCGTCGAGCGACGGGGCGGCCACCCCGGTGATGGACGCGCACACCAGCAGGTCGACGTCGGCCGGGGCGAGGCCCGCCCGTGCCAGCGCGCCGGTGAGCGCACGCTCGGCCAGGCCGAGGCCGGTCGTGAGCCACGCCTCGTTGCTCTCGCGGAAGTCCCGGAGTGCGGCGTACCGCTCGATGGGCAGGGCGAGGTGGCGGGTGCGCACACCGGCCGACGCGTGCACCCGGCGGAGCACGGCGCGGTCGGCCGCCGGGACCAGGCACAGGTCGCCGATGGGCTCGGTGAGGTCTTCCTGGCGGTAGCGGTGGGGCGGCAGCGCGGTGTGCACGGCCGCGATCGTCGTCACCGCCGGGACGCCCGGGTGGGTCGTCCCGGCGGGCCGCGGGGAGGACGGTGGGTCGGCGATGAGAGGGACACGCATGTCGGTAATGACTTCCACACTGACGGCGCCCGGCTACCTTGCACCCGTGTCCCACCACCCGTCTGGGGTTCTCCCGCATACGACACCGCGCCGTGTCCCGGCGCTGCTGCGCTCCTGTCATCCCGAGCCGGCGCTGGCCGTCACGCTGTTCGTGACCGCGCTGGCGGTGACGGCGGGCCGGGGGGTCGCGGGATCGGCGGCGGTGGCGGCGGCGGTGCTGGCCGGTCAGCTGTCGGTGGGGTGGAGCAACGACGCGGTGGACGCGCGGCGCGACACGGCGTGCGGGCGCAGGGACAAGCCGGTGGCGGCGGGCCGGCTGCCGGCGCGGACGGTGGCCGTGGCGGCCTGGACGGCCCTGGGGCTGTGCGTGCCGTTGTCGCTGCTCAGCGGGGTGGCCGCGGGGCTGGCGCATCTGGCGGGCGTGGCCGCGGGCTGGAGCTACAACCTGCGGCTCAAGCACTCGGGGCTGTCGCCGCTGCCCTACGCGGTGGGCTTCGCGTCCCTGCCGGTGTTCGTCACCCTCGGTCTGCCGTCGCCCGCCTGGCCCGCCTGGTGGGCCGTGGCGGCGGGGGCGCTGCTGGGGGTGGGGGCGCATCTCGCGAACGTCCTCCCGGACATCGAGGACGATCTGGCGACGGGGGTGCGGGGGTTGCCGCAGCGGCTGGGCCGAACGGCCTGCCGGTGGCTGGCGCCGCTGGTGATGCTGACGGCCGTCTGGGTGGTCGTCGCGGGGCCGCCCGGGGCGGCCGGCCGCGGGGGGCTGCTCCTGGCCGTCGTGGCAGGGGCCGTGGCCGTGGCGGGTACGGCGCTGGCGGCGGGGCGGCACAGCCGGTGGCCGTTCCGGGCGGCGATGGTGGTGGCCGCCATGGCGGTGTCGCGACTGCTGCTGCACGGTACGGACCTGACGTGACCCTGAGCCCCCACGCCCCACGGCTCACTCCCCCGACGCCCCGGGTCCTACGCCCACGCCCCGGCTTCACGCCACCCCTGCGCAACGGGCTCAGCGGACGCGCCCCGCAACTCGCCGGCGCGGCCCCCATGAACGCGGCCCACGCTCTCCTCCGGCCACGCCTCGGCCCCCCAGAAGCGATCCGCGCGCATGAATCCCCGGGCGCGAGGCGCTGGGCTGCCGCGACCCGCGCCGTACGCCTCCCGCGCGACGGACCCTGGTCGGGTGACCCGCACCGCGACCCGACCCGCAGGCGTGACCGCGCTTCTCCCCGGCGCCCCACTCTCGGCAGACGCGCCCTGGCTCCCCGCGCGCGACGGGGGTGTAGGACGCCTCGGCCGGATCACCCGGTTCGTGCTCGGGACGCCGTAGGCGGCGGAGGGAGTTCCTCGTGCAGCGCACACCGCCCGTGGGCACCGTGGAGGTGCACTTCATCGGCAACGCCACCCTGCTGATCCGCTACGGCGGCCTCACCCTGCTGACCGACCCGAACTTCCTGCACCGCGGCCAGCGGGCGCACCTCGGCTACGGGCTCGTGTCGCGCCGGCTGACCGAACCCGCCGTCGACGTCGCCGACCTCCCGCACGCGGACCTGGACGCGGTGGTGCTGTCCCATCTGCACGGCGACCACTTCGACCGGGTGGCCCGGCGCCACCTGGACCGGGGGCTGCCCTTCGTGACCACCCCGCACGCCTCACGCGTCCTGCAGGGGCTGTTCGGCTTCCACCGCGCCGTGGGCCTGCGCACCTGGCAGAGCCACACCCTGCTGCGCGGTGACTCGCTGGTCCGCGTCACCGCGCTGCCCGGCCGCCACGCTCCGGGTCCGGCCCGCCGGCTGCTGCCGCCGGTGATGGGGAGTCTGCTGGAGTTCGGTGACCGCTCCGGAGAGATCCGCCTGATCCTCTACATCTCCGGCGACACCCTGATGTTCGACGGCCTGCGGGAGATCGCCCGCCGCCACCCCGACATCCATCTGGCGGTGCTGCACCTGGGCGGGACCACCCTGCCCGGCGGCATGGTCGTCACCATGGACGCCGAACAGGGAGCCGACCTGCTGGACATGATCCGTCCGCACCGGGCGCTCCCCGTCCACTACGACGACTACGGCGTCTTCCGCTCGCCGCTCTCCGACTTCCTCGCCGAGGCCGGGCGGCGCGGGCACGGCCGGCGAATCCTGCGCTGCGCCCCGGGCGAGCGGGTGACGGTCGGCGGGGACACCCGCCGCTGAGCCGGACGTCACCCGAACGGGCCGGACACGCCTCCGGAAGGGCGTACGGCGGGGCGTGGGACCGCCGTCGGCGGGGGCCGCCGGGCGGGGCGAAGTGGCGGGCCCGGTCGCGCACGCCGGATGATGGGCGCGGAGAGCGGAACAGATGCCGTGCGGCGCCCCGGTCCGCCCCCGGTACGGGGCCGAGACGGTCCGATCGCGCCGCGGGTGACGTCGCGGCGTGTGCCCGAGCAGGCGAAGGAGGGGCACCGTGAGGCGGTTCCTCGGCGTGCTCCGGAAGGTCTACAGGTGGCTCGGTGCCCACACCCTCGTGGCGCGGGGCCGTGAGCTGGAGCTGATGCACCGGGCCACCGGGTTCGCCACCATGGCGCTGGTGACCCTGGCGCCGCTGCTGATCGTGGTCGCCGCCGCGGACCCGCTGGCGAAGGGCGGTTTCGCGGCGTGGCTCGCGGACGGCATGGGGGTGACCGGGGAGTCCGCGCGGGTGCTGACGGAGATCATCAGTCCCCCGCGCAAGGTGGTCGGCACCACGAGCGTCTGGGGCGGACTGGCTCTCGCCGTGTTCGGCGTCGCCCTGGGCGGCAGCGTCCAGAACGGCTACGAGCGGGTGTGGCAGCTGCCTCCGGGCCCCTGGCACCGGGTGTGGCGCCAGGCGCTGTGGCTGGCCGTGCTGACCGCGTACCTCTACCAGGAGGTGCAGACGCGTACGACGCTGTACGGGCCCGAGCGGATCGCGCTGACGACGACGACCGGGGTGCTGTTCTTCTGGTGGGGTCAGCGCTTCCTCCTCGGCGCCCAGGTCAGATGGCGGGACCTGCTGCCGGGCGCCGTCGCCACCATGGTGGGGCTGGTCGGCCTGCGGATCTTCTCGTACTACGTCTTCACGCCGCTGATCGTGGAGAACGCGATCAGCTACGGCACGGTCGGCGTGGTCCTCGTGGTGGAGTCCTGGCTGATCGGCGTGGGATTCGTCGTGTACGGCGGCGCCCTGTTCGGGCACTGGCTGCTCAGTCACCACGGCCACTGGCACCCGGGGCATCTGCACCGGCACCGGATGCGCAATTCCGGCCGGGAGCAGGCCGACACCGAGTGAGGCCGCGCCGACGGCTGCTCATGCCCCGCGGGTGGACGGTCCGGCCGTCCGGTGTGCCAGGGCCGCCGCGCGTGCCAGGACGTCGGCCCGGAAGAGCGAGGACCCGGTCCCCGTCCGTTCCGCGGGGGGCTCGTTCGCGAGCCGGTGCAGGACGCGCAGGAGTGAGGGTCCGTCGGCGGTGGCATCGGAGAGGCCGAGGTCCGCCATCCGGCGCACACCGTCGGCGCCGTGACCGGGCAGCGGGCGGTGGCCGACCACGGGCAGCCCGGCCGCGAGGGCCTGCACGGCGGTCTGGCCGGCGGCGTTGTCCACGAGCGCGCGGACCGCGCGCAGCAGGCCGGGCATGTCGTCGACCCAGTCCAGCGCGAGCGCGCCCGGGACACGGGCCGTGCGGGTCCTGAGCGCCTGGTTGCGGCCGCACAGCACCACGGGCAGGTAGCCGGCCCCGGCCAGCAGCCGGGCGGTCTCGCCGAGCCCCGCCGCGGCGCCCCAGGCGCCCGCGGACAGCAGCACGGCCGGCCGGCCAGGGGCGAAACGTTCGAAGCGGTCCCGCCAGTCGGCGGCCCCGGGGGCGGGGGCGAAGAACTCGGGCGCCACCACCGGACCCGTCGTCTCGACATGCGCCGGGACGGAACGGCGGACGTCGTCCGCGGCCTGGTCGGTGAGGCAGAAGTAGGCGTCGTTGCCCGGGTGGAGCCACTGCCGGTGGACGGCGAAGTCGAGGACGAAGACGCCGCTCGGGACACTCAGCCGGCCCCGCGCCCTGAGGTGACCGGTCAGCTGGGCGGCCAGGTGGAAGACGGGGACGACGACGTCCGCGCCGGTGTGCGCCACGAGCCGGACCAGCCCGTCGCCCGCGAACCGGGCGAGCGGGACACCGCTCGGGCGGGCACCGTCGCCGGGGCGCAGGAACGCCCGGTAGAGGCCGTCGTACACCCAGGGCGCGTGCCGCACCGACGTCCGGTAGAAGGTGCGCAGCCCGGAGCCCATCCCGAACGGCAGGAGCCGCATCAGGTCGACGGTCTCCGCCTCGTGGCCCTGCTCGCGGGCGCGGCGGGCGAGTTCCCGGGCCACCGTGTCGTGGCCGGCGCCCATGCTGGCGCTGAGCAGCAGCAACCGGCGGGCGTCACCCGCCCGTGCGGTGCCTCGGTGCGGGACCGGTAGGGACGAAAGCACGTCTGGTGAGTCACCCTTTCCCGCGCCGCCGAAACGCCCGGCCCGCGGGCCGGTGAAACGCCCGGCGCGCGTTTCGGCGGTCCCTGACCTGGATACTCCGGGGCTCACGCCCTCCCGGACGACGGGAGTGGTCACAGTCGGCCGCTTCTGGTGTCCGCCCAGCAGCCGAGGTCAGCCCATGCCCCACGCACCCTCCCACGCCGGTACGGCCGGCGCCTCCGACACCCGGACACCGGCCGCCCTCCCCGACGACGCGCGGGCCCACCCCGGCGGCGCGCCGGCTCGACGCCCCGGGACGGCGCTGGTGACCGGGGCCTCCTCCGGCATCGGCGCCGCCGTGGCACGCCGGCTGTCCGCCGAGGGATGGCGTCTGGTGCTCAACGGCCGGGACGCCGGCCGCCTGGGCGAGGTCGCGGCGGGGGCCCCCGCGGCGGTCTTCCCCGGGGACCTCACCCGGCCGGCCGCCGAGCGGCGGCTGACCGGTTTCGCGCTGGAGCAGATGGGCCGGCTGGATCTGCTGGTCGCGTGCGCCGGGGTCGGCTGGGCCGGTGACTTCACCACCATGACCCGCCGCTCCTTCGACGAGGTGATCGACGTCAATCTGGTGACCACGCTGCGCCTGGTCCGGCAGGTGCTCCCCCACATGGTGGAGGCGGGTACCGGCCGGGTGGTGCTCGTCGGTTCCCTGGCGGGCTCCGTCGGGGTACGGGGCGAGGCCGTCTACTCGGCGTCCAAGGCGGCGGTCGCCGCGTTCGCCGACGCCCTGCGGTACGAACTGAGCGGCACCGGCGTGGGGGTGAGCCTGGTCGTGCCGGGGGTGGTCGACACGCCGTTCTTCGACCACAGGGGCACGCCGTATCCGCGGAACCGGCCCCGGCCGGTACCGCCCGAGCGGGTCGCGGACGCCGTGTGGCGCGCCGTCTCCCGCGGCCGGGACGAGATCTACGTCCCCGGGTGGCTGCGCCTGCCGGCCAGGGTGCGCGGCGCGGCGCCCGGCCTGTACCGGCGGCTGGCCGCCACGTTCGGCTGAGGGCATCCCCGGCGTGCTCACGGTCGTCCTGGCTCTCCTCGCGGCGCTGGCCAACGCCGCGGCCTCCGTGCTGCAGCGGCGGGCCGCGGCGGACGAGCCGGAGGGGGGCGCGGGGCTGCGGCAGGCCGTGCGCTGGCTGGTCCACGTGCTGCGGCGGCCGCACTGGGTGGTGGGCGCGGGGATGCTCGCCCTGTCCACGGTGCTGCAGGCGGCGGCTCTCGGCGTGGGCAGTCTGGCGCTGGTGCAGCCGCTGATGGCCGCCGAGCTGCTGTTCACCCTGGCGGTAGGGAGTCTGGTCTTCCACCGTCGCCCCGACCTGAGAACCTGGCTGGCGTTCGTCGCGCTGGCGTTGGGCCTGTCCCTGTTCCTGACCTCGGCGGCGCCCACGTCCGGCCGGTCCACGTCCGTACCGGGGCACTGGTGGCCCGTCGGGGCGGCCCTGCTGGCCGCGGTGGTGCTCCTGGTGGCGGTGTCCCGGAGCGTGCGGGGCGCGCCGCGCGCCGCGCTGCTGGGCCTGGCGTCCGCGGTGTCGTTCTCCGCGACCGCCGCGCTGCTCAAGGACGTCACCGGTCTGATCCCGGACGGGCCGGGCGCCGTCCTGACGACGTGGCCGCTATACGCCACCGCCGTGGTCGGGGTGATCGCGTTCCTGCTGTTGCAGGCCGCGTTCCGGGCGGGGACGCTGGCGGCGTCCCAGCCAGCCCTGACCCTCGGGGACGCGCTGACCAGCGTGGCGCTGGGCTGGGCCCTGTTCGGGGAGCAGATCACGCTCGGCGCGCGGGTGGCGCCTGAGGTGATCGGCATCGCGCTCATGGGCGCGGGCAGCGTCGGCCTGGCGCGCGCTCCCTCGGTCGGCGGCGGCTGGGACGGGGCGAGGGCACGGGACGGCCCTGACTCCGAGGCGCGAGATGCGTCCCACCCACCGTGAGCGGTGTGGAAGCCGCCGCACGACCAGGAGGCACTGCGATGTCCGGTCCTCTCCCCCCGTCCGCCGGGCGGCGGGCCGCGGCCGTGGGGCTTCCCCTGGCCGCCGTCGCCGCGGCGCACATCGGCCCGGCGGTCACCTGGCTGCCCGCCGTACGCTGGCGCCTGTTCCCCGGCCTGGCCGGGACCGGTCACCCCCGCCACGTCGCCCTGACCTTCGACGACGGGCCCGATCCCGTGTCCACGCCCCGCTTCCTCGACGCGCTGGACGCCCTCGGGGTGCGGGCGACCTTCTTCGTGCTGGGCGACGCGGTCGTACGCCATCCGGCGGTGGTGCGGGAGACCGTGCGCCGGGGGCACGAGGTGGCCGTGCACGGCTGGAGCCACGACCGTCCGTGGCTGCCCACCCCGGCGGGTGACGTCCTGGCGCTGCGCCGGGCGGCGGACGCCGTACGGGACGTCACGGGGAGCGATCCGCGGTGGTACCGGCCGCCGTACGGGATCCTGACCTCCGGCCGCTGGGCCGCCGCCCGTGCGGCGGAGCTGCGGCCGGTCCTGTGGAGCGCCTGGGGCCGGGACTGGACGGCGCGGGCCACCTCCGCCTCGGTGCGCCGGACGGTGGAGGCCGATGTTCGCGGCGGCGGCACCGTCCTGCTGCACGACACCGACCGGATGGCGGCGCCGGGCTGTTGGCGGGCCGCACTGGGCGCGCTGCCCGAGCTGGTGGCCGGCTGGCGCGCCGCCGGCCTGACCGTGGGAACGCTGACCGAGCACGGCACGGCGGCAGTGCGCGCCACGGTTCCCAGGGCGGCGAGCGCGGCGGCCGGCGCGCGCGAAGCTCTCCGGTAACCGGGTGTCCGGGACGGGAGCACTCGGGCAGTCGTCCGCCGCCGGGGGGCCGCACCGCCCCCGCCGGCCCGACGGGTCAGCTCTCCTTGACCTCCGTGACGACGGGGGTGCCGAGCTCGACGGTGCGGCTGACCGTGCACAGGCGGTCGTGGGACGTCTTCACGGCGCGAGGGAGGATCGCGCGGGCGCGGTCCGCGCCCTCCTCGTCCGGGAAGGCGACGCTGAAGGTGACCCGCAGGTTCGTCATGCGGTTGCCCTGGTCATCGCTGATCTTGTCGCCGGTCACCGCGACGGAGAACTCGGCGGGCTCGGCGTGCCGGCTCGTGGCGACGTCGACGTCGGCCGCCGAGCAGCCCCCGATGGCCGCGAGCAGCAGTTCGACCGGGGTGAACTCGGCGCCCCCGTCGGTGCTGAACGTGATCGTCCCACCCCGCGGGTTGGTGGCGACGTAGTGACCGCTGCTCGTCCGCTCGACGACGACGGAACGCTGGGAATCTTGGCTCATGCCTCGACAGTAGTGCGCCGGATGACGGGGCCGCCGACCGCTCAGGCGGTCACCGGGCCCGTCTCGGGGAGCCTGGCTCCCAGCAGGGCCAGGCAGTTCTGCCACAGCGCCTCGAGCGGGGCGGTGTTGTTGTAGAGCTTCGCGAACAGCACCTGCCCCTCCAGCTGTGCCACCACGGAGCGGGCGGCGGCGCGGGAGTCGGCCACCGCGGCGTCGCCACGCTCGCGTGCTTCGGAGATGACCTCCTCGACCATGTCGACCTGGGCGTCGAAGATCTGCTGCAGCCGCTCCCGGATCGCTTCGGTCTGGTTGCTCATCTCGAGGGTGAGGTTGCCGAACATGCAGCCGGAGACCGTCCCGCAGTCGGCCTGGCCCGCGCGCTGAGCCGCCTCGGTCCGCTCGAAGAGCGCGCGGAGCCGGAGCAGGGGCTCCTGGTCGCCCTCCAGGGCGCTCGCCCAGTCACGCCGCTGGGCGGACCAGTGTTCGTCCAGCACGGCCAGCGCGAGGGCCTCCTTGGACTCGAAGAAGTAGTAGAAACTCCCCTTAGGCACCCCTGCCGCCTTGCAGATCTCGGCCACGCCCAGAGCCGAATAGCCGCGCACTTCGATCAGAGACTGGGCAGCGGTGAGGATCTTGTTCCTGGCGTCGCTCGTTCGTCCCATGATGGAAGTATACGACCATTCGACTAGTGGACGTGGTGAGAAGGGCCACCGCCCCCAGGGGCGTCAGGCCGCGACGCCGAGATCCTCGGCCGCCTTCAGTCGACGGGCGATGCCGACGACGCGTTCCGCCTGGTGGCGTGCCGCGGCACGGGTCGTCTCACCGACGGGGCGGGTGCCCTGTCCGTCGACGTGGGAGGTGCCGTACGGATTGCCGTCCACGAACTTCACCGGGTCGGTGAAGCCGGGGGCGACGACGAGCCCTCCGAAGTGGTGGACAGAGGTGTAGAGCGCCTGCAGCGTCGTCTCCTGACCGGCGTGCTCGGTGGCGGAGGAGGTGAAGCCGCTGTAGACCTTGTCGGCCAGCTTGCCCTGCGCCCACAGGCCCCCGAGGGTGTCCATGAACTGCTTGAGCTGGGCGGACAGATTGCCGAACCGGGTCGCCGTGCCGAACAGCACGACGTCGGCCCACTCGATGTCGTCCACGGACGCCTCCGGTATGTCGGACGTGGCGGCATGGTGGGCGGCCCACGCCGGGTTCGACTGGATGGCCTCCCAGGGGGCGAGCTCCGGGGCCTTGGCGAGACGCACCTCGGCGCCGGCCTTGACGGCGGCGTCCCTCAACTCCTTGGCGATCTCGGCGACGGTGCCGGTGGAGGAGTAGTACACGATGGCGACGTTCACTGATGCGGACATGGGGGGTGATCTCCGTTTCGGGGATGGCGGCCGGTGCTGCGAGAACGCCGGCCGACCGGTCAACAGTCCCGAAAGTAGACGACCGGTCTACAACCGTCAATCCGGCAGCGTGTCGGCCACCTCACGACATCCCCGACCCCCGTCGATTGCCTCCACTAGACCGGTCGTCTACTGTGGTACGCAGCCGGTCCGCCGACCGTCACCCCTCTCTCGTCAAGGGACGACCACATGAGTACTCAGGGACAGAAGGTCGCCGTCATCACCGGCGCGTCGCAAGGCATCGGCGCCGAGTTGGTGGGCGCCTACCGCGCACTCGGTCACGCCGTCGTCGCCACGTCGCGCACGATCGGCGCATCGCGGGACCCCGGCGTGATCACCGTTCAGGGAGACATCGCCGAGCGCGCGACCGCCGAACGGGTCGTCGCCGCCGGCCTGGAGCGGTTCGGGCGGATCGACACGCTCGTCAACAACGCGGGGGTGTTCGTCTCCAAGCCGTTCACCGACTTCACCCAGGACGACTTCGACACGGTGATGGGCGTGAACGTCGCCGGCTTCTTCCACATGACCCGTCTCGCCGTCCCCCGGATGCTGGAGCAGGGCGGCGGCCACGTCGTCCAGATCACGACCAGCCTCGTGGACCACCCCCGCGCCGCGGTCCCCTCCGTCCTGGCGTCCCTGTCCAAGGGCGGGCTCCAGGCCGCCACCAAGGCCCTGGCCATCGAGTACGCCTCCCGAGGCATCCGTTCCAACGCGGTCTCCCTGGGCACCATCGCGACGCCGATGCACGCGGAGGACCAGCACGACGAACTCGCCGCCCTGCACCCCCTGGGGCGCATGGGTCAGGCCCGCGACATCGCCGACGCCGTCGTCTACCTGGAGAACGCGCCCTTCGTCACCGGCGCGGTACTCCATGTGGACGGCGGACAGGCCGCCGGTGGCTGAGCCGGCCCCGGACCTCCTCCCGGCCGCTCCGGCCCGTGCGGGCGTCCGCCCCGATGGCGGAGGGACGCGCGTGGCCGGGGCGGGAACACACCTCGAGCACCGGCGACATCGCGCCCGGCGCACACCCAAGGAGCACGGCCATGACCGACCCCATGCACGACGTCCTCGACCGCTGGAAGGCCGCCTTCGACTCCCACCGGCCGGACACGATGGCGGAGCTGTTCACCCCCGACGCCCTGTTCCAGGGGTTCGGCCCCGAGGTGGTCGCCGGCCGCGACGCGGTACGGGCGTACTACGAGGCGGTGGCCGAGGACCGGCGCGCCGACGTCACGGTCCTGCACACCTACACGATCGGTGAGCGGGTCGCCGGCGGCTTCGCGGACGTCACCTTCAGCGCGCCGTCGGGCTGGGAGGCGAAGGTCCACCTGTCGCTGGTCCTGCGGCATGACGACGGCTGGAGGATCCGCCAGTACCACGTCTCCCGGATCGCCGCCGGCGACTGAGACGGCAACGGGGACCCACATCGCACGGGCACCCGGACAGGTCCGGGGCCCTCGTCACAGGATCGGAGAACGACATGCGGGAGTTTCTCGTGGAGCTCACCACCACCGTCCCCGAGGGCACGGACCCGGCCGAGGTGGACCGGGTCCGTGCGCGGGAGGCGGTACGCGCCCGTGAGCTCACGGCCACCGGGAACCTGGCGCGGCTGTGGCGGCCCGTCGGGGAGAAGCGCAGCATCGGCCTGTGGCGTGCTGCCGACGAGGCGGCGCTGCGGGAGGAGGTGCTCGGCACGCTGCCCCTGTGGCCGTGGATGACCGCGGTCGTCACGGAGCTGGAGCCACATCCCAACGACCCCGGCGGTGCCGGCACCTCCGCCTGACCCGAGCCCGCGGCCTTGTGCCCCTCCGGCGGGCGCGGCTCAGATGCTGAACCGCTCCTTCGCCAGCAGGGGGCGGACGCGGGAGCGGAAGCCGCCCGTGCGGAACGGCCGTTGCAGCAGGCCGGGCCGCAACTGCTGGGCCAGGGCGGCTGCGACCATGCCCTGATCCAGGGCGAGGACGTAGTCGCTCACCCGGCCGGTCGCGGTGTCGACCGAGTCACGGAAGCCGTAGCGGTCGTCGTACGCGCCGAAGTCCCGGTCCAGGGCAGTGAGGTTGGCGACGGCCGCGGCCGGCTCGTAGGGCAGGGCGAGAAAGGAGGCGTGCGGGGTGACCACGCCCTTGGAGGTGTAGCCCTCCTCCTGCATGCCGAGGGCGTCGACGCCGTACTCGCTGTACCCGCCGGCGGGGATGTTGGCGGGCGAGAAGCCCCAGTAGCCGTAGCCGGCCTCCTTCAGGCCGTGGTCGATCTGGCCGCGGACGTAGCGGTGGTGCGAGGTGCCCCAGGAGTGCGGGGACCAGTCGGGCTCCGGGACGAACAGCGGCACCATCAGCGCCTCGAACATGGACCCGCCCCAGGTGGGGACGAGCTTCCGGCCGCGGTGGGTGTAGTGGCCCTGCCACAGGCGGACGCCGTCGATCGTGACCCAGGCGCCCTCGGGTTCCTGCTCCTGTCCCATGCCGGGCAGGAGGGTGCGGAAGACGTGCCAGTAGTGCTCCGGCGGGAGGGAGCCGTCGGCGATGCCGAGGTAACTCGCCATGCGCGGCTCGGTGTTGAGGGCACCGTAGTGGTGGCCGGTCGGTTCGCCCTTGCCGGGCTTGTCGGGCCAGTAGCCGCCACGGAGCTGGCCGGGTCCCGCGACCGGGTCGGCCGGGTCGTAGGGCGTGTAGAAGTACGACCAGTCGGCGTCCTCCAGCAGCCGGGCGACGCGGGGGCGCAGCGACGGGTCGGCGGCGGCGGCGATCATCAGGCCGGTGACCAGCCAGGCGTTGTCGACGCTGGACAGGAAGGGGCGCACCGGGTCGCCGGTCTCCGGCCAGGTCGTCAGCAGGGAACCGTCGTGCGCGTCGTACCAGTTGAGCCAGAAGCCGTGGGCGCGCTCCAGCCCTTCGAGGGCGGTGAGGGTGCGGGTCAGGCGGCGGTGCAGGGTGTCGGCGTCGATGACGCCGAGTCCGGCGGCGGCGACGGTGGTCCACAGGCCGCAGCCGATGTTGGTGGGCGAGGTCTGCGCGGACAGGACGGGGGTGCCCGTGCCGCTGATGTCCATCTTGTCGGCGGTGAGACCGAAGTCGGTGGTCATCGCGTCGAGGGAGCGGTGGGTGGCCTCGAACCAGGTGCCGAGCGGGGCACGCCCGGTGCCGGTGCCGCCGGCTGCCGCGGCGGGGTGGGCGGGGGCGGTCGCGGAGGCCGCGGCGGCGAGGGTGGCGGTGGTGAGGAACGTGGCCGCAAGTCCGGGTCGCCTTGCTGCCTTCTCGCTCTGTCGACGTCGACGCCCGCCGCGGGGAGCGTGGCTACGGATGCCGGGCGTCCTCACGTCCGCTCTCCGGCGTGTCGGCGGATCCGGTGTCCTCGAACGAGGAGAGGAGGCGCAGCTTCTCGTCGCTGTCGCTGTTCCTGTCGGGGTAGTAGACGACGAGGATGACGTCCTCCAGCGGCAGTTTGTCGCGATGGAGGCGCAGGTCGCCGACGACGGGGTGATGGACGATCGTGGCGCCTCCGTCGAGCGGACGGACGTCGTGGCGGGCCCAGAGGGTGCGGAACCGTTCGCTGGTGAGGGCGAGTTCGCCGACGAGTTCGACGAAGCGGGGGTGGTCGGTGTCGTCTCCGATGGTGGTGCGGAGGGTGGCGACGGCGATCGCGGTCGCCTGGGGCCAGTCCTGGTGGAAGGCGCGCTCCTCGGGATCGAGGAGGAGATCGCGCAGCCTGTTCCGGCCGGGGCGCAGACGCGGTGAGAGCGCGACGGCCATGGGATTGGACGCCAGGACGTCGAAGGCGCGTCCCTCCACGAAGGCGGGGATCTGGAGGTGCGCGAGCAGCTGGTGGGCGCGCGCGGGGACGTGCTCGGGCCGCTTACGGCGGGGCGCCCTGGGGCGGGCGGAGGCGAGGCCGAGGAGATAGGTGCGTTCGACCTCGTCGAGCTGCAGGACGCGGGCGAGGGACATGAGGACCTGCGGTGAGGGGTTCTTGTCGCGGCCCCGCTCCAGGCGCAGGTAGTAGTCGGGGCTGATGCCGGCGAGCAGGGCGACTTCCTCACGGCGCAGACCGGGCACGCGCCGGTTGCCGCCGGGCGGGAGGCCCGCCTGCTTCGGGGTGACCAGCTCTCGCCGGGCACGAAGGTAACTGCCGAGCCGGTTGCCGGAAGCGTCGTCCTTCATGGGCCCACCGTAGTGCGGTGGGCGCGGCGCAGAGGGGGCCCTGTCAGGACCAGGGACAACGAGGGCTCTGCCGCGCGCACGGGACGCGATGGAGGCTCGTGGTCGAGAACGTGGAAGCACGTCGTTTACGAAGGGACGATCTCGTGAAACTCTCCGACCACACCGTTTTCATCGCCGGTGGGACCTCGGGCATCGGGCAGGAGCTGGCGCGTCGGTTCGCCGCGGCCGGCAGCACCGTGGTCGTCGGCTTGCCGCAGCGAGGACGCCCTCGCACGGCTGGAGAAGGAAGGCTTCGGGACGGTGCGCATCGACGTCACCGACGGCTCCTCCGTCGCGTCGGCGCGGGACGCCGTGCTCGCCCGGTACCCCGGACTGGACACCGTGGTGACGATGGCGGGCGTCATGCTGATGGAGGACCTGCGCGACCCCGCGCACTTCGAGGCGACGGCGACGACGATCGACACCAACCTGCTGGGCACGATCCGGGTCGTCGACGCGTTCACCCCGCAGCTGATCGGGCGGGGTGCCGGCGCCTTCATCACCGTCACCTCCGGCATCGCGTTCCTGCCGTTCCCGCCGATGCCGGGCTACGCCGCCTCGAAGGCCGGGGTGCACGCCTACTCGGAGGCGCTGCGCGCGCAGCTCGCCGGGACGGGGGTCGACGTCGTCGAGCTGGTGCCGCCGGCCGTCGCGACGGGCGGACAGGAGAAGGTGAACCCGCACGCGCTGCCGCTGGACGACTTCGCCACGGAGGTCATGGATCTCCTCGCGCAGGAGCCGACGCCCCGCGAGATCCTCGTCGAGGGCGTCCGGGAGCACCGCTGGGCCGAGCGGGACGGCACCTACGACGAGCTGGTCGCCCAGCGCTCCAAGGCCCTGGCCGGCCTGCCGGGGCGCCGGGGCTGAGCGCGGTCTCGGCGGTTCTCGGCGGTTCTCGGCCGGGGGGCTCGGCGGGGGAAGCGAGTGGCGGTGGCCGGCGTAGTGCCGGCCACCGCCGCTTCCGTACCGGACGGCAGCGCGCCCGGTCACGAGGCGCTGCTCGGTTGTGCCCCCGGACACGGCTCCCGCGACGCCGGGCGGAATGCGAGCGGGCCGTCAGGGCACACGGACCGGGCGGAACCAACTGATGACCCCTCACACCGGAGGACACGCGGATGACTTCGACACAAGGACACCACGGGGCGGGGCCTCAGCAGGCGGTCGGCGCGGGTGAGCGTCGCAACGGATTCGGTATCGCGGCGCTGGTGCTGGGCATCGTGGGTGCCCTGCTGTTCTGGACCGCGATCGGCGGCATCGCGCTGGGTGTGCTGGCCCTGATCTTCGGTGTGCTGGGCTTCCGGCGCAGCAGACGAGGTGTGGCCACGAACGGGACCATGTCCGTCATCGGCGCGGTGCTCGGCGGGCTGACCCTGGTGGTGTCGTCGGTGCTTCTGGCCATGGGTGTGGCCGTGATCAACAGCGACGAGTTCAAGGACTACCAGGACTGCATCGAGCACGCGAACAGCCAGAGCGACCGGCAGGACTGCGCGCGGGACTTCGACCGGGAGGTCGACAACCGGTAGCAGTGACGAGGCTGGGGGTGGGGCGTGGCGAGGATGCCGCGCCCCACCTCTGTCCATGTCCGCCGTACGGCGACATGTTCGCGGCAGGTCACGCACTTCTGGAACTCACGCGTCTGGACAGACGGCTTCCGTCCACGTCGCCCGTAGGTCGCGGCAGACGATGGTGAGGGTTCCGTCCCAGCAGGCGATCTCGTGGGCGCAGCCGTCCTCGTGCGGGAGGATCTCGTCGAGCATCACAGCGCCGAGTTCCGTCCCCGGGGCTTGATCCGCCGCGGCGGAATCGATGAGAAAGCTCGACACCCCCGCGTAGCGGATGACCAAGTCCTCGTCGTGCTTCCAGCAGTTGTGCCGGAACTCGACCTCCAGCTCCTCGGTGCCCGCTCCCCGGACGGCACGAATGGTCAGGTCCTTCACACAACGCCGGCTGCGGAAGTCGTAGTGATCCGGGTCGGTGGCGAAGGCGCGGGCCCCTGGGGGCAAATCACCAACGATCGAAGGCAGGGAGCTCAGGTAGCGGGCCGGGTCCAGGAAGCCGGACAACTCACCTGTCCGCCCCTCGAGTTCGACGTGCTCCATCACCCTGTCCTCGTCCGTAGCTCCGCCATGCCGAGGAATCGTCGCACGGCGGAGCCGGACGACATGAACGAAGGGCGGTGGTCCACACAGGTCAACACCGCCCCCACTCACCGTGGTTGGCGCCTCCTGAGGCGGCCCGTCAGCAACTGGAGCGCCCCGTACATGCATGCCGTCATACCGAGGACGACCCAGCCGCCCGTGTTGTCGCCGGCGATCAGGAAGAGCGACAGGAGCGCTCCGGCAACGGCGAACACGTTGACGAACAGCACCCGTCCCTTCAGCGCCGCGCGTTGTTCGAGCGACCATCCCACGTAGGGCATGTGCGACCCCTTCGTCATCGGCCGACTCCGGGCGCGGCCCTGCCGTGCGCGTACCCGCCGCCTTGCGGGTGACGCCCTGTCGTGGATCGGCCGTTGGGGGGTAGAGGGGGTCCACCGGACACCGGAGTGGGACCACGTGGGACCACATGTCCCCACAGGAGGAAACGACGATGACCGACGACGCCTATCTCGTGCTGTTCGACGACCCCGCCGTGTCGCTGGGGGTGCCGCTCGCCGCCGTGCAGGACGCCGCCTTCCTGGACACGCCGGCCGTGCGGGCGTGGCTGGAGGCTCAGGGCGTCGCCGTGACCACGCCCGGACTGCGGCTGCTGCCGCCGGAGGAGACCTCAGCCGTCCCGGAGGGTGCCGAGCGGCTGCCCGTGCCCCTCGGCGACCAGGAGCTGAGCCGTGTACGGCAGCTCAACGCGCCGCACGACGTCGCCCGGATGGAGGAGGAGCTCCTTGCCTACCGCTCGTGCGCGGAGGGCCGCGAGGCGCTGCTCGCCCGTGCCGTGGCGGCCGGAGTGCCGGCGCACCGGATCGCGGAGCTGACCGGCGAGGACCTCACGACCGTCAAGGGGCTCGTCCACTGAGCCCCCGGCCCACGCCCGGTCACGGCTGGGCGACCGGGGTCTGGGGCATGGCCAGGTGGGCCAGGTCCCTGGGGGGCGGGGTGGTCACGGGCCACAGGGGCGCGGGCGTGCCGTCGGCCACCGCGGCGGGCGCGTCGGTGAGGTTCATGCGTTCACGCAGCCGGCCGTAGAAGTCCATCGGGCCGAGGCGTACCGCGCGCAGCCTACGGGGAGCCGCGTACACGCCGATCCAGTCGCCGGGGCCGATGACGCCGCGGACCTGGCCGTCGACGCTGACGGCGGCGCGCCCGGAGCGTTCGAGCACCCGCAGCCCGATCGGCTCGTCCGGCGCGGCGACCACCGAGCGGTTGAACGTCATGTGCGGCGCGACCGGCGTGAACACCAGCACCTCCGCGCGCGGGGAGACGACCGACCCCCCGGCGGCGAAGCTGTACGCCGTCGAGCCGGTCGGGGTCGCCACGAGCAGCGCGTCCGCGGAGTACGAGGCGAGCAGCCTGCCCGAGATGTAGACACCGACCGAGATCTGGCGGTCCCGGGCGAGCTTCTCCAGGACGACGTCGTTGAGGGCGGCCACGTCCAGCGGGACGCCCCACTCCCCGCTCGTCTCGCAGTCGGGCCGCACGCTGGTCGGCGGCAGCAGCGGGCCGCGGCCGTACCGCATGAGCGCCTCGATGTCCGCGGGGACCTCCAGGCGCCGGGAGGCACGCATGGTCAGCAGCAGGCGCTGCTCGATCTCCAGCCGGCCCTCGTGCACGGCGTCCAGCGCGGTGCGCACCTCGGTCGTGGGCACCTCCGTCAGGAAGCCCACCCTGCCCAGGTCGACGCCGAGGACCAGGGTGTCCGCGGCGGCGGCCAGACGGGCGCCGCGCAGGAAGGTGCCGTCGCCGCCGAGGGTGACCACCAGGTCCGGGTCGCCCGCGGCCGCCACCTCCTCGCGGGCGCTGTGCCGTCCGCCGTCGTCCCAGACGTCGATGTCCTTGCAGGCGATGCCGTGCTCCAGGCACCACGCCCGGACGGTGCCGGCCGCCTCCACCGCCTCGGGGCGTCCGCCGTGCACGACCATGCCGACCCGGTTCACCGTCATCTCCGCCTCCAGGCTGCCGTTCCGCCCCGGCGGGCGGCAGCGCCTGCCGGGTCGCCCTCGCCCGAGGCCGGTGGTCCCGGTCGCCGTCGGCGCTCCCCGGGCGGTGCGCGACGTCCCTCCATCCTGGCCGTGCGGCGGGAGTGCCGCACCGGGAGGCCCCCGCCGTGCGGCGGGAGGGCCTCACCCAGGCCTCACCCACGCGGGACGGCCCGGCACCGCGCAGTGCGGTGCCGGGCCGTCCGGACGTCGTGGTGCCTGCGGCTCGTCAGCCCTGGCGGGCCTTGAAGCGCGGGTCCTTCTTGTTGATCACGAAGGTCACGCCCCGGCGGCGCACCACCTGGGCGCCGGGCTTGGCCTTCAACGAGCGCAGGGACTTGCGTACCTTCATCACGAACTCCTGGTGAGACACCCCGGACAGGGCCGGGAACCGGTCAGCGGCGGGCTGAAGCGGTGCCGTAGCGCCGCTCGAAGCGCTCCATGCGTCCCGCGGTGTCGAGGACGCGTGCCGTGCCGGTGTGGAACGGGTGGCTCGCCGACGAGATCTCCACGTCGACGACCGGGTACGTCGTGCCGTCCTCCCACTCGACCGTCCTGTCCGAGTCGAGGGTGGAGCGGCTCAGGAACTGGAACCCTGCCGCGCGGTCCCGGAAGACGACCGGGCGGGAGACGGGGTGGATGCCGTGCCTCATGGGGTGTCCTTTCTCGCGGCCTCCGCCGCCGGGGGCGGCGGAGACAGGGTGGGTCAGCGTTCCTCGCGGAAGAGGACGTGCTCGCCGGCGACCGCGTCGTACTTGCGCAGGACCAGACGGTCGGGGTCGTTCAGACGGTTCTTCCGCGTCACGTAGGTGACGCCCGTGCCGGCCGTGGACTTCAGCTTGACGATCGGGCGTGCCGTGCTGCGTGCCATGAGGTGCTCCTTCCGCCGTCATCGCCCGAGTCGAGTGACTCGCGCATGTCAGGCAGCAGGTGTAACAGCGCCCCCCGGTCCCCTATTCCACGACCCGCGCCGGTGTCGTACGGCGCGTCCCGGTGACCTTCGAGGCGGGCAGGCGGCCGGCGCGGGAGGTGCCCTCCAGGGTGTCGCCTTCGACGTGGACGGTGAAGGCGAGGTTCAGCCGGAGGGGCTTGGTGACGGACTGCTTCCAGGTGACCTGGGCGCCGTCGACCGCGATGCCCCGGAGCGGTACGTCCTCACCGGCCCCGGACGCGACACCGACCAGGGCGTCGTCCTCCCTCCGGAACGTGACGGCGGCCTTGATCCGGCCGATCGGGGTGGCGATGGTCAGGTCCCAGACACCTTCGACGGTGGTGGTCCGGGCGGGGTCGGCGGTCATGCGCGGGGGGCTCCTGACAGGCAGACGGGCGGACGGGCGGGAGGGATGACGGATGAGGCGGGGCCGTACGTCACAGCGCGGCCGGGGCGGGGCCCGTGGCGCGCCAGACGGTGCCGCGGCGCTCGTGGGCGAAGAGCGTCTCGACGGCGTGCGCGATGCGCGGGCCCAGTTCCCGTTCGAGCAGGTAGAGACCCAGGTCGAGGCCCGAGGTGACGCCGGCGCCGCTGACCAGGCCGCCGTCGTCGACGATCCGGGCCCGCACCGTGTGGACGCCGGTCGCGTCGAGCATGTCGAGGCCGAGGTGGTGGGTGGTGGCGTGGCGGCCCTCCAGCAGGCCGGCCATGGCCGGGACGAGCGAGCCGCCGCACACCGTGGCGATGGTCACGGCCGGGTCGTCCAGCGCCTCCTTGAGCAGCGCCGGCAGGGTGGTGGTGAGGGCGCGGCCCAGCAGGACGGGGATGAACTCGTCCTGCCGCCACTCCCCCTCCCCCGCCTCGACGTCGGGCACCTCGCCGGGCTCACCGACCCGGCCCGAGGCGCCCGGGACCACGATCAGGTCGGCGGTGCGGGGGTCGAGCGTGCCGGTGGCCCGCAGGGTGAGAGCGCCGGTGCCGCCGACCACCTCGCGCGGGCCTTCGGCGGTGACCAGCTCGACCGTGAGCGCGCCGTCGGACGCGGTGCCGCCCGCGTACAGGACCTCGTAGGGTGCGACGACGTCGAGCGGGTCGAAGCCGTCGAACAGGACGATCTGCGCGTGCATACGGTGTCTTCCTTCGGTGGGGATGTCCGTACTCGGCGGACGTCACCGAAGCTAACGAGCCGTCGGGCGGGCTCCCATGGGGGCACGTGCCAGTCTCCGACGGGTTCCCGCCAACGCCGACGCCCCCGGCCGCTCCCCTCGCCCGCCGTGCGTGCGGGCGCACGTCCGCCCGCCGCGCCTGACCGGGCCGCGGTGTCGTGACCGCGAGGCGTAAATCACTACCGCCCTCGCCCGCATCGGCGAAGACTCGTGCTCATGAGTGACATGAACGCGTTCCGGGACGCGACGACCGCGTGGGCGGCCGGCGGGCCCGGTGACCCGGTGCGCGAGTTCGCCGGGCGGCTGTCCGTCCGTACCGTCGTCCTGCTGGAGGGGCTCAGTGACGAAGCCGCGGTCGGCGCGCTGGCCGCGCGTCACGGCCGGGACCTGGCGGCGGAGGGCGTCTGCGTGCTGCCGATGGGCGGCGCGATGAACGTCGGGCGGTTCTCCGCGCTGCTGGGCCCGCGCGGACTGGGCCTGCGCCTGACGGGGCTCTGCGACGAGCGGGAACTCGGCTACTACACGCGGGGCTGGGAGCGGGCCGACGCCGGAAGCGACGGCGTCTTCGTCTGCGCGGCGGACCTGGAGGACGAGCTGATCCGTGCCCTCGGTGCCGAGCGGGTGACCGAGCTGGTGCGGGAGCAGGGCGAGTTCCGCGCCCTGCGGACCTTCCTGAGCCAGCCCGCCCAGCGTGGCCGGCCGCCCGAGCAGCAGCTCCGCCGCTTCCTCGGCACCAAGAAGGGCCGCAAGATCCGCTACGGCCGAGTGCTGGTCGAGGCACTGGGCGGGGAGCGCATGCCGGAGCCCCTGGACAGGCTGCTCGCCGGGCTCTGACGGGCGGGAAGGGGACACGCGTGAGGGGCGGGCGCCGCGCGGTGCCCGCCCCTCACGCGTGTGCCGGTCCGGCCGTTCAGAACTTGGGTGTCGGCGCCTGCGCCTGCACGATCTCCGCGGCCTCCGCCTCGCTCTGCACCGACGGGGGCGACCCCTCCAGCGGCTGCTGGGCCGTCTCCTTCATGCAGGCCACCGCGATCACACCGACCAGGGCGGCCGCCATCGCGTAGTACGCGGGCATCATCTGGGAGCCGGTCACGCCGATCAGCGCGGTGATGACCAGCGGGGTGGTACCGCCGAACAGCGACGCCGACAGGTTGTAGCCGACCGACAAGGAGCCGTAGCGCACGGACGTCGGGAACATGGCGGGCAGCGCGGCCGACATGGTGCCCAGCAGGCAGACCAGGGACAGGCCGAGCATCAGCATGCCGGCCGAGACCGCGAGCAGACTGCCCTGCTGCACCAGCAGGAACGCCGGCGCGGAGAGCAGGAGGAAGCCCAGCATGCCGGTCATCAGCAGCGGCTTGCGCCCGTAGCGGTCGTTGAGCCGGCCGACCTGGTTGATGATCAGCATCAGCACCACCATGGTGCCGACCAGGATCAGCAGCCCGTGCGACTCCTTGTAGTGCAGCTCGTCGGACAGGTACGTCGGCATGTACGACAGCAGCATGTAGTCGGTGATGTTGTACGCGCCGACCAGGGCGATGCACAGCACCAGGGGCCGCCAGTGCCGCTGGAAAATCTTGGCCAGGTCGCCCCGGGCCGTGGTCTCGACCTGGTCCGCCGCCTCGGAGGCGCGGACGTTTCCCTCCCCCAGCTTCAGGTAGGCGGGGGTGTCGTCCAGCTTCAGCCGCAGGTAGATGCCGACGATGCCCAGCGGTCCGGCGACCAGGAACGGGATGCGCCAGCCCCACGCGTCCATGGTGTCGGAACCGAGCCAGGCGGTGAGCGCCACGACCAGGGTGGCCGCGCCGGTGTAGCCGGCCAGCGTGCCCAGTTCCAGGAAGCTGCCGAAGTAGCCGCGCCGCCGGTCGGGGGCGTACTCCGCGATGAAGGTGGAGGCACCGCCGTACTCGCCGCCGGTGGAGAAGCCCTGGAGCAACCGGAAGAGGATCAGCAGCAGCGGTGCCCAGAAGCCGACCGCCGCGTACGTCGGGAGCATGCCGATCGCCGCGGTGCCGATGGCCATGAGGATCATCGTCAGCGCGAGGACCTTCTTGCGGCCGACCTTGTCCCCCATCGGTCCGAAGACCATGCCGCCCAGCGGCCGCACCAGGAAGGCGACGGCGAAGGTGGCGAAGGACGACAGCAACTGCGCCGTCTCGCTCCCGGAGGGGAAGAAGACCCGGCCGATGGTGCCGGCCAGGTAGGCGTAGATGCCGAAGTCGAACCATTCCATGGCGTTGCCGAGCGAGGCGGCCTTGACCGCGCGCTTGACCACACGTTCGTCCGTCACCGTGATGTCCGACCGGCGCAGCGGCGGATTGCGCCGGCGGCGGACGGCACGGAACAGGGTCGGATGGCGCCTGGCCGCCTCGGTGGACGGCGTCGGGCCGTTGTCGGTGGAGGACGTGGCTACGTTCCTTTCCAGGACAAAACGTTGCTTCGGGAACTTATCAGCGTTCATGACCGAACGCCGTGGGTGGGCGCCCGTCGGGGTGATCGCCGCCCTGGTCGGGGCGCCGCCGGCGGGGGCCACGGGCCCGTCTTCCCTGTGCCGTCACCTGTATGCCTCCGCTGCGCTGGTCACCCGGGCGGAGCGGTGGTGCGGTGGGAGGCCGGGGGGAAAGCGTGCCCGGTGCCCCTGCGGCGCCGGGCGTCCGTCCCGTTCCTCAGGAGGCACTCGTGACCACCCCTCGCCCGCTCGCCCGGCCGGCGCGCGTCCTGGCCGCCGCCCTGGCCGTCGGCACGCTGCTCGCGACGGCGGCCTGTTCCGGCTCGGACAGCAGCGCGTCGTCCGAGGCGGACACCTCGTCGACGATCGCCGAGCGGGGCCTCGCCGCGCAGACCACCTCACCGGCGGCCTCGTCACCCGCCACCTCCTCGCCCGCGTCGGACCTCAGCGAGGCGGGCGCCCGGAACGCGCTGATCACCCCGGCGGACATCGAGGACGACTGGACGCAGGTGCGAAACCCGCAGGAGTGGCGGGACTCACTGCTCGTGGGCAGCGTCGATGTGGCCGCGTTCGTCGACGGCAAGGGCGACACGGCCGACTGCCAGCGCCTGGTCGACGCGCTGTTCGACGAGACGCTGCTCGGCCGCCCGTCCGGTGCGTCGGCGCTCACCGGGTTCGAGCAGGGCGACTCGCGGCTGCTGTACCAGGTCGCCGCGTACGACAGGGCCGACCTGGACGACTCCATGCAGTGGCTGAGCTCGCTCCCGGACACCTGTGACCAGTTCACGCTGACCGGCGGCGACGCCGGCGAGCGCACCGTGCAGATCATCGAGACGTCGATGCCCAAGGTCGGCGACAAGCGGCAGGGACTGACGGTGACCGTGAAAGGCGAGAGCGGCGGCAACCCCGTCACCTTGAGCCTGGACGTCGCCGCCGTGCAGATCGGCGCGGACGCGATCACGGTCACCAACGGCGGTCTCGACGGCGCCGACCACGACACCACCTCGGCCGCCGTGGAGCAGGGCACCGAGCGGCTCCAGGAAGTGCTCGCGGGCCGCACCCCGTCGCCCACGCCCAGCGGCATCAACTGACCGGGGCGTCCGGTGACGGATCCGGCGGGGCCCCCGGACGGCGCGGCCGGCGGGGGCGCGGGCCGGTACGGGCGGGAGCTGTTCACGCCGGAGGACCCACGGGAGTCGGAGCGCATCGACGACGCCGCGCTGGTGTACGACCCGGTCACCACGCGCCTGCTGCGGGAGCTGGGCGCGGGTCCGGGCCTGCGGTGCCTGGAGGTGGGGGCGGGCACGGGGACCGTCGCACGGTGGCTGCTGGAGCGGGCCGGGGTCGCGGAGGTCGTCGCCCTGGACCGGGACACCCGGTCGCTGGCCGCCCTCGGTCTGCCGGGGCTGCGGGTGCTCACCGCGGACGTCACCGACGAGGACGTGGACCCCGGCACCTTCGACCTCGTCCACGCGCGGTTCGTGCTGATGCATCTGCCCGGGCGGCGCCGGCTCGTCTCCCGGCTGGCCGGTCTGCTCAACCCGGGCGGGGTGCTGGTGCTCGGCGACGCGGTGGAGCTGCCGGACACCCTTGATGGGTCCTCCGCCTACCGGCGCACCATGGACGCCATGTGGGCGGCGCTGCGCACGACGATCGGCACCGACCTCACCGAGGTGCCGGCGTATCCCCGTTATCTGCGCGAGGAGGGGCTGCGCGAGGTCGGCGCGGAGGTGTTCTGCCCGCCGCTGGTCCCGGGCGGGCCGGCGGCCCGGTTCTGGTCCGGGACCTGGCGCCGGATGCGGGCGGAGCTGGAGGCGTCCGGCCTCGTCGACGCCCGGGCGGTGGAGGAGGCGCTGGCGTACCTGGAGTCGCCCGACCTGGCCGAGCTGGGCCCGGGGATGGCGACGGTCTGGGGGCGCCGCCCGTGATCAGTGGCCTTCGGCGTCGGGCGCGTCGGCGAGGGCGGTGAGCAGGCGGTCGACGGGGAGGGCGGGCACGGTACGGCCGCCGTGGCCGGTGATGGTCGTGGCGGCGAGCAAGGAGTTGAGCACGGCCTCTTCGACCGCGTCGAGGACCGCTTCGAACAGCGGGCTCAGGGTGTCGTCGGCAACCGGGGGCGCCGCGCCGGGGCGGGTGGTGAAGGCGATCGCGTAGTCGCCGCTGCCGTGGCTGTATGCGGCGCCGGTCCGGCCGAGGGCGAACACCGCGCGCCGCGCGACACGGGTGAGCTGCCGGGCGTCGAGCGGGGCGTCCGTCGCCACGACGATCATGCAGGAGCCGGTCTCGGAAGCCGGTCCTGAGCCGTCGAGGGTGCGCCCGAGGACACGCAGGGTGCCGCCGAAGTTCGCCTGGACGAGGGCGCCGACGGTGAAGCGGCGGTCGACCACTTCCGGCGTACGTGAGGACGTCCCGATGCCGGCCTTGAACCCCAGGGCGACCGTACCGGTCCCGGCCCCGACACACCCCTCGGCCACGGGGCCCGCGGACGCTCCGTCGAGCGCGGCCCGCACATGCTCCTCGCGCACGGGCCGGCTCCGGATGTCGGACAGATGACCGTCGTTGCACTCCCCCACGACGGGATTGAGACTCAACACCCCCTCGCAGCCCGGCTGTTCCAGCATCCAGCCGACCAGGGCGTCGGCCACCCGGAACGCGGACAGGGTGGAGGTGAGCAGCACAGGGGTCTCCAGCTCGCCGAGTTCGGCGAGCTGGGTGGAGCCGATGAGCTTTCCGTACCCGTTCCCCACGAACACACCGGCAGGAACCGGCGCCCCCGGCCGCACACCGTCCGGCACGACGGCGGTCACCCCGCTGTGCACGTCGGGGCGCGGCCGGACGGTGGCGTGCCCGACGCGGACTCCCGGTACGTCGGTGAGGGCGTTGAGGGGGCCGGTGGGGGTGGGCCCGACGACGATGCCGAGGTCACGGGCGCGGGGGCGGGGGGTCGCGGACGGGTTCATGGGGCGAGACCGTACACAGGGTTCGCGCGCGGCGCGGTGCGGCGCTCCTGGCTTGTCGGACGAGGGCTCACGATGTGGTGCGCAGGGCGTACATGTGGAGTTCGCTGCGAGCTCCCTCCGTGTCCACACGTACCCAGGAGCCGTCGCGGAAGCGGATCAGCATGATCCGGGTCTCGAACTCGCCGCCGAAGGGGTCCTCCAGCGTGGCCTCCTCGGGGGACAGCCGCGCGACGGCCTGGGCGCGCTTGTCGCGTCCCACGCCGACCCGCTTGGGCGGGGCTGCGAACACGATGCCGTCCGGGCCGGCGAACAGCAGCCGCTCATGATGGGCCGAGTGGCTGTACCAGCGTAGGAGGAACTGGCCGGCGGCACGGTGCCAGTCGCCGTCGAAGACGTTGTCCAGGCCGCGCTGTTCCACAGCCGCGTCCCTGCGCTTCTCGTCTTCCTTCTTGACCCGGTGCCGCTCCCTCTCCTCCTTCGAGTCGAGGGCACGCTCCACCGCCTCCTCCGCCCGGGCCAGCAGCATCAGCAGCCAGAGGATCGGGAGGAACGGCGCGCCGAGAACGGTTCCCGCCATGGCCAGTGGGGACCGCCGGGCCGGCCGCGTCGGCGGATTGCCCGCGGCTTCGAGGATGTCTGCCGGAGGCCGCGGGATCTCCCCGATCCAGCACCACTCACCCGCCTCGGCTCGGACGCCGAGCCGGTTCGCCGTCTCGCTCCGCTTCGATCTGCGCGTCATGTCAGGGCTCCTGCCGTCGCGGCGTGGGCATCTCTCTCACCTTCGCGCCCTGGGCCGCGGCGGCCAGGGCCGCGACTCGTTCGGGTACGGACGGGTGACGACGTCCGTGAAGCGTTCGAAGCTCGCCGTGCGTCGCGCGGCGCGCCTCGCCGTCCGGGTCAGGACGGCGGCACCGCTGACCGGCCTCGGCGTCGCCGGTGATGATAACGAACGGTGGTCACACGGCCGGTCTCAGGGCGCGGGCGTCCCCGCGTCCGCCGCCGTGCCCTCCCCCGACTGCTCCTTGTCCTCACTCGTCAGCGCCTGCGCCAAGGGCAGGCGCGACAGCGCCAGCACGCCCGCGGCGATCAGGGCGGCGCCGAGGATCTGCGGCACCAGCCACCAGCCGGTGCGGACGGACTCGGCGAAGACGGTGATGCCGAGCGCGAGGCTCACGCCGGCGTCGCCGAGGGTGAGGGCCGGCTGTGAGGCGACGAGGGGGCCGGACTGCATCGCGTTCTCGAGGAGGAACAGCGCGCACACACCGAACAGGGCGAACCCGTACGTCTGCCAGGCGGTGAAGAAAGCGCTCGCGCCCCCTTCGTCGAGGGTGTGCACCGAGGCCTTCATCAGCGCGGCCGTCATGGCGTATCCGATCGCGGCGGCCAGCCCGAAGCAGGCGGCGCGACCGCGGCCCTCGGGGCGGCGAAGCGCGGCGAGCACGAGCGCGGCCATGGCGGCGGCGCTCACAGCCAGGGCGGGAACCCAGTGGGTCATCGGCACCTGGGTGCGGTTTCCCTCGGGCGAGGCCGCGAACAGCAGGACCGCGAGGCCCGCCACGACCGTGCAGACGGCCGCCCAGCCGGTCCGGGACAGGCTTCCGCGCAGCACCACGGTGGCGATGACGAGAGCGAGCGGCAGTTCCAGGACGAAGAGAGGCTGGACGACCGTGATCGGTCCGGTGCCGAGTGCGACGGCCTGGCAGACGCCTGCGATGACGACGGCGACGATGCCGAGAAGCCACACGGGGCGGCGCAGCAGGTCGAGGATCAGTCCGACCCGGAGCGTGTCGGACCGCGGCACGGTCAGGGCGGCCTTCCGCTGGAGCACGGTCGCGAAGGCGTTGCTGAGCGCGGCGCCCAGGGCGAACAGGACCGGCACCAACATGTCCACCCTCCGCGACGACGAGACGGTCACTGCCATGGTGACCGCCCGGCCGACGGCACGCGAACGCGGACGTGGCGCGGAGGGGCCGTGCGCCCCGGGTGAGGGGCGCTCGTTCCGGTGGTCTCAGCCGGCGGGGGCCGGGCCGCTCCGGCGGAGGTCCGTCCAGCTGGCGTAGGCCTCGCGGGCGTCGGGGACGAACCTCTCGTCCCGCACCAGCTTGGCGGGCCGGGGCTCCGTCAGCCAGTCGTACCAGGCGATCTCCCGGGGGTCGGGGGTGACGGAACCGGTCACCACGACCTCGTGCAGCCCGAGCCGGTACGGGCTGATCGCGCCCGCGCACCGGAACGTGAGAACGAGGGCCGGGCGCGCCCGCACGCCGAGTTCCTACGCCAGTTCCCGGGCCGCGGCCTCCTCGTAGGTCTCGCCGGGCTCCGCCGCGCCCCCGAGCATCCAGTTGAGGCCGCCCCGGAACCGCGCCATGCCGTCCGGCCTGCGGTGGACGAGGATCCGCCCCCGCGTGTCCCGGCAGACGACCGTCGCCACGCGGTGCAGCCACCGCCGGCGTATCGCCTCGCTTCTGCTGACGAGGCCGGCGACCCGATCGTCCTCGTCCACCCGTTCCACCATCTCCGTCATGGCCCCATCGTGCCGGAGGCGTCCGGCACCGGGACCGTCACCGGACCGGTCGCCCGGGTGGGTCGACGGCGCCCGTCATTCGTAGTGCCAGGCGTCCGGGCCGCCGCCGCGCCATTCGACATGCGGGGACTGCCGCATGAAGGCGTCGTCGACGTCCTCCATCCCCGCCAGGCGCAGGAACTCCACGACGTCCAGGAGCCCGTAGGCCATGCCCAGGAAGTGCGGGCCCGCGCGGACACGGCGGCCACCGTCGTCAGCGGGCGGGTAGATCACGATGGGCAGGTCGCTCGCCATGGATCCAGCGTGCCCGGGGCGGCAGGGGCGCGCATGCGGCACGGCCGGCCGGCCGGGACGGGGTCAGCCGCTCGCCAGGCTCGGCCGGGGGACGGGCTGACCTGGGAAGGAACCGTCTCCGAAAAGGATTCGGCGCGCTGCGGCCCGGCCCGGGGGTGTGCGCAACAGGGTGAACGCCGCGGTGGTGGCGGCCGGAGTCCGTATGTGGGCGAGCCCGGTGCGCAGCGCCAGCCGTCCGCGGAAACGGGAGCGCAGCGCGGCTCCGCTGTAGTGGGTCAGCGCGTGCGGGGTCCCGGTGCGCAGGGCGTCGTCGAGGACCTCGGCGGCCAGCTCCGACAGCCGCAGGCAGGGGTCGAGGCCGCCGGCGGTGAGCGGTGAGACCGCGCCCGCCGCGTCCCCCACGAGCAGGCCGTCCGCGCAGCCGATGCGGCGCAGCACACCGCCGACAGGGATCGGTCCGCCGCGCCGCTCGACGGTCCCGGTCCGCCGCACGCCGTCCAGTCCGGGCGCGCGGGCGACGAAGCGCCGCATGGCCCGGCGCATCCCGTCGGGGAAGCGGTCGGCGTAGCCGGCGACGCCGACGTGGGCGTGCTGCCCGTCGTTGACCACCCACGCCAGGTATCCGGGGGCGAACCGGGGGTCGAGCACGCAGTGGAACGCGGGCGGTTCGCCGTTCGGGGACACCGGGAAGACCTCCTCGGCCCCGATCAGCAAGTGGCGGTTGCGGTCGAGGCCGAGGTCGCGGGCGACGCTGGACCGGGCGCCGTCGGCGCCGACGACGTGGCGCGCGCGGACCTGGAGCGGCCCCTCCCGGCCGCTCAGGTGGCAGACGCCGTCCCGCCGTCCGCCGTAGCGGGTGCCCAGCGCGAGGCGCACGCCGGCGCGGACGGCGGCCTCGGCGGAGGCCTGGTAGAGCCCGGCCATGTCGCCCACCCGGAACTCGTCCCGGTCGCTGACCAGGTCGACGGGGCGGCGCATGCCGGGCGGGTAGAGCAGCATGCGCCGGATCGGCGGTCCGAGGTGCTCCTCGGGCAGCGGGAAGTCCTCGAGGGTCTTGCGCACGAAGATCCCGGTGGTGCGGATCGCGCCGGCCAGGGTGGTGCGCCGGTCCACCAGGAGCACCTCGTGGCCCCGCCGGGCGAGCAGCGTGGCGAGGTGCAGCCCGGCCAGCCCGGCGCCGACGATCAGGACGTCGGTACGGGCCGTGCCGGTGAGGGACGGGCGGGAGGCGGGGACGGCTGAGGGCATCGGAACACTCCAGGGACGGCAACTGCACGTCGATCGAATGACGATGGGAAGCTATCGAATTTCGATAGGTGCGGCAAGTGGCGGTCCCGTGGCGTGAGGGGCCATCATGGTGGTGGCAGGCCGTGTCGGGCGGCCGTTCCGGGCGGCGCCGGCCCTCCCTGGACCGAGCGGCGCCTTCCCGATGGAGAAGGAGTACGGCATGCCCACGGACTCGGTCGAGCGTTTCCTCACGGCCCTGGACCCGGAGCACCGGGAGGCCATCGGTACGAAACCGCGCGAGGACCAGCAGCGGCTCGCGGACGCCTGGGAACGGGAGTTGGCGGACGACACCGAACTCGACACGCTGGACGAGCTCTCCCCGCCGGCCGCCGAGGCCGAGGCGGCCCGCCGCGTCCTGCGTCTGGAGGCGGGGTAGGGGCCGCCCTGTCGTACGCCTGGGGGTGGGGTGGGAGCCGCCGTGTCGTACGCCTGGGGGCGGGGTGGGAGCCGCCGTCCGGCCCGGCCGGTGGCTTGCCGCTCGACCCTCACCTCCGGCACGTTCACCGGCACCTCATGTCCGGTCTGGGGGCGGGGCATTGAACGGGTGCCGGTCGTCCGCGGGTGAAGTCCAGGTCCGGCGCGGGCAGCGCCTCCGCGAGCCGGTCCGAGCCGTATGCCCTCCGGAGGACCAGGAGCACGCCGCCCGCAGCATGGTGGCCGGCCTGCGTGCGGCCGCCGGACGCCGGGCGGGTGACCCCGCGGTCGCCGGACTCGTCGAGCGGCTGCGGGCCGCCGGCGCGGACTTCCGGGCGCTCTGGGCGGAGCACGAGGTCGCGGTCCGGCGCGCGGACCGCAAGACCCTGCCGCGTCCCCGCGTGGGCCCACTGCAGTCCCGCAGTCCCGCAGTCCCGCAGTCCCGCAACCAGCGGCCCGGCGGACAGGTGCCGGTCAACGCCCCCGCCCGCAAATCCGGTTGAGCGTGGTGGCGGACGGCGGACAGGATGCCGTCCATGTTCTCCCGTTTCTCGCGAAGCGACCGCCGCCCCTCCTCCCCCGACCTCGCCGAAGCCTGGGAGTGCCTCGACTCCGGCGACGTGCCGGGCGCGCTCCGCCGGCTCCGGCAGGCCGGCACGGCACCCCTCGCGGAGGTCGCCCGCGTCGTCGGACGCGCCGCCCGGGCGGCCGGGTTCGACGACCTGCGGACGGCCGCCTCCACGCTGGCCGCGCACCCGGACCGGCCCCAGGCCCTCTACGACTACGGGTACGCGTGCGTCGAGCGCGGGGTGCCCTACCTGGCGGTCCCCGCCCTCCGCGAGGCGCTGCGCCTGACACGGGGGTCTACCGCGGTGCTGCACGAACTGGTGTCGGCGTACGAGGACGAGAGCCGGCACCGGGAGGCCGCCGACGCGCTGCTCGCGCACGAGGAGGGCCTCGCCGACTGGCCGGACCGCTATCTGCTGGTGCACAACGCCCTCCTGGCCGGTGACGTGGCACAGGCGCGGCGTCAGCACGCGCTGCTGCCCGCGCCGGACGACGACCTCTGGCTGGGGGCGCACGACCGGCAGAACCGCATGCTCGCGCGCGCCGCCGGCGCGGAGAAGGCGGGCCCCTTGGACGGCACGGACCTGCGCGGCTGGCAGTACGTGATGGGCGGCACGGTGCTCGGCACGCTGTCCCCGTACGGGTTCGACGCGGGGATGGCCGGCCGGTACGCCTGGACCCAGGACACCCACGGGCAGTGCCTGCTCGGTCTGTCGCGCCTGCGGGCGGTGCTCGACGCGGCCGGGGTGCGGGCCCGCTCGGTGTCGCTGCTGCCGGACCGCGACAGCCGGATCCTGGGACTGGCCGCCGCGGAGCTGCTGGACCTGCCCGCGGAGCCCTTCGACGCGGCACGGCGGGACACCGTCGTCGTGGCTCACGACCTCCGCGCGACCGCCGGCCACCCGCAGGGTCCGGCCGTGCTGGAGCAGTTGGCGCACCGGGCGCCGGGGCAGGTGCTGCACGAGCACGCGAGCTGCTGGACCGACCCGCCGCCGGTCGCCGCGGACAGCGTGACGTTCCTGCACCAGTCGGTCGTGGCGCCGTGGGCCGCGGGTCTGCGGCAGAGCGCGGACGGCGGCGTGGAGGAGGGTGAGCCGGACGGGCGCCCGGAGGAGGAGATCGCCGCGGACGTCGTGGGTGCCGGTCCCGAGCCCGACGAGGGTGACGGGGCGACCCCCGCGGACCCGGTCGAACGGCTCGCCGGCTTCGTCTCGGCTGTGCGGGACACGTGGCTGCGGGGTGACCGGGACGGGGTACGGTCGAGCGGTCCGGTGCGGAGTTCGCGGTTCATGTGACGGACGGGCGAGCCGGCCGTCGGACTCCCGGTCGGCGGCGCCCGACGCCGCCGCCTCGCCGGGAGGTGCACGCAGGCCGCCCGTCACGCCGTCGACCGCTCGCGGTCCGTGCGGTGGCGGAGGCACGAGGTGACGACCACGAAGGGCCAGAGCGACTGAACGGCGGTCACCACGCGTTCGGCGACGCCCGCCATGCCGTGCCGCTGCATCTCGATCAGGAACCACGCCGCGCCGACGACCATCAGCGCCGTCACCGCGAGGCAGGGGGTGGGGCGCAGCGCCCATGGGGCGGTGCCGCGGCCGTCGGCGGCCAGGACCGGCCACAGGGCCAGCAGCACGAAGCCCGCGACGGCCACGGATCCGTGGCCCATCGAACCCCCGCTGCTCGGCGCGGGCACCAGAGCGACGGCCAGCGCGGCCACTCCCCCGCCGGCCAGCGCCACCCGCCCCGCCGCGGCGGCCGCGCGCAGCCCCCACGCGGTCAGCAGATGACACACGCCCAGGGCGATGAACGCCCCCGTCATCACCCAGGAACCCGAGGCGCCGTAAGCGGCCAGGACGCTGATCGTCTGGGTCTCGGGGTCGTAGGCGGATCCCTCGAGCGCCGCCGCGATCACCCAGCCCGCGATCAGCAGCAACGGCGCGAACCCCGACGAGAGCAGAACCCACCTCGGAACAAGCAGCATTGGACCAGAATAGGGAACAAAACGTCACCCAACGACCGCTAGTTCTCATACCGGAAATGCTCCGAGATGAGCGGTTCGCGACTTCGGCGTAAGGTGATTGCCGTGCATTCGGCCGCGGCCCCCAGGCCCCGGATGCAGTCCCTCCGGTCGCCGGAATCCGCCCCGCGTGCCTGCCGTACGTCGGGATTCCGCACGATCCGGCCACCTCAGCACCATCACGCGGAGGAACACCCATGGGCACGGTGACGACATCTGACGGGACGACCATCTTCCACAAGGACTGGGGCCCACGCGACGGCCGGCCCATCGTCTTCCACCACGGCTGGCCGCTCAGTGCCGACGACTGGGACGCCCAGATGCTGTTCTTCCTGGCGCGGGGCTACCGGGTGATCGCGCACGACCGGCGCGGCCACGGCCGCTCCGAGCAGACGGCGGACGGCCACGAGATGGACACCTACGCCGCCGACGTCGCGGCGCTGGCCGACGCCCTGGACCTGCGGGACGCCGTGCACATCGGGCACTCCACCGGCGGTGGCGAGGTCGCGCGGTACGTGGCGCGTGCCGAGCCGGGCCGGGTGGGCCGGGCCGTGCTCGTGAGCGCGGTGCCGCCGGTCATGGTCAAGTCGGACAGCAACCCGGGCGGCACGCCGATCGACGTCTTCGACGGGTTCCGCTCCTCCCTCGCGGCCAACCGCTCCCAGTTCTACATCGAGGTGGCGTCGGGCCCGTTCTACGGCTTCAACCGGCCGGGCGCCAAGGTCACCCAGGGGCTGATCGACAACTGGTGGCGGCAGGGTATGACGGGGGCGGCCAACGCGCACTACGAGTGCATCAAGGCCTTCTCGGAGACCGACTTCACCGAGGATCTGAAGAAGATCGACGTCCCGGTGCTCGTCATGCACGGCACCGACGACCAGGTCGTCCCCTACGACGACGCGGGGCCCCTGTCGGTGAAGCTGCTGAAGAACGGGATCCTCAAGAGGTACGAGGGCTACCCCCACGGCATGCTGTCGGTGTACCCCGACGAGCTGAACCGGGACATCCTGGAATGGCTCACGTCGTAGACGGCGGGAGCGACCCCTCGGCGGCGGACGTGGAACTGTCCGCCGCCGACTACACGGAGCGGACGCACGCCGTCCTCGCGGCGATGGCGGCCGGCGGCGGGAGCGGCCGCCGGCCCGCCGACGCCGCCGCGGCGCGTGCCGACCGGACCGTGCCCGCACTGGCGGGGCCGGCGCCGGACACGGTCACGGTGACCCCCGCGACCGTCCCCGGCCCGGCCGGCCCGCTCGCCCTGCGCGTCTACCGGCCCCGTCCCGCCCGTACGCCGGGCGCCGGTCTCGTGTACCTGCACGGCGGCGGGTTCGTGGTTGGCGGACCGGACAGCCACCACGGCGCGCTGTGCGCCCTGGCCGACGCGACGGGGCACGTGGTCGTCGCCGTGGACTACCGGCTGGCGCCGGAGCACCCGTTCCCGGCCGCCGTGGAGGACGCCGAGGCGGCGACGCGTCATGTCGCCGCGCACGCGGGGGACTTCGGGATCGACGAGGGGCACCTGTCGGTGGCCGGTGACAGCGCGGGGGCCACGCTGGCCGCGGTGGTGGCCCAGTCGTCGCGCACGCGCGGCGCGCCGTATCTCGCGCACCAGGTGCTCATCACCCCGCTCACCGCGTTCCCGCCGTACGTCGACACCGCCAGCAGGCGCGACCTGGCGCAGGGGTACTACCTCACCGGCGAGCTGCTGGACTGGTACACCGAGTGCTATGTGCCCGACGCCGCCGACCGGGGCGACCCCCGGGCGGCGCCGGGGCTGGCGACGGACCTGCGCGGGCTGCCGCCCGCCACCGTGATCACCGGAGGTCTCGACCCCCTGCACGACGAGGGCGAGCGGTACGCCCGCGACATGGCCGCCGCCGGGGTGGACGTACGGGTGCGGCGGCTACGGGGAGCCTTCCACCTGCTGTGGCTGGCGACGGCGCTCGCTCCCGCCGCTCAGGCGGAGGTGTTCTCCCTGGTCGACGAGCGCCTGGGCGCCGTGAGTTGAGGTCCGTCGGGCCGTGCCGCCCGGCGGCCGTCAGCAGAGCGTGGCGGTGGCGGTACGGCACAGGAACCGCTCCGCGCGCTCCCACGACCAGCCGTTCTCGACGACCAGGGTGCGCCAGCCGGACGGGCCGAACCAGAACCACAGCAGGTCCGCCGTCTCCTCCGCGGGCGTCGGCGGGCGCGGCGTGAGGGTGTTCAGGTGGCGGGCCACGGCACCCAGCGCGCGGCGGTACTCCCCGGTGGCGCGTTCCCACAGTTCCTCGGCCTGCTCGTGCGCCGGGAGCGCCTTGCGGATGGCCTCGTGGACGACGAACTGCCCCTCGTTCCCCAGTCGGGTGGCCGCCGCGAGCTCCCGCAGCAGGTCCCGGGGATCGGAGAGCCCGAGCAGGCGGCCCACGGCCTCCTCGTGGCCGGACGCCGTCACGCCCTGGTCGACGATCCGGTCCAGGATGTCGCTCTTGCTGCCGACGCTCGCGAAGACGGTCTTCGGGGAGACGCCTGCCGCCTCGGCGATGTCCGCCACGGTGACCCGCCCGTAGCCGCGGCCGGCGAACAGGCCGGCCGCGCACCGCAGGATCTGCTCCCGGGTCCGGGCCGCCGCCTGCTGACGCAGCGGAGAGGCATAGGCGCGCTTGGTTGCCATGGCGTCACTCTAGCCTGCGACGTCACCTTCAGGGAGCGCTTAGGGTATTGATTAGGTTCGTTGTAACCTCAAAATCCTCGCATCTCAGGGAAGGCACGACTCATGGGCATGGACCCCGGAGACCTGGCACGCGGACTCTTCCGAGTCCTGGAGACCGGTGACGCCGCACTCGCCGCGGACGTCGTCCACGACCGGTTCGGCAACCGCGAGGCGGACGTCGCCCCGGCGGCGTGCTCGCTCAGCGGGCGCGCCGGCGTCCTCGCCTCGTCGGCGTGGCTGCGCGGCGCCTTCGACGGGCTGCGCTTCGCGATCGAGGACATCGGCCACGACGGCGACCGGGTGTGGGTGCGGCTGCGGATGCAGGGGCGTCACACCGGTCCGTTCGTCCGGTTCCGCGACGGCGCGCTCGACCAGGCGGTGCCGCCCACCGGCCGGGACGTCGACTTCGAACAGATCCATGTGCTCGACCTGCGCGACGGTCTGGTCCTGCGGCACGAGGCGGTGCGCGACGACGTGACGATGCTGCAGCAACTGGGCGTCTTCCCGCCCACCCCCGGGGTGGCGCTGCGTCTGGCCGGCTGGAAGGTGACGGGGCGTGCCGCGCGGGCGGCCGAGGAGGTCTCACGGCGTGCCGCGGAGGCGGCCGCGTCGGCGTGACCGGACGGCGCACCCCGGCGGGAGGACAATGCGGGTGAGAAGGCCGCCGCGGGAGCGGCGGCCGTGAGCGGGTGGAGTGAGGCGGATGGAGCGGCGGGAGCACCGCGTCGGCATTCTGGTCTTCGACGGAATGAAGATGCTGGACCTGTCCGGTCCCGCGGAGGTCTTCAGCGAGGCGAACCGCTTCGGTGCCGGCTACCGGCTGAGTCTCGTCTCTGTCGGCGGGAAGCCCGTGCGCTCCTCGATCGGTGTCCAGGTGCCCGTCGACGCGGACGCCCTGGACGCCCCCGCCTTCGACACCCTGCTGGTGGTCGGCGGTGACGCGCTGCCCACCTTCCCCGTCGACCCCGGTCTCGGCGCGGCCGCGGCGGACCTGGCCCCGCGGGCGGGCCGGGTCGCCTCGATCTGCACCGGCGCGTTCGTGCTCGGAGCGGCCGGTCTGCTCGACGGCAGACGGGCCACCACGCACTGGCAGCACACCGCGCTGCTCGCACGGCGCCACCCGGAGGCCCGTGTGGAACCCGACGCGATCTTCGTCAGGGACGGCACCACGTACACCTCGGCCGGGGTCACCGCGGGCATCGACCTGGCGCTGGCCCTGGTGGAGGACGACCACGGGCCCGACCTGACGCGCGACGTCGCCCGGTCACTGGTGGTGTACATGCAGCGGGCGGGCGGACAGTCGCAGTTCTCCGCCTCGCTCCAGGGTCCGGCACCGCAGACCCCGGTGCTCCGGCTCGTGCAGGACGCGGTGCAGGCGGATCCGACGGCCGACCACAGCCTGGAGGCGCTCGCGGCGCGCGTCCGGGTGAGTCCCCGGCATCTGACCCGGATGTTCCGGGCGGAACTGGACACCACCCCGATGAAGTACGTGGAACTGATCCGCTTCGACCTGGCGAAGGCCCTGCTGGACGCGGGCCGCAACGCCACGGAGGCGGCGGCCCTGTCGGGATTTCCCAGCTACGAGAGCCTGCGCCGCGCCTTCGCACGCCATCTCGGCCTGTCCCCGACCCGGTACCGGCAGCGCTTCTCGACCACCGGGGCGGACGGGCCGCGCGGCCCCCGTACGTGACGGCCCAGGCCTTCCGGGTGTCCGTTTCCGAGGGGTTGTCGGCCGTCCCCGAGCGGACGCGGAGGCCCAAGGGCCGCAGGGTGGAGGTGCAGAGGTCACCACCAGCCCCAGGAGGCAGTCATGAGTGAGACGATCGCCGGAATCACGGTCCCCGACAGCAAGCTGGCGCAGGCCGCCACCGATCTGATCCGCGACACCACGCCGCCGCTGATCTTCCACCACTCCCGCCGGGTGTTCCTCTTCGGCAGTCTGCAGGCGGCGGCGCGCGGACTGCGGCCCGACCCGGAACTGCTCTACGTGGCGGCCATGTTCCATGACACCGGTCTGGTGGCGCCGTACCGCAGCGACGACCAGCGGTTCGAGATGGACGGCGCGGACCAGGCCCGCGCGTTCCTGCTGAGCCACGGGCTGTCCGAGGGGGACGCCGAGAAGGTCTGGACGGCCGTCGCGCTGCACACCACCCCGGAGGTGCCCTACAAGCTGGCACCGGAGATCGCGGCCACGACGGCGGGGGTGGAGACGGACGTGCTGGGCCTGCACCTGGACAACGTCACGGCTGCCCAGATCGACGAGGTCACCGCGGCCCACCCGCGCCCGGACTTCAAGCGCCAGATCCTCCAGGCGTTCACCGACGGCTTCAAGCACCGTCCGGACTCCACCTTCGGCACGGTGAACGCGGACGTGCTGGAGCACTTCGTTCCGGGCTTCCGCCGCACCGACTTCGTGGAGGTCATCCAGAACTCGGCCTGGCCGGAGTAGGCGCCCTCACTGCCGTGCGTAGGTGAGGCAGTCGACCTGCTCCTGCTCGTACCCGACGGAGATGGCCGGTGCGTGGCATTCCAGCCCCGAGTTGTGGCGGCAGTCGGCCATCTTGCAGGCGCCGACCCGGCCGGTGGTCGACGGTTCGCCGCCGTCCAGGTCGGCGCCCATGAAGGTCTCGCAGACGGGGCTGTCGAGGTCCCCCACGGTGATCGCCGCGGCGCGGCAGGCGTGGTCGTGGTTGTAGGCGCAGCTCTCGGCGGCGCATTCGCTGATGACGGGCAGTTGCATGACGGGTGCTGCCATGATCGATCGCCCTTTCCGTGATGTCGTACGGATCGGTCGCCGTGGTGGTGGCCGGCTCGGGGCGCGGTACGCCACCGTCACGGTCGGCGGGGTTGGGGCGGCGGGGTCCGTCCGAGCCGGCGGCTCGCGCAACGCTCCCTTCCTGTCTTCCACTGTCCGCGACGGCAGGTGCCGGCGCACGTCGGCGGGGCGGGCGCGCTTCGAGCAGCGCGGGGAGCGGGGGAAGCGGCGCGGCGAGGGATCGGCGCCGCTCCGTCACACGACCATCTCGCGCACGCCGCCGCCGCGAGAGATCCGACCGGTCCCCCTGCCCCGGGACGACCGTCCCCTGCGCCGGGCCGAACGGTCCTCGGGACGGGTGAGCGGGACGCTCACCCGTCGTCGTCCGGCAGGCCGGGTGACCGGGCGATCTCCTGGCCGGCGGCCTCGATGACGGCCAGCACGGCGGCCGCCGCCGCGTCGGGGTCGCGGGCCTCGACGGCCTCCACGACGGCGCGGTGGCCCGGCAGCGAGCCCTCCACCGCGCCCGGTGTCTGGGTGCTGATCACGAAGCTGTGCTCCAGCGCGATCTCCACGGCGCGGCCCAGCGAGCCGAGCAGACGGTTGCCGCCGGCGTCGAGCAGGGCCCGGTGGAAGGCGATGTCCGCCTCGACGTAGCCGTCGCGGCCGGGGGACGCCGCCGCTTTCTCCATGGCCGCCAGCGCGTCGTACAGGACACGCACGTCCTCGGGGCCTCCCCGCTCGGCGGCGAGCCGGGCCGCCTCGGGCTCGAGGATCCTGCGCAGTTCCCCCGTGTCACGCAGCAGGGCCGCCGCGTCCTCGGCCTGCTTCCAGCGCAGGACGTCGGGGTCCAGGTGGTTCCAGTGCTCCGGGGGCAGCACGCGCGTGCCGGTGCGCGGCCGTACGTGCAGCATCCCCTTGGCCACCAGCGACTTGACCGCCTCCCGCAGCACCCCCCGGCTCACGCCGATCCCGGCCGCGAGCGCGTCCTCCACCGGCAGCGGGTCGCCCGGCGCCCACGCGCCGCCCACGATGCGCCGGCCGAGCTCGTCCATCACGCGCTGATGCATGGTCGGGAACTTCGTCATGATCTCCGCTCGCCCCCTGGACGCCATTCATCGAATCATTTAATGATTGAGCACCAGGGTAGCGGGGCCCCACCCGGCAACGCCCCCTCGCACAGCGGACGACCGACGACGCCGGAGCCACGGGAGTGAATACATGACCGACGACCGGAGCACGGACCGCCGCAGTCAGGCGTGGTTCGGCGCCAGGGGACGCAGCGGAATGCTGTACCGCTCCTGGATGCGCAACCAGGGCTTCGGACACGAGGTGTTCGACGGGCGTCCCGTCATCGGCATCGCGACCAGCGCCTCCGAACTCGCCCCGTGCAACGCCCATCTGACCCGCGTCGCCGAGGCCGTCAAGCGCGGGGTGTGGCAGGCGGGCGGCTTCCCGCTGCAGTTCCCCACCATGGCCACCGGCGAGACACTGATGCGCCCCACCGCCATGCTGTACCGCAACCTCATGGCCATGGAGGTCGAGGAGCTGATCCGGGCCAATCCGCTCGACGGTGTCGTCCTGCTGTCCGGCTGCGACAAGACGACCCCCGCCATGCTCATGGGCGCCGCGAGCGTCGACCTGCCCGCGGTCATGGTCACCGGCGGGCCGATGCTGAACGGCAAGTACCGGGGTCAGGACGTGGGTTCGGGCACGCATGTGTGGAAGTTCGAGGAGGACCTGAAGACCGGGCGGATGACCGAGGAGGAGTGCTTCTTCGCCGAGGGCTGCATGGCGCGCTCCAACGGGCACTGCATGACGATGGGCACCGCCTCGACGATGGCCTGTGTGGCCGAGGCGCTCGGCATGCAGCTGCCGGGCTCGGCGGCCTGGCCGGCCGTCGACTCGCGCCGGATGGAGACCGCGCAGGCGGCCGGCCGGCGCGTCGTGGCCATGGTGGAGGAGGGGCTGCGGCCCTCGCGGATCCTGACCCGGGAGGCCTTCGAGAACGCCGTCCGCGTGAACGCGGCCATCGGCGGCTCCACCAACGCCGTCATCCACCTCACCGCCCTCGCCGGGCGCGTCGGTGTGAAGCTGGACCTGGGGGACTTCGACGAGCTGGTCCGCGCGGTACCGACCCTGGTCAACCTGATGCCGAGCGGCAAGTACCTCATGGAGGACTTCTGCTACGCGGGCGGGCTGCCCGCCGTCATGGCCGAACTCCTCGGCGGCGGGCTGCTGCACGGGGAGCCGGTCACCGTCACCGGACGCACGGTCGCCGAGAACACCGACGGCGCCGAGCGCGTCGACTCCGACGTCATCACCCCCCTCGACGCCCCCTTCCAGCCGGCCGGCACCGGCATCGCCGTCCTGCGCGGCAACCTGTGCCCCGACGGGGCCGTGATCAAGCAGTCGGCCGCGTCACCGCATCTGCTCACCCACCGCGGCCCCGCCCGTGTCTTCGACTCCCCCGAGGCGTACCACGCGGTCGCCGACGACCCGGACCTCGACGTCGACGAGAACACCGTCGTCGTCATCCGCAACGCCGGGCCCAAGGGCTACCCCGGCATGCCCGAGGTCTCCAACGTGCCGCTGCCCGCCAAGCTGTTGAAGGCCGGCGTCACCGACATGGTGCGCGTCTGCGACGGCCGGATGAGCGGCACCGGCTACGGGACGGTGGTCCTGCACGTGGCGCCGGAGGCCGCCGTCGGCGGACCGCTCGCCCTGGTGCGCGACGGGGACCCCGTCGTCCTCGACGTCCCCCGCCGCAGCCTGCGCCTGGACGTCGACGACACCGAGCTCGCCCGCCGTCGGCAGGAGTGGACGCCGCCCGTCGAGCGGTACGCCGGCGGCTACACCTGGCTGTACACCCAGCACGTCGAACAGGCCGACCGGGGCGCCGACTTCGGCTTCCTGCGCGGCAGCCGCGGACACGAGGTCCCCCGCGACTCGCACTGAGCCGGGTCCTCCGCGACTCCCACCGAGCCGGCCCCCTCGCCCTTCAGGAGTGCATCGACCGTGGAATCCACCCCCGCGCGCCCCCGCCCGCACCTCACCGCCGGCTCCGTCCTCCCCAAGGACGCCGGCCGGGCCGCGCTCGTCGCACGCGTCCACGACCCGGACGGGGACGGGCCGTGCGTGGCCGCGGTGCGCGGCGAGCACGTCGTCGACCTGACGTCCCTCGCCCCCACCGTCTCCGACCTCATGGAGCGCGAGGACGCGGCGCGGGTCGTCCGTGAGGCCGACGGGGGACGCGTCTGGCGTCTGGACGACCTGCTCGGCGCGCCGCCGGGCCGCCGGGACGTGCCGCATCTGCTCGCTCCCGTCGACCTCCAGGTGATCAAGGCGGCGGGTGTCACCTTCGCCCGGAGCCTGCTGGAGCGGGTCATCGAGGAGCGGACGGGAGGGGATCCGGCGCAGGCCGCGCGGGTGCGGGCGCACCTCGGGCAGGTGGTGGGCGGCAGGCTGGACGGCATCCGTCCCGGGTCACCGGAAGCGGTCAAGGTCAAGGAGCTGCTCGTCGCCGAGGGGCTCTGGTCGCAGTACCTGGAGGTCGGGATCGGTCCGGACCCGGAGGTGTTCACCAAGGCCCCCGTGCTGTCCGCGGTCGGTACCGGCGCCGACATCGGTGTGCTCCGGGCCTCCGTGTGGAACAACCCCGAACCGGAGGCGGTCCTCGTCGTGGACGCGCGCGGCCGGGTGCGCGGCGTGACGCTGGGCAACGACGTCAACCTCCGCGACATCGAGGGGCGCAGCGCCCTGCTGCTGTCCCGCGCGAAGGACAACAACGCCTCCTGCGCGATCGGCCCGTTCGTCCGGGTGCTGGACGAGGACTTCGGCCTCGACGCCGTCCGCGGGCTCGGCATCGACCTGCGGGTCGAGGGTACGGACGGTTACGTCCTGCGGGGCAGCAGTTCCCTGCGCGAGATCAGCCGTGACGTGCTGGACCTGGTCGCCGCCACGCACGGCGCGCACCATCAGTACCCGGACGGTTTCGTGTTGTTCACCGGCACGCTGTTCGCGCCGACCGAGGACCGGCACGCGGCCGGCGCGGGCTTCACCCACGCGTACGGCGACGTCGTGCGGATCTCCAGCCCGCGGCTCGGCGCCCTGGTCAACACCGTCGTCCCGAGTGAGGAGGCCGCGCCGTGGACGTTCGGCGTGGGCGCGCTGATGCGCAGCCTCGCCCGGCGCGGCCTGCTGCGGGACTCTCCCGGCGGGCCGGGGTGCGCGGGCCCCTGACGTGCGCCGCGCGCCCCGGGGTCAGCCGGCGAGCGGCTCCTGGACGATCGTGGCGTGGAGCCGCCGCGTGTGGTCCACCTGGCGCTCCGCCCCGGTCAGCGTGACCCGGGCGGTCAGGCGCGGGTCGGCGCTGGACGCGGCCAGCCGTAGTTCCAGTTCGCCCGGTTCGACGACGCGCCGGCCGTCGCGCCCGGTGAAGGAGGCGAGGTCGGCCGGGACCGTGACGCCCAGACGCCGGGCCTCCCCCGGCTCCAGCGCGACCCGGGTGTAGCCGATGAGGCGCTGCACGGGCTGGACGACGGAGGCGACCGGGTCGTGCAGATACAGCTGCACGACCTCGGTCCCGGACCGCCCGCCGGTGTTCCGGACGGTGAACGAGAGGGCGAACTCGCCCTCGGTGGTGGCTTCCCGCACCTCCACGGTCAGGTCGGTCCAGTCGAACCGCGTGTAGGACAGTCCGTGGCCGAAGGCGAACGCGGGGGTCGGGTCCATGCTGGACACCGCGCTGGCGTGCGCGAGCCGCGCCCCGAGGTAGGTGCCCGGCTGGGTGCCCGGGCCCCGTGGTACGCCGACCGGGAGACGTCCGGAGGGGTTGACCCGGCCGCTGATCACCCCGGCGATCGCGCGGGTGCCCTCCTCGCCCGGGAAGAAGGACTGCACGATCGCCGCGGACTCCCGGGCCGCGCGGCCGAGGGCGTACGGGCGTCCGGCCAGCAGCACGGTCACCACGGGCGTGTCCAGGTCGAGCAGGGTGTCGAGCAGGTGCTGCTGCGCGCCGGGCAGCGCCAGCGTCTCGACGTCGCAGCCCTCGCCGCTGGTGCCCCGCCCGAAGAGTCCCGCGCGGTCGCCGAGCACCACCAGGGCGATGTCGGCCTCGCGGGCCACCCGCGCCGCCTCGTCGAAACCGGACAGGTCCCCGTCGTCGACGCCGGTGCCGCGGGCGTGGGTGATCTCGGCGCCCGGGAACTCGGCGGCGAGCGTGTCGCGCAGGGTGGGCAGCTCGATGCCGAGGGGGGTACCGGGGTGGCGGACGCCGATGTGCTGGGGGAAGGAGTAGCAGCCGAGGACGGCGGCGGCCTCGTCGGCGTTGGGGCCGATCAGGGCGATGCGGCGGGGCCGTTGAAGCGGCAGGGTGCCGTCGTTGCCGAGCAGGACGACCGCTTCCTCGGCGAGCGTGCGGGCCAGCGCGCGGTTTGCCGGGCCGTCCAGGTCGATCCGGCCGCGCAGGGCCTCCGGGTCGCCCTGGTCGATCTCGCCGAGGGCGGCGGGGACGGGGTTCCAGTCCGGGTCGAGCAGCCCGAGGGCGATCTTCTGGGTGAGCACCCGGCGTACGGCGCGGTCGACCAGCTTCTCCGGGACGCGGCCGTCGGCGACGGCCTCGGTCAGGGGCGCCCCGTAGGTCTTGACGTTGGGCAGTTCGACATCGATGCCCGCGTGCAGCGCCGTTCCGGCGGCCTCCGCCCAGTCGCCGGCGATGCCGTGCAGGGTCCTGAGGAAGGCGATGGCGAAGTAGTCGGCCACCACCGTGCCGTCGAAGCCCCAGGTGTCGCGCAGCAGGCCGGTGAGCAGGTCCTCGTCGGCGGCGGACGGCATGCCGTCGGTGTCGGTGTAGGCGTTCATCACCGACCGGGCGCCGCCCTCGCCGATCGCCATCTCGAAGGGCGGCAGCAGCACGTCGGCGCGTTCGCGCGGGCCCAGGGACGAGGGGGCGAGGTTGCGGCCGGCGCGGGAGGCGGAGTAGCCGGCGAAGTGCTTGAGGGTGGCGACGATCCCGGCGGACTCCAGGCCCTGGACGTAGGCCGTCCCGATGGTGGCGACGAGGTAGGGGTCCTCGCCGATGGTCTCCTCCACCCGTCCCCAGCGGGCGTCGCGGACGACGTCCAGCACGGGCGCGAGGCCCTGGTGGACACCGACGGCGCGCATGTCGCGGCCGATGGCGGCGGCCATGCGCCGCACCGTGTCCGGGTCGAAGGCGGCTCCCCAGGACAGCGGGACGGGGTAGGCGGTGGCGCCCCAGGCGGCGAAGCCGGCCAGGCACTCGTCGTGCGCGAGTGCCGGGATGCCGAAGCGGTTGGAGGCGGCGATGCGGGCCTGTGTGCGGGCCAGGGAGAGGGCGCCCAGGGCGGGGTCGACGGGGACCGTGCCGAAGGGGCGGGTGAGCTGGCCCAGTCCGGTGGGCAGGAGCGCCTCGAGATCGACGGGCTCCTCCATCTCGTGCTGGTGCGGGGCGACCTCGCCGCCCTCGTCGGAGGCGCCCACCCACACTCCGTGGAGCTGGGCGGTCTTCTCCTCCAGGGTCATCGCGTCGACCAGCGCGTCGACGCGGGCGGTGACGGAGGCGGTGGGGTCGTTCCAGAGCGGGAGTGCGGAGGTGTTCTCCGCGGCCACGTCGGCGTTCACTTTCCTCCTCCGCCCGTCCGCCCCGTGACAGGGGCGGTACGGGCGAGCCGGTGGACGGGTGGGTGGGTGCCTGCGCCGGTCACCGGCCGAACCCCGCGGTCAGCCCGCTCAGCAGCTGGCGGCGGCCGAAGGCGTACAGCACCAGGACGGGCAGCGTGGTGAGGACGACGGCGGCGAGCACGGCGGGGACGTTGACCCCGTACTGGCCCTGGAAGGTCCACAGGGCCAGCGGCAGGGTCCGGCGGTCGGGGCTCTGGGTGAGGACCAGCGGCAGCAGGAATCCGTTCCAGATGGTCAGGGCGTTGAAGATGCTCACGGTGAGGATGGCAGGCCGGGTGAGGGGCGCCGCCAGCCGCCACAGGGTCGTCCATTCGGTGGCGCCGTCGACCCGCATGGAGTCGAACAGTTCCTTGGGCACGTCACGGATGAAGTTGGCGAGCACCAGCACGGACAGCGGGATGGCGAAGGCGATCGACGGGAGGATCAGGGCCGCGAGGCTGTCGTACAGGTGCAGCTTGATGATGATCAGGTAGACGGGGATCACCGTCGCCTGCAGCGGGATGGCGAGTCCCATGAGGAACAGCCCGTTCATGGCGCGCAGGACCCGCATGCGCCAGCCGCGGACGATCGCGTAGGCAGCCATGAAGGACACGACGACCGCGGGCACCACGGCGCCGACGGTCACCACGACGCTGTTCACGAAGTACTGCAGGAAGTCGGACTCGATGACCAGCCGGTAGTTCTCCAGTGTCGGGTCGCCCGTCGGCACCAGCGGGTTGCTCGCGTAGTAGCGGCTGCGGTCCTTCAGACTGGTGATGAGGGTCCAGTACAGGGGTACGGCGACGACGGCGAGCCACAGCCATCCGGCAAGCCCCCCGGCCCAGTTGCGCCGGGCGGCCGCCGGCCGGGAGCGGCGTGGCTGCGGGCGCGGGGTGGTCTTCTCGGGCCGTCGCGTCTTGGTCGGCGTGGTGGTCACGTCAGGAGGCCCCCTCGAGTTGGCTCGCACCGGCGTCCCGGCCTCCGAGGCGGCGCAGCAGCAGGGCGAGGGCGAGGCCCAGGAGGACCAGGATGACCGCGATGGCGCTGGCCGGTCCCATCAGGCTGGCCTGGAATCCCCGCTTGTACATGTCCAGTGCGAGGACCCGGGTGGCGTCGCCGGGGCCGCCCTCGGTCAGGACGAAGATGAGGTCGAAGAAGGTCAGCGACCCGACGACCATCAGTGTGGACGAGGTGATGACGGTGTACTTCAGCTGGGGCAGCGTGATGCTGAAGAACTGCCGGATCCGTCCGGCACCGTCCAACTGTGCCGCCTCGTAGAGGGACTTCGGGATCTGCTGGACGCCGCCCTGGTAGATCAGGGAGTGGAACGGGACGAACTGCCAGGAGACGACGAAGACGACGACCCCGAACGCCAGCCAGGGCCGGCCGAGCCAGTCCTGGCTGAGCGCCTGGATCTTCAGTCCGGCGCCGAGCCCGAAGTTGGGGTCCAGCAGGGCCTCGTAGGCGATGGCGATCGCCGCGGAGCTCAGCATCAGCGGGACGAAGTACACCACGCCCAGCACCGCGCGGTAGCGCTGGCGGCCGGCGAGGAACGTGCCGAGGAGGATGCTCAGCGGTGTCTGCACGATCCAGGACACGGCCATCACCAGGAACGTCACCCAGAGGGCGTGCGGCAGCCCGGGGTCGGTGAGCACCGCACGCCAACTGGTCAGTCCGGTCGCGCGGATGGAGCCGATGCCGTCCCAGGTGGTGAAGCTCAACGCGAAGACGCCGACGAGCGGGACCACGGCGAAACCGACGAAGAGCAGCAGCGCCGGCGTCGCGAGCCACGGCAGGACGCTGCGCGGCTCGCGACGCCGTGGCGCGCCGGTGGCCGCGCTCATACGCCGGTGACCGCGTTGAGGTTGCTCGCGAACTGCTGCGGTGAGATCGACTGCTGGAACAGCTTGACGATGTTGTCCAGCAGGGTCTCGGCGGCGGTCGGACTGAGTGCCTGGTCCCAGGACTGGACGAACACCTTGGCCTTGCTGGCGAGGTCGTAGGTGAACTGGAGGAATTCGGCGTTGTCGGAGGCGGCCAGCAGCTTCTCCGTGCCGAGCCGGATCGGGACGGAGCCGTTGCCGATCCAGCTCTTCACCTCCTCCTCCTGGAGGAGGCCGGTGGCGAAGAACTCCTTGGCGACCTTCTTCTCCTCGGCGCCGGCCTTGGAGGAGATGGACAGGTACTGGGCGGGGTTGCCGACCGTGTTGCTGAGGTCGCCCTTGCCGCCTTCGAAGGCCGGGAAGTTCATGAAGCCCAGTGAGCCGCTGGGGACGAAGTCCCCGCCGTCGGCCTGCTGGATGCCGTAGGACCAGGCACCGTGGAGCATCATCGCGGCCCTGCCGGTGTACAGCAGCGCCTGGTCGGCGTTGGAGTCGGCGGTGATGGACGAGAAGCCCTTGACGAACCCGTCGGCCTCGACCAGGTCCTGCAGTGCGGTCAGCGCCTTGATGGCGTCCGGGTGGGACCAGGCGTTCTTCTCGCCCTCGATGGCGGCCTGGAAGACCTCGGGTCCGCCGATGCGGTCGAACAGGAACTCCAGCCACATCATGTTCGTCCACCGTGACTGGCCGCCGAGGGCGAAGGGCGCGATACCCTTGGCGTTGAACTTCGGCACCAGTGCCATGATGTCGTCCCAGGTCTCGGGCGGTTCCACCCCGACCTGGTCGAAGACCTTGCGGTTGTAGTAGAGGATGATCGGCTGGACGGTCTCGCCCGGCATCGCGTAGATCTTGCCGTCGACGGTCGCCGCGCCGAAGGAGGACGGGAACAGCCCCTTCTTGACGTCGGGGTTCTCGTCGAACCACGGGGTGAGATCCTCGACCTGGCCGGCCTCCGCGTAGGCGCGCAGGGTCCCGCCGCCCCAGCCCCAGATGATGGTCGGCGCCTTGCCGGCGCCGATGGCGGTCTTGATCTTCGTCTTGTACGCGTCGTTCTGGTAGGTCGTGTCGTCGATCTGGGTGTCGGGGTGGGCCTTGTTAAAAGCGTCCACGGCGCCGGCCCTGACCCCTTCCTGCGGCTGTCCGTTGAGGTACCAGTACGTGGCACCGCTGCTCTTGCCGGGTCCGGACGAGCCGCCGCAGGCCGTCAGCGCCGCGGAGACGGGCACGGCGGCGGCCAGGCCGAGGAGGGTACGTCGAGAGAGCGCCATGATTTTCTCCGCACTCGAGAGCCGTCGGCTTCTCGTGAGTCATGGTGAAAGGTTTTCGAAAATCACTTCTTCTTGCTCTGTCCGTGCAAGCTAGGTTTCGTGCTGATGCCCTGTCAATACGCGTGCACGAGCCTTGTACGGCAGGCGACATCGGGGCCACACCGGCATGTGTGTGCCCCCCGAGGCACCCCGGCGAAAGATCGAAAGATTTTCGAAACAGGCCGGTCGGAGGCGGTGGTGACGTGGTGGGCGCGGGCTGACAGACTGTCGGTGCAGGTCATGCCGGGCCGTCGGGGTCCGGTGCCGCCCGCGCCGGACCCCGTCGACGCCCCCTCGGGCGCCCCACAGCTGAGAGGAAGCGATGCGACCGAACGCCAGGCGCACCACGTTGGCGGACATCGCCCAAGCGGCCGGGGTCTCCGTCGCGACCGTCTCCAAAGTGGTCAACGGCCGCGGTGACGTGGCACCGCACACCCGCGTCCGGGTGCAGGAGCTGCTGCATCAACACGACTACCTGGCACCGGTGTTCCGCCACACCGAGGCCGTCGAGACCCCGACCATCGAGGTGCAGTTCAAGGGCGGTCTCAAGTCCTATGTGGCGGAGACCCTGGAGGGCATCATCGACGCGGCGGCCGAGTCGGGGGCCTCGGTGGTGGTCAGCAAGGCGTCCGGCGCCCCGCACTGGGCGCGGGACCTGGTGTCGGCCGGGCGGCGCGCCGTCATCGCGGTCACCAGCGTCCACACCGCGGCCCACTTGAACGAACTGGCGCGCTCCGGCCTGCCCTTGGTGGTGCTGGACCCGCTGCACCTCCCGGACGGCCGGGTCAACAGCGTCGGCGCGACCAACTTCGGCGGCGGTCTGGCCGCGACCCGGCACCTGCTGTCGCTGGGACACCGCCGTATCGCCTACCTCGGCGGACCGGCCACGGCCGTCTGCAACCAGGCCCGCATGCACGGCTACCGCGCCGCCATGGAGGCCGAGGGGCAGCGGGTGCCGGAGGCGTACGTCCGGCCCGGTGAGTTCACCTACGAGACGGGCCTCACCGGTGCCTCGGCGCTCCTGGACCTGGAGGCGCCGCCGACGGCGGTCTTCGCGGGCAACGACGAGATCGCCCTCGGCGTCGTCGAGACCGCCCGCGTCCGGGGTCTGCGCGTGCCCGAGGACCTGAGCGTGGTCGGCTTCGACGACACGAGCCTCGCCCAGATGGCCTCCCCGCCGCTGACCACCGTGCGCCAGCCGCTGCGGGAGATGGGCGCCGCCGCCCTGCGCACCGCGCTCCGGCTGGTCAACGGGGAGAAGCTCGAGTCCCACCACGTCGAACTGGCCACCGAACTCGTGGTCCGCGCCTCGACGGCACCGCCACGCGAGGAGCCCCTTCCGCACGACTGAGCGCGGAGGGGACCGACGGCCGGGGGCGTGCGCACCCCCGCCGCTTCACTCCTCCTTCGGGGCGGGGACAGCCGGAAGGCTCAGCTCGAAGCACGCTCCGGGCGTCGTCGGGGCGAGGGTGAGGGTGCCTCCGTGGCGCTGGGCCAGATCGCGGGCGATGGCGAGGCCCAGGCCGGCGCCGCCCTGGTCACGGGAGCGGGCGTCGTCGAGCCGGACGAAGCGTTCGAAGATGCGCTCGGCGTCCTCGGGAGGCACGCCCGGTCCGTCGTCCCGCACCGTCACGACGGCCCGGTCGCCCTCGCCGCCGACGGCGACCTCGATCCGGTGCTCGGCGTGGCGGACGGCGTTGTCGAGGAGGTTGCGCAGCAGCCGTTCGAACTCGTCGTGGTCGCCGCGGACGTACGCGGCGGCGGTGCTGTCGCACGAAACGGCGCTGCTGGGCGGCGGCGGTGTCGAGGCGTTGCAGGGTGGTGTTGATGGTGGTGGCGAGGGCGGCGACCTCCTGACCGGCGTGCGCCGGGTCAGCGCGGGCTCCTCCGGGGCTTCAGGGGCGTGGTCGGCAGTTGCGGGGCCGGCAGCGGGTCGCCGTCGTAGCCGTGGACCTCGCCGAAACGTGTCCCCGTCGTCCAGTCCTCACGGGCGCGGACGATGTCCTCGTGGGTGCGGCCGATGAAGTTCCACCACATGATGATCTCCTCCCCGAACGGCGGGCCGCCCAGGAGGATCAGGCGGGCCGGGCCGGCTCCCCGGTTGGTGAGGGTGAGGGCGGAGCGGCCCGGGGCGGTGTAACCCAGTTCGGCGCGGCCCACGGCGGTGCCCTCGACGAGGACGTCGCCGGCGTCGACGAGGACGCCGTGCTCGAAGGAGGGGTCGACGTCGAGCACCAGCCGGGCGCCCGGGGAGACGGTCAGCTCGGCGCCCAGCAGCGGTGTGAAGGTGCGCACCGGTGAGGTGACGCCCGCGAGCGAGCCGAGGAAGACGCGTGCCTCGCCGCCGTCCAGCGCGACCGGTTCGGGTACATGGTGCTGGAAGTCCCGTGCGGTGTCGCGGTGTTCGTCGGGGAGGGCCACCCACAGCTGGACGCCGTGCAGGGTCGTGGTGTCCGGCGTCGACACCTCCGAGTGGCTGATGCCGTGACCTCCGGTCATCAGGTTCAGCTCGCCGGGCCGGACGTAGGCGTGGCTGCCCAGGCTGTCGCGGTGTTCGATCTCCCCGCTGAACAGCCAGCTGACCGTCTGCAGACCGGTGTGCGGGTGCGGGGCGACGTCCATGCCGCCGGTGGCGGCGACGTCCTCGGGGCCGTAGTGGTCGGCGAAGCACCAAGCGCCGACGAGCGAGCGCGCCCGCTGCGGCAGTGTGCGCCGCACCCGCATGGCACGCGGTCCGCCGAGCGGCACGTCACGTGCCGTGAGGATCTCGACCTCCCCGGGGAAGTCCGCGTCCGTCCCGCCGCCGCACCTGACCTCCGCGGGGCGTGTCTCCGTGTTGCTCATGCCGCGTGCCTCCCACCGAGGACGTTTCGAGAGTCAAAAGAAGTTCGATATTCAACATTCATGGACGACTATAGGCCGTCGCCCGGGAAATCGCTCGGGGAAACAGGATCTCCCGGGCGTCCGGGACCCCTCACGACCCGGCCCGCACGGGCTTGCGCAGCAGGTAGCCGGCCGCCGCGACGATCAGGACGGCCATGCAGGCGATGAACACCAGCCCCGCGTTCTCCAGCCCCAGGGGTTCCGACAGCAGGCCCACGCCGATGACCGGGACCGAGATGCCGGTGTACGCCACGACGAACAGCGACGAGATCACCGCGGCCCGCCGGTCCGCCGGGGACGCCGCGCCCACCGCGGACAGCGCCCCGCGGAACGCCAGACCCTGCCCGAACCCGCCGACCAGCGCGCTCTGCACCACCAGCGCCAGCTGGTCCCAGTAGAGGGCTCCCGCGAGCAGCGCCAGGCCGGCGAGCAGAACGGCGCAGCCCAGCGGCAGCGACCGGCTCACGCCCACCCGGCCGACGGCCGTCTGTCCGGCGATCGACGCGAAGAACGCCGCCGCCACGACCGTGCCGCTCACCGCGTGGTCGGTCACACCGAGGGACTGCGCGAGGAAGGCGGGGCTGACGGAGGTGAACACGCCGAACAGGGCGAACCCCACGAACGAGGCCGTCGCCGCCGCTCCGAACACCGGGCGCACCTGTGCGGGCACCCCCGGCCGCTGCGGCCGTACGGTCCTCAGCGGGCGCAGGTTCCGTACGGTCTCCGGCAGCCGCAGCAGCACCGCCGCCGAACAGACCACCAGGGCCAGGTGGACGGCGAACGGCAGATACAGCGGCCGGGCGGCGTACTCGGCGAGCACTCCCGCGAGCAGCGGGCCGCAGCCGAGCCCGCCCATGTTGACGGCGGTGGCGACGAACGTGGCCCGGGAGGCGTGGCCGGGCGGGGCCGCCTCCATGACGTAGGCGGTGGCGGCGCCGGTGAACAGTCCGGCCGACAGGCCCGACAGGAGCCGCCCGGCGTAGAGCCAGCCCAGGCCGGTGGCGAGGAGGAAGCAGATCGCGCTCGCGCCCGAGCAGGCCAGCCCCCACAGCAGCACCGGGCGTCTGCCCACGGCGTCCGAGGCGTTGCCCGCGAGCAGCAGAACGCCGATGACCGCGAAGGCGTAGACCGCGTACACCACGGTGACCGTCAGTTCGGAGAAGCCGAACTTGTCCTGGTAGAGGGGGTACAGCGGGGTCGGGAGCGTGGTCCCGGCCATGCACACCGCGAACACGGCGCCGCCGAGCAGGCACGCGCGCCATCCGATCCGGTCACCCGTCATGCCATGACGCTAGCCGCGCACCGGCCGGAGGCCCCCTTCACCACGCCACCGGCGTGATCACCCGAGCAGAATTTTGCATGCCGTGCATTTTTGCATAGCATGCACGCCATGACGGGGAAGGACACCGCGGGCGGCGGACTGCGGGAGCGCAAGAAGCGCGCCACGCGTGCCGCGCTCGCGGAGGCGGCGGTGCGACTGGCCGCCGAGCAGGGGCCGGACCAGGTCACGGTCGAGGCGATCAGCGCCGCGGCCGGCGTGTCCGTGCGGACCTTCTTCAACTACTTCGACTCACGCGACGACGCCTTCGTCGTCGTGGACGCGGACGCGAGCGAGCGGGTGCGCCAGTCACTCCTCGCCGCGCCGCCCGGCCTCTCGCCGCTGGAGGCGCTGCGCGAGGCGCTCGCCACCGAACTGCGCGAGGCGGAACGGCAGCACGAACTGTGGAGCCTGCACGCGCGGGTGCTGCGGGCCTCCCCTCACCTCCTGGTGCGCAACCTCGGCGCCCAGATGGCCGACGAGACGGGCCTCGCCGAGGCGATCGCCGCGCGCGTCCGCGCCCGCGGCCGGACCGGTGAGACCCCCGCCCCGCCCGAGGACGGCGCGGACCGCGCCGCTCCGGGCCTGTACCCGCGGCTGCTCGCCGCGGTGGCCGGCGCGGCGGTGCGGGTGAGCGTGCAGCACTGGTGCGAACGGCCCGACGACGTCGCCTTCGCCGACGTGTTCCACGAGGTGTTCGCCCACCTCGCCGCCGGACTGCCGACCCCGGCCCGGTAGGCGCCGGACCCATCGCCGGCCGGGCCCCCGCGCACACCCCGGCCCTCCCCCACTCCCGCCCCGCCCGGGGCGCGATCCCGCTTTCACCACCGATCCCGTGAGAGAGACGACCGTGACCGCAACACAGGCGCCCGACGCGGCGCCACCCGCCGCCATGACCAACCGGCAGATACTCCAGGCCATGTCCGGGCTGATGGCCGGCATGTTCGTGGCGATCCTGGCGGGCACCGTCGTGGCCAACGCACTGCCCACCATCATCGCCGACCTGGGGGCGAGCCAGTCCTCCTACACCTGGGTCGTCACCGCCGAGCTGCTGGCCATGACGGCGACCGTGCCGCTCTGGGGCAAGCTGTCCGACCTGTTCAACAAGAAGCTGCTGCTCCAGCTGTCGCTGGGCATGTTCGTCGTGGGCTCGCTGCTGGCGGGCTTCTCCCACGGCGTCGATCTGCTCATCTTCAGCCGCGTGGTGCAGGGCATCGGCGCGGGCGGTCTGACCGCGCTGGCCCAGGTCGTCATGGCGGCGATCATCCCGCCCCGCCGGCTCGGCAAGTACGCCGGCATCTTCGGCGCCGTGTTCGCCATCGGCACCGTCGCCGGACCGCTGGTCGGCGGCCTGCTGGTGGACACCTCCTGGCTCGGCTGGCGCTGGTGCTTCTTCATCGGCGTGCCGTTCGCGCTGCTCGCCATCGCGCTGCTGCAGCGCACCTTGCGCCTGCCGGTGGTGGCCCGCCGCGAGGCGAAGATCGACTTCCTGGGCGCCTTCCTCATCGTGGCGGGCGTCTGCGCCCTGCTGATCTGGGTGACCCTGGCGGGCAACGAGTTCGACTGGGCCTCCTGGCAGACCGCCGCCCTCACCGGCGCCGGTGTGCTGCTGCTGGTCGCCGCGGTGTTCGTCGAGGCGCGGACGGCCGAACCGGTCATCCCGCTGGGCATCTTCCGCAACCGCACCGTCACCCTCACCACCGTCGCCAGCCTGCTGGTGGGTGTCGCCATGTTCGGCGGCACGGTGTTCCTCTCGCAGTACTTCCAGGTCTCCCTGGGCAAGTCGCCCACCGTGGCGGGCCTGATGAGCCTGCCGATGATCCTGGGCCTGCTGGTCTCCTCGACCGTCGCCGGCCAGATCATCAGCAAGACCGGTGTGTGGAAGCGCTACCTGGTGGCGGGCGCGGTCATCATGGCCGTCGGCCTCGGGCTGCTCGCGACCATCGACGCGGACACCTCCTTCACCCTGCTCAGCGCCTACATGGCGGTGCTCGGCGTCGGCGTCGGCATGCTGATGCAGAACCTGGTGCTGGCCGCCCAGAACGACGTGCCGGCCAGTGAGCTGGGCGCGGCGACGTCCGTGCTGTCGTTCTTCCGCAGCATGGGCGGCACCATCGGCACCAGCGTCCTGGGCGCCATCCTCGCCAACCGGGTCGCGTCCGAGATGACCAAGGGCCTGGACGCCGCGGGCATTCCCAGCGGGGGTGACGGCGGCGGTGAGTCCAGCGTGCCGGACATGAGCACCCTGCCCGAGCCGGTGCGGCAGATCGTCGAGCACGCCTACGGCGTCGCCACGGCCGACCTGTTCCTCATCGCCACGCCGTGCGCGCTGCTGGCCCTGATCACCGTGGTCTTCATCAAGGAGAAGCCGCTGAAGACGACCAGCGGCATGGAGCGCCTCGCCGAGGAGGCGGGCGACAAGACCGTCGTCGGGAGCTGAATCCCGTAGCGCACGAGAAGCGAGCGCCCCGCGGCCCGCACGGCCGCGGGGCGCTCGCTCGTCCGTGGACGAAGGCGGATCACTGGCCGCCGAGGCCCGTGGTCGCCACCGACTTCACGATGTGGCGCTGGAAGAAAACGAACACCAGCACCAGGGGCAGCGCGGCCAGCACCGACGACGCCATCGTCTGGGCGTAGTTGACGCCGTACGCGTCCTTCACCGCGGTGATGCCGACCGGCAGGGTCATCAGCGCCGGGTCGGAGGTCGACACGAACGGCCACAGGAAGTTGTTCCACGCCCCGATGAACACGAAGATCGACACCGCGGCGAGCATCGGGCGGGACAACGGCAGCATCACCGACCAGAAGATCCGCGCGTTTCCGGCGCCGTCGAGCCGCGCCGCCTCCTCCAGTTCGCGGGGAATGGTGTCGAAGTGCTTCTTCAGGATGAACACCGTCACCGGGGCGACGGTCTGCGGAAGGATCACCGCCGCGTAGGTGTCCACCAGGTTCAGCGTCAGCATCTGCTGGAACCACGGGACGATCAGCATCTGCGGCGGGACGAGGATCGACGCGACCGTCAGCGCGAACAGCCCGCGGCGCCCCTTGAACAGGGTGCGGGAGAAGGCGTAGCCGGCCGCCGCCGACACGGCGACCGTGACGATCGTGACGGCCGCGGCGACGAAGAAGCTGTTCCACATCCACAGCGGCAGGTCGCCGCGCTCGACGACGGTGCGGAAGCCGTCCAGCGTGAAGCCGCCCTGCGGCCAGAACCAGTGCAGCGGGTCACTGGCGTCCTGCTCGGACTTGAACGCCGTGAGGACCGCCCACGCCAACGGCAGCAGCCAGGTCAGGGCCAGCGCCGCGAGGACCGCCAAGGCCAGGACGCGGGCCGTCCGGCCGGCGCCGAGGGTGAGGTTCGGGCCCCGCCCGCCGGCCGGCCGGGCACGGCGGGAGGCGGGGAGCGGGGAGACCGTGCGGCGCGCGGGCCGTGTCTCGAGGTCTACGGAGGTCATGTCACTTCTCCCTGCGGCGGAATGCGGCGAACTGCGCGGCGGAGACGAGGACGACGAGGGCGAAGAAGACATAGCTGATGGCGGAGGCGTAGCCGAGCCGGTAGCCGGTGAAGCCCATGTCGTAGAGGTACTCGACGACGGGTCGGGTGGAGCCGTCGGGCCCGCCCTTGGTCAGCAGGTACACCTGGTCGAAGACCTTCAGCGAGGCGAGGATCTGGAGCACCGTGACCACGCCGGTCATACGGCGCAGCCGGGGCAGCGTGACGTGCCACAGCCGGCGCCAGGCACCCGCCCCGTCCAGTGCCGCCGCCTCGTAGAGGTGGTCGGGCACGGCCTGGAGCGCCGCCAGGAACAGCAGGAAGTTGAAGCCGACGGTCCACCACAGGGTGGCGATGACGATGGCGTACAGGGCGACGTCCTTGTCGCTCAGCCACGCGAAACCGTCCAGGCCCACCGCCTGGAGCAGGTGGTTGTAGAGGCCGAGGTCCGGCTGGTACAGCCAGCCCCACAGCAGGCCGATGACACCGACCGGCAGCAGGTAGGGGGCGAAGAAGGCCAGCCGCCACACCCACTGGCCGGGCAGCCCGGTGTGGACCAGGAGCGCCATGCCGAGGGCGACGGCCACCAGGGGCACCGTGGAGACCACGGTGAACCACACGGTGTTGCCGACGGCCTGCCACATCTCGGCGTCGCCGAGGGCCTCCGCGTAGTTGTCCAGTCCGACGAAGGACGGGTCGTGCGCGGACAGGGAGGTGTCGGTGAGACTCATCCACGCGCCCTGGACCAGCGGCCAGACCATGAACAGGGCGAACAGGACGAGGAACGGCAGGGCGAAGAGCAGGCCCGGCGGGACGAGACGGCGCACGGCCGCGCCGAGGCCCTGGGCCCTGTCGCCGGCGGGCGCCCGGTCCGGCGATGCGAGTGGGGTGGACATCTGCTGCCTCCTTCGCGGCGGTTCAGGCCGGACTGGGCTGGGACAGGGCGGTGTTGACGCGCTTCACCATGGCCCGGGCCGCGCGGTCGGGCGCGAGGCCGTCGAGCAGGGCCTGCTGGAGCACCTGTGACATGGCGTTCTGGAAGTCGGAGCCGGCGCCGGCGAACCACACCGGCGGGTCGAGCACCACGTGGTCGGCGGCAACGACGTACCGGGCCTGCGGTTCAAGGCGGGCGTACTCCCGGGTGCGGGTCACCGGCCGGTACGCCGGGATGTGGCCCGCCTTCGCCCAGGTCTGGCCGGCCTTGAGGATGGCGGCCACCGCCCGGTGGGTGCGCCTGCGGTGCGCCTCGTCCGGGTCGGGGCGGCGCGGCAGGACGAAGGAGTGGGAGTCGGCGTAGACCGCCGGGGTGCCGAACACCGTGGGGAAGGAGGCGGCTCCGATGTCGGGGTCGGCGCCGCGGAAGGTGCCGAGTTCCCACTCTCCGGAGAGGATCATGCCGGTCTGCCCGTTGGTGAAGTTGGCGAGGGCGGCCGGGTAGTCGAGGCGGTGGGGGTTGGCGCGGCCGTCGACGAGCTTCCGCATGAAGGCGATGACCTCGGTCATGGCGTCGACGTCGGCGGTGACGGTGCCGCCGACGGGCAGCTCGAAGTCGTTGCCGGTCTGCCGGTAGAGGCCGTAGAACAGCCGCCAGCACTGCGCGGTGTCGTTGACGTAGCCGAAGGCGACGCCCTGCTTGCCGGTGGCGCGGGCCAGTTCACGGCCCGCCTCCAGGAAGCGCTCCGGGCTGGAGAAGGCGTCCTGGTCCAGGTCGCCGCCGGCGGTCAGCAGTCCGGCCTCGCGGACGGGGCCTGGGTGGAAGAAGACGATGAACGGGTGGGTGTCCAGCGGCACGGCGTACGTCCGGTCGCGGTACAGGGTGCGCTGCCACACCGCGTCGGCGAAGTCCTCCTCGCGGATGCCGAATTCGGCGAGGAGGCTGGTGTCCCAGGGGTCGAGCAGACCCAGCGGGGCGTAGCCGGCCAGGCGTGACATGTGGCAGACGGCGACGTCCGGTCCGCGCCCGCCGGCCGAGGCCATGGCGAGCTTGGTGTAGTACGGCGTGCCCCATTCCAGGACGGTCCGGTCGACGCCGGTGCCGCCCATGCCGGGCGCCGCGATGTCGATCAGCTCGTCGAGCAGCGCGCCGTCGGCCCCGCTGAACAGGTCCCACATGCGCACGGTGTCGGGGTCCGAGGCCGCGGCGGCCCCGCAGCCGGCCAGGGCGCCGCCGCCGAGGAGGGCGGCGGCGGAGGCCAGCGACGCGCGGAGCACACCGCGCCGGGACGGTGCGGCACGTCCGCTCGTCGGCCGGGCGGAGGCGGCTCGTGGGCCTGGCAGGTCGACCATGACGCTACCTTTCTTTCTCCATCGATGTACATCACCGGGGACGCCGACGCCGGCGCGTGGTACGGGGAGCCGAGCGGGGTAAGTCGCGCCGGCCGGACGGGACGTCGTCAGCGGGTGGACTCGGCCGCCGCGGGGCGCTGCTGGGCACGGCGCAGCACGGCGGTGTCGAACTTCTCGGCGCGGTCGAAGCCGTAGACGCCGTTGCGTTCCTGGAAGACGTCGGTGAGCTGGGTGTAGCAGTAGCCGAACATGTCCGGGTCGTCGAGCAGGACGTCGACCAGGCCGGTGAAGCGAGCGAGGAACTCCTCGACGCTGCGCGGGCGTTCGCCGTAGCCCCAGGACGACTCGGTCTCGTCGCCGGCCGCGGTGGCGGCGGCCTCCGCGTCCCACCAGATGCCGCCGAACTCGCTGCAGAAGTACGGCTGTCCGCGGTACGGCACCGACCAGGGGCGGCCGTCGGGGCCGGTGTTGACGTAGGGGCGGTCCTCGGCGAGACCCGCCATGGTCCTGGCGAACGCCCGCGGGTCCTGCTCGTAGCAGTGGGAGTCGTAGACGTCGGTCTCCGCGACGCGGTGGGCGTAGCCGGAGGCGTCGATCACGGGGCGGCTGGGGTCGGCCTGCTTGGTGGCCAGGAACATCGCCCGGGTGACGTCGTCGAGCTGGGTGATGCGGTCGTGCAGGTGCTGGTAGGTCTCGTTCAGCGGGCACCAGCCGATGATCGACGGGTGCGAGTGGTCGCGTTCCAGGGCCTCCAGCCACTGGGCGACGTAGCTTGCGTCGGGGCGCTGGTTGTCGTCGCGCACGCCGGTCTCGCAGCCCCAGTCGGCGAACTCGCCCCACACCAGGTAGCCGAGCCGGTCGGCGTGGTACAGGTAGCGCTCCTCGAACACCTTCTGATGCAGCCGGGCGCCGTTGAAGCCGGCCCGCAGCCCGAGTTCGATGTCGCGGACCAGGTCGGCGTCGGTGGGCGCGGTCATCAGACCGTCCGGGTAGTAGCCCTGGTCGAGGACGAGGCGCTGGAACACCGGTTCGCCGTTGATCAGGACCCGCTTGCCGTGCAGGGCGACCGACCGCAGCCCCGCGTACGACGTGGCCTCGTCGACCACGGTGCCGTCGGCGTCGAGGAGTTGCAGGCGCAGGTCGTACAGGTGCGGGTCGGCCGGCGACCAGGTGCGCAGCCGGTCCTCGGGGACGGTCAGGACCAGACGGGGGCACAGGTCGAGGTCGGCGCGGGCGGAGGCGGTGACCACCTCGCCGTCGCTGTCGCCGAGCACGGCGCGCACCCGGTGACCGGGCAGGTTCCCGGTGACGGGGAGGTCGAGGTGGAAGGAGCCCGAGCCGAGGTCGGGGGTGATGCGGGGGCGCTTGAGGCGGGCGGCGGCGGGGACGGGCTCCAGCCACACCGTCTGCCAGATCCCGGTGGTGCGGGTGTAGTGACAGTGCGTGTTGGCGTACCAGGTGGCCTGCTTGCCGCGGGCCTGGGGGCCGTGCCGGGAGTCGCGGGCGCGGACCACGATCACGGCCTCGTCACCGGGGCCGGCCACGCCGCGCAGGTCCGCGGTGAAGGGGGTGAAGCCGCCGCGGTGACGGGCCACCTCGGTGCCGTTGACCCAGACGGTGGCGTCGTGGTCCACGGCGCCGAAGTGCAGCAGCACCTCGTTGCCGGCCCACTCGGCCGGGACGGTCACCGTGCGGCGGTACCAGACGGCCTCCATGAAGTCCGTGTCGCCGATGCCGGACAGTTCGGACTCCGGGCAGAAGGGCACGACGATCTCGCCGGAGAGGTCGCGGCCCAGCAGGCCCCGCTCCAGTCCGCTGTCCCCGCGGTCGGTCTCGAACTGCCAGCGGCCGTTGAGGTTCAGCCACGCCTCGCGGGCGAACTGGGGCCGGGGGTACTCCGGACGCGGGAGGTCCAGGGGCGGGGGCGTGCTCATGCTGCTCCTCGTCACTGCGGGTGCGCTGCGTACAGGGGCCATGCGACCATACGATTACATCGATGTAAATGGCGGTGGCGAAAAGTTTTCGGCATGGCCCTTCCCCCGCCGACGGTGCCGCCCCGAGGGGCTGCCGTTACGATCCGGGAGGCGGCAGGGAGGGCGAGAAGGGAAGCATGGGCAGGCCCAGGATCAAGGACGTCGCGGAGTACGCGGGCGTCTCGGCGAAGACGGTGTCCAACGTCCTCAACGACTACGAACACGTCTCCGAACGGACCCGGACCGCGGTGCGCGAGGCCATCGACGCCCTCGGCTACCGGGTCAACATCGCGGGACGTCAGCTGCGCAGGGGCCGGACCGGGGTGATCGCGCTGGCCGTGCCGGACCTGGACATCGCCTACTTCGCCGAGCTGGCCAAGCACGTCATGGCCGAGGCCGAACGGCAGGGCAGCACCACGCTGCTGCTGGAGACCGGCGGGCGGCGCGAGAAGGAACTGGCCGCCGTCCAGGGCTTCGACGCCCAGTTCACGGACGGGGTCGTCCTCTCGCCGCTCGCCCTGCAGCCACGTGACCTGGAGGGCCGGGACACCCGGCTGCCGCTGGTGCTGCTCGGCGAGTGCAACCTGCCCGGCAGCGCGGACCACGTGGCGATCGACAACGTGGCGGCGGCCCGTGAGGCGACCGCGCACCTGTTGGCGCGGGGGCGGCGCCGCATCGCGGTGGTCGGCGGCGACCTGCGGGGCACGCACAACACCGGGCGGCTGCGCACGGTCGGCCATCAACAGGCGCTGACCGAGGCAGGCCTGACCGTGTCCGAGGAGATGATCCTGCCGGTTCCCGCGTTCCGCTGGGCCGACGGTGCCGCCGCCGCGCGCACCCTCATGCGGCTGCCGGAGCCGCCCGACGCGCTGCTCTGCCTCAACGACCACCTGGCCCTCGGCGCGGTGCGCGCCCTGCACGAGGACGGCTGGTCGGTGCCGGGGGACGTGGACGTGGTCGGCTTCGACGACATCGAGGCCACCCGCTACAGCATCCCGACACTCACCACGGTCGCCCCCGACAAGCCGGGCATCGCCCGCCGGGCGGTGGAACTGCTGCTGGCCCGCATAGAGGCGGCCGGCCCCGGCGGCCCGGCCGTCGACGAGACGGCGGGTCACCGACTGATCGTGCGGGAAAGCTCGGGCGGATGAGAGGGGTCACCCACGGGGTGGGCGGTCCCTTCCGGCGCGACGGCCCGGGCGACTGGGTCCGGCGGCCACCGGCGAGGGCTCGCGGTCATGGGGGGGAGGTGAGAGAAACGGCAGCGCGGTCGGCCGCTCACGGGACCGGTTCCGTCCCACGCCGGAGGCGGAAGCGGGGCGCGCCCGAACCGCCCGTACGGCGCCTCCCGCGCCCTCGTCCCACGCCTTGTCAGCGTCCGGTGACGGCGTGTATAACGTTGTAAAACTTGAGCCCAGCGGCTCGGCACACGACTCATGGTGACGGCACCGCATCCGCACCGGCCAACCGAGTCGGGCCGCTCACGAAGGGATTGCCGTGCGGGTCAGCCTCAAGGACGTCGCCGCGCACGCGGGGGTCTCCATCAAGACCGTCTCGAACGTGGTGAACAACTATCAGCACGTCACGCCGGCCATGCGCGAGCGGGTCCAGCGGTCCATCGACGCGCTCGGCTACCAGCCCAACCTCGCCGCCCGCCACCTGCGGAAGGGCCGTACGGGCATCATCGCGCTCGCCCTGCCCGAGCTCGGCAACCCGTACTTCGCCGAGCTGACCGCCTCCGTCATCGACGCGGCAGCCCAGCACGACTACATCGTGCTGCTCGACCACACCGGCGGATCACGCGACCAGGAGCTGCTGGTGAGCCAGGGCTTCCGGGCCCGGGTCATCGACGGGCTGATCCTCAGCCCCATCGAGCTGCGGACCGAGGACCTGCGCGACCGCGACCAGGACGTGCCGCTGGTGCTGCTCGGCGAGCGGGACTACGACCTGCCGTACGACCACATCGCGATCGACAACGTGGCCGCCGCCCGTGACGCCGTGCGGCACCTGATCGGCCTCGGGCGCCGGGAGGTGGCGTTCATCGGGGCGCGGCGTGACCGCAGCGAGCCGGCCCAGCTCCGCGTCCGGGGCTGGCGCGAGGAGCTGACGGCGGCGGGACTGCCCGCGGACGAGGGGCTGGTCGCGGCCGTCGACGGCTGGGGGCACGCCGACGGCGCGCGGGCGATGCGGCACATCCTGGACAGCGGCCGCCGGCCGGACGCGGTGTTCGCCTACAACGACCCGATGGCGATCGGCGCGATGCGGGTGCTGCACGAACGGGGACTGAGCGTGCCCGAGGACATCGCGGTGGTGGGCTTCGACGACGTGATCGAGGGCCGCTTCGGCGCGGTCACCCTCACCTCGGTGTCCCCGGACAAGGCCGCCATCGGCCGCCTCGCGGTGGAGTCGGTGCTGGCCCGCCTGGGCGACCGGGCCCCGGAGCCGCGCCGCATCTGGGCGGACTACCAACTGGTTGAACGGGAAAGCACCTTGGGCCGCCCGGCTGCGGGCGTACGGCCGGACTGACCGGCGGTACGCCCCCACACCCTTCCCTTCCCCCGCCGCGGGCTTCGCGTTCACGCGCGGGACAGGTAGGGCCGGGCACCGGGAGTCCCGGTCCCTCAACGCGCCGCAGCGGCGGCGCACTTAACGACCGTCACCGCACGCGCTTACCGTGGAGCGCGACTTCGGCGTGGACGCCAACTCCTCGTGACACCCCTTCCGCTCCGCCCTTCCGGACCTTGTGCACGAGGGGTTTACAGCGTCCTTCCAACGATGTAAAACCTCCTTGGCGGCGCACCGGACGCCGTTGTGCACAGGGGGAGCAGCTCCACCGCACGCGTCCTTCGGCTCCCCAGTTCCCTTTCAGCGTCACCCGGATCGGGGTCACCATGCAGCGCACCACTCACCGTTCCCTCCTCCTCGCCCGTCCCGTGGTCGTGGCCCTGGCCGCCGCCGTGGCCCTCACCGCGACCTCCTGCGCCAAGTCGGAGGACGACGCGGCGGACGGCAAGAAGCCCACGGCCGCGGCCGACGCCGGCCAGAAGGTGGCCGAGCCGAAGCCGGGCAGCAAGACCTGCACCGTCGACGCCTACGGCGGCGAGAAGATCGACCTGAAGGGCGCCACGGTCGGCTTCTCCCAGTCGGAGAAGGAGGCCAACCCCTTCCGTATCGCCGAGACGCAGTCCATCAAGGACGAGGCGGCCAAGAGAGGCGTCAAGCTGCTCACGGCCAACGCCCAGTCGCAGTTCTCCAAGCAGATCAGCGACGTGCAGGACCTGCTCGCCAAGGGCGCCGACCTGCTGGTGATCGCCCCGCTGAACTCCGACGGCTGGGACCCGGTGCTGCAGGCCGCCGCCGCCAAGAAGGTCCCCATCGTCACCATCGACCGCAAGATCAACGCCACCGCCTGCAAGGACTACGTCTCCTTCATCGCCTCGGACTTCGTCGAGCAGGGCCGCCGCGCCGCCGACCAGATGATCGAGGCCACCGGCGGCAAGGGCGAGGTCGCCATCCTGCTCGGCTCGGCCGGCAACAACGTCACCACCGAGCGCACCAAGGGCTTCAAGGAGCGGGTCGCCGAGAAGGCCCCCGGCCTGAAGGTGGTCTTCGAGCAGACCGGTGACTTCGCCCGGGAGAAGGGCCAGCAGGTCACCGAGCAGCTCATCCAGTCCAAGCCCGGCATCAAGGGCATCTACGCGGAGAACGACGAGATGGGCCTGGGCGCGGTGGCCGCGCTGAAGGGCGCCGGCAAGAAGGCCGGCGACGTCAAGATCGTCACGGTGGACGGCACCCGCAACGCCGTCCAGGGCGTCGTGGACGGCTGGATCAGCGGCGTCGTCGAGTCCAACCCGCGGTTCGGCCCGCTGGCCTTCCAGACCCTCGACGACTTCACCCAGGGCAAGGAAGTCCACCAGGACATCATCATCCAGGACGGCGCCTACGGCCCGGACAACGCCGAGCAGGACCTCGGCAAGGCCTACTGAGCCTGTCGCCGGGGGCCCGGCCCCCGGGCCCCCGTCCGTCCGTCACCCCTTTTTCATCCTGGAGGCACAGGTGGCTCCCCCCGCCGAAGTCCTCGCCGTCCGCGGACTGAGCAAGACGTTTCCCGGCGTCCGGGCCCTGGACGACGTGGACCTGACCCTGCACGCCGGTGAGGTCCACGCCCTGATCGGCGAGAACGGCGCCGGCAAGTCGACCCTCATCAAGCTCCTCACCGGTGTGTACCGGCCCGACGCCGGTGACATCGTTTTCCAGGGGCGTGAGGTCTCCTTCGCGACCCCGCTGGAGGCGCAGAAGGCCGGCATCTCGACGATCTACCAAGAGGTCAATCTCATCCCGCTGTTGAGCGTGGCCCGCAACCTGTTCCTGGGCCGCGAGCCGCGGAACCGTTTCGGCCTGCTGGACTTCGCCCGTATGCACCGCGAGGCCGAGGAGACCCTGAGCGCCTACGGCGTCCGGGTCGACGTACGGCGGCCGCTGCGCGGCCTCGGCGTCGGCGCCCAGCAGATGGTCGCCCTGGCCCGGGCCGTGGCGAGCGAGGCGCGCATCGTCATCATGGACGAGCCGACCTCGTCCCTCGAACCGCGGGAGGTCGAGACGCTGTTCTCGGTCATCCGCCGGCTGCGCGACGAGGGCATCGCCGTCGTCTACGTCAGCCACCGGCTCGACGAGTTGTACGCCGTGTGCGACACGGTCACCGTGCTGCGCGACGGCCGGCGCGTCCACCACGGCCGCCTCGCCGACCTGGACCGGCTCTCCCTGGTGTCCACGATGCTGGGCCGGGAGCTGGGCGAGGTGCGGTCGGAGGGACTGACGAAGTTCACCGGCGACCACCACGCCACCGACACCCGGCCGGTGCTGGAGGCGGCGGACCTGACGGTCCCCCACCAGCTGCACGGGGTGTCGGTCAGCATCCGGCCGGGCGAGGTCGTGGGCCTCGGCGGGCTGCTCGGCTCCGGGCGCACCGAGACCGCGAAGGCCATCTCCGGTGCGCTGGCGACGAGTTCCGGCCGGGTGACGGTGGCCGGGGTGCCCCTGCGCGGGGGTTCCACACCGGCCGCGATCCGGGCGGGCGTCAGTCTGCTGCCGGAGGACAGGAAGAGCGAGGGCATCGTGCCCGGGCTGTCGGTCCGCGAGAACATCTCGCTGGCCGTGCTCCCCCGGCTCTCCCGCTTCGGGCTGGTCTCCGAGGCCCGCGTCGACAGCATCGTGAACACCTTCATCGAGCGGCTGCGCATCAAGGCGTCCTCGCCGCAGCAGAAGGTCGGTGAACTCTCCGGCGGCAACCAGCAGAAGGTGCTGCTCGCCCGCTGGCTGGCGATGAACCCGAAGGTGCTGCTCCTGGACGAGCCCACCCGGGGCATCGACGTCGGCTCCAAGGCCGAGGTGCAGAAGCTCGTGGACGAACTGGCCGCCGACGGCCTGGGCGTCCTGCTCATCTCCTCCGACCTGGAGGAACTGATCGAAGGGTCCGACCGCGTGGTCGTACTGAAGGACGGTGCCGTCGTCGGCGAGCTGACCGGCGACGAGGTCACCGAGGACAAGCTGATGCGGACCATCGCCGGGCACTCCCCGGACGGGGACGCGGTCGAGGAGGCGGCCACCGATGGCTGAAGCCGCTCTCAAGACCGTCCCGCTGGACAAGGCCCGCACCCTGCAGTGGCTGCAGAAGTACGGCGTGTACGCCGGCGTGGCGCTGCTGCTGGCCGTCAACATCGCCATCACGCCGCACTTCCTGTCCGTGGAGAACTTCCGCACCCAGGCCGTGCAGGTGGCGCCCGTCATCATCGTCGCGCTGGGGATGGCCCTGGTCATCGGCACCGAGGGCGTCGACCTGTCGGTGGGTGCCGTGATGGCACTGGCGGCCTCCGTGACCGCCCTCTACCTGGGCTACGGCCTGGTGCCCGCGCTGGTCGTGGTGGCGCTGTTCGCCGCCGCGGTCGGCCTGGCGAACGGGGCGCTGGTGGCGCTGGTCGGGGTGCAGCCCATCGTGGCGACACTGGCCCTGATGGTGGGCGGGCGGGGCGTGGCCCTGGTGCTGCTGCCGCAGCTCGAGGACCTGCGCAACCCGCAGCTGGCGTCGCTGGGTTCCGGTGACGTGCTGGGCATCCCGTACCTTTTCCTGATCGCCGCCGTGCTGGCGCTGCTGGTGGCGTTCGTGGTGCGCCGCACCACCTTCGGACGGCAACTGCTCGCCATCGGCGACAGCCGTCCGGCCGCGCAGCTCGCCGGACTGCCGGTGCGCCGCGTACTGATCCTCGTGTACGTGATCTGCGCGCTGCTCGCCGCCGTGGCGGGGGTGCTCGCCACCGCGCGGCTGCAGGCCAGCGACCCGACGTCGCTGGGCAATCTGATGGAGCTGTCCGCCATCACCGCCGTCGTGGTCGGTGGCACGCCGCTCACCGGTGGCCGGGTCAACATCGCCGGGACGGTGGCGGGCGCGGTCCTCATCCAACTGCTCACCGCCACCCTGATCAAGCACGATCTGCCGCCGTCGTGGACGCAGATCGCGCAGGCCGTAGTGATCGTGGCCGCGGTCTACGCGGCGCGGGGACGGGGGAAGCGATGACCGTCACGAAGACGCAGGCGCCGGTGAGCGTGGACGACGGCAAGCCGACGGCGGGCAACGGGCCCGTGGGGCCGGCGCGGTCCGAGCGGCTGACCGCCCTGGTCCAGCAGCACGGCGCGCTGGCGGTGCTGGTGATCGTCTCCCTGGTGGCGACGTTCAGCTTCGACTCGTTCGCGACGGGCGACAACGTCAGCAACATGGCGACGAGTTCGGCGTTCCTGGCGATCGTCGCGCTCGGCATGACGTTCGTGATCATCACCGGGGGCATCGACCTGTCGGTCGGCTCGCTGTTCGCGCTCGGCGGGGTGCTCGCGGCCTGGGGTTCCCGGCACGGGACGCTGGTGGCGCTGCTGCTGCCGCTGGTGGTGTGCGGGGCGATCGGTGTGGTCAACGGCCTGCTGGTGGCCCGCTCCCGCCTGGCGCCGTTCATCGTCACCCTGGCGGCCATGCTCGGCGCGCGGGGTCTGATGCTGGCGATCACCGACGAGGGGGCCGACACCTATCTCATCGGCAAGGGCTCGTTCCTGGCCGAGCTCGGACAGGGCAGCACGCTCGGTCTCGGCAACCCGGTGTGGATCATGCTGGCGCTGTTCGTCGCCGGGGCGGTCGTGCTGCGCCGGACGCGGTTCGGGCAGCACGTGTACGCGGTCGGCGGCAACGAGGACGCGGCGGCGCTGATGGGCGCCCCGGTGGCCCGCACCAAGATCCTCGTCTACACGCTGTCCGGGGTGCTGGCGGGCCTCGCCGGGGCGCTGAACGCCGCCTGGCTCGCCTCCGGGGTGACCATCCTCGGCAACGGCATGGAGCTGGAGGCCATCTCCGCCGTCGTCATCGGCGGCACGCTGCTCACCGGCGGGCTCGGCTACGTCAGCGGGTCGCTGGTCGGGGTGCTGCTGCTGAAGGTGATCCAGAACGTCATCAACCAGATCGGCTCGCTGGACTCCTCCTACCAGCAGGTCGTCAGCGGCGCCTTCCTGGCCGTGGTGGTCGTCGCCCAGACGTGGCTGGGGCGCCGACGGCAACTGTTGTAGACCCCGGACGCGGTGGCGGGCCGCCCTGGCTCCCGCCGCCGCGTCCGGTACGGGCGGCCGGTCGCGCACCTCGCGCGGCCGGCCGCGTCTCGCACACGCACGTCTCCCACCCCCACTTCCCGAGGAGTGACGATGCGTAGAACGCCCGTACCCGTCCCGCCCGCCACCCGCCCGAGACCGCGGTGGACGGCGACCGTCCTGGCGGTGCTGGCCCTGCTGGCCGGCACCGCCCTCACCGTTCCCGGGGCCGCGACCGCGGTGCCGGCGGCGTGGACGCCGAAGCCCGCGCCGATGACCACGCCGTGGACGAACCAGGTCCCCGTCGACACCCCGCTGCCGGAGTATCCGCGCCCGCAGCTCACCCGCCCCGACTGGGCGAACCTCAACGGCGTCTGGGACTTCGCCGTCACCTCGGCGAACGCCGGCCGGCCCGCCGTGTTCCCGGATCAGATCCGGGTACCGTTCGTCGCCGAGTCGGCGTTGTCCGGCATCCAGCGCCGGATCACGCAGAACGACAAGCTCTGGTACAAGCGCACGTTCACCGTCCCGTCCGGCTGGGACGGCCGGCGCGTCCAGTTGCACTTCGGCGCGAGCGACTGGCGCACCGTCGTGTGGGTCAACGACCGGCAGGCCGGCGCCACGCACGACGGCGGCTTCGACTCCTTCTCCTACGACGTCACCGACCTGCTGAGCCGGGGCGGTACCAACACGATCGTCGTCTCCGTGTGGGACCCCACCCAGAACGGCAGCCAGGCGGTCGGCAAGCAGCGGCTGAACGACGTCACCCCGCACCCGGGTGGTGGCATCTTCTACACGGCCGCCTCCGGCATCTGGCAGACGGTGTGGCTGGAGCCCACGTCGGCGGCGCACATCACCCGGCTCGACATGGTGCCGGACCTCACCAACAACCGGCTCAAGGTGACCGTGCGAGGCTCCGGGACGGGCGGACACCAGGCCCGCGTGACCGTCTCCTCCGGCGGCACCGCGGTCGGCGCGGCCACCGGTCCCGTCGGCACGGAGTTCACCGTCCCGGTGCCGAACGCCCACCGGTGGACACCCGACGATCCCTTCCTCTACGACGTGCGCGCCGACCTGCTGTCCGGTTCGGCGACGGTCGACACGGTCGGCAGCTACACCGGCATGCGCACCGTCGGTCTCGCCCGGGTGGACGGTGTCCTGCGGCCCGTGCTCAACGGCCACTTCGTGTTCCAGACCGGCACCCTGGACCAGGGCTACTGGCCCGACGGCATCTACACCGCGCCGACCGACGCGGCCCTGCGGTTCGACCTGCAGAAGCACAAGGACCTGGGCTTCAACATGGTGCGCAAGCACATCAAGGTGGAGCCGCAGCGCTGGTTCTACTGGGCCGACCGGCTGGGTCTGCTGGTGTGGCAGGACATGCCCTCCATGGAGCGCACCCCGGACGCCGCGGCGCGCGTGCAGTGGGAGGCCGAGTACAACCGTGTCATCGACCAGCACCGCAGCTCCCCCGCGCTGGTCATGTGGGTCAACCAGAACGAGGGCTGGGGCCAGTACGACCAGGCGCGCATCGCCGACGAGGTGAAGGCGTACGACCCGTCGCGTCTGGTGGACAACATGAGCGGGGTCAACTGCTGCGGCGCCGTCGACGGCGGGAACGGCGACGTCGTCGACCACCACGTCTACGTCGGACCCGGCACGACGGCGCCCAGCTCCACCCGGGCCGCGGTGCTCGGCGAGTACGGCGGGCTCGGCTTCAAGGTCTCGGGTCACGAGTGGTACCCGGGCGGCGGCTTCAGCTACGAGGACCAGCCGGACCTCGCCCACCTGAACGACCGGTTCGTCGGACTCCTCGACGGCATCCGCGAGGTGCGCCTGCCCCGGGGCCTGTCCGCCGCGGTCTACACCGAGATCACCGACGTGGAGAACGAGGCGAACGGCCTGCTCACCTACGACCGCCAGGTGGTCAAGGTGGACGAGGCACGGGTCCGGGCGGCCAACCGGGCGCTGATCGACGCCTCACGCTCACCGGCCGCCCCGGTGACCCTGCCCGCCGGCCAGTTCAGGTCCCTGCGCGTCACCACGCCCGGCCACACGGACCGCTACCTGCGGCACTAGGACGGCGCCGCGTTCACCGAGGTGGTGAACGGCGGCAGCGGTGCGCTGCTGAAGGCGGACGCCACCTGGCGGATCGTTCCCGGCCTGGCCGACACCTCCTGCTACTCGTTCGAGTCGCGCAACTACCTGGGCGAGTATCTGCGGCACCGCGACTCGCGCGTGCACAAGGAGGGCGGCAGCGGCGACCTGTTCCGCGCGGACGCCACGTTCTGCCCGGTACGCGGAGCGAACGGCGGGGTCCGGCTGTCCGCGTACAACTTCCCCGGACAGTACCTGCGCCACTACGACGCCGCGTTGTGGCTGGCGGTCCCGGGCGGGACGCGCGCCTACGACTCCCCCGCCCTGTTCAGCGAGGACACGACCTGGGCGGTGGAGGCGCCCTGGACGCCGTGAGCGGCGTGTGACAGGCACGCGAGAGGGGGCGGACGCCACGGCGTCCGCCCCCTCGTCCTGCCGGTGTTACGGCTTCTCCGACTGGTGGAGGGCGGTCACCTCCTCGGCGGTGAGCGCCTTGTCGTAGGCGTGGACCTCGTCCACGGAGCCGTTCCAGAAATCGGTGTCGTCACCGCTCCACTTGGCGCGGCCCACCGCGAGGGGACCGGAGCCGACGTAGTTCGGACCGCCGGTGACGGTGGCCGCCTTCTTGCCGTCGACGTACAGCGTGATCTGGTTGGTGGCACCGTCCCGGACGCCCACCAGGTGGTACCAGCGTCCGAGTTCGGGCCGCATCTCCAGGCGGGCCCGCTGTCCGTCAGGCGTGCTGAAAGCGAACGCGCCCTGGCCGTACTGGAGGTAGAAGGGGCTCGTCTGGCGTCGGCCGTCCTGGCTGACGGCGGTGGCGTAGTTGCCGGGCAGCGCGTCGAGGGTGACCCAGGCGGAGACGGTGTAGCTGCCGGTGGTGTCGAGCACCGGTCCGTCGGTCTGGGCGAACTGCCCGCTGCCGTCGAACTTCAGCGCGCCGCCGCTGACCCCGGTGGTCCAGGTGGTGCCCGGGGTGAGCTTCAGCGCCTTGCCGTTCGGACCGTCGTCCTCGGCGGTGGTGCCGGTGCCCTCGTCGAGGGACCAGTGGCCGCCGCCCTTCAGCTGTTCGCGCTGACCGGCCGAGGCGCCGGCCGCGAGCACCTTCAGGTTGATCTCACGCACCCGCTCGGGGTCGACCTTGATCTCCCTGCGATCGTACGTGTAGAGGCCGTTGAGCTCGTTCTCCAGGTCGGTGATCTGGGTGTACACCGAGCCGGACAGCTCCGCGGCGGCCTGGTCGAGGTAGAACCTCTCGGTGTTCTCCACGTACTTGCGGGTCAGCGCCTCCTTGCTGTCCACGCCGCTGTAGATGACGGTGGGCGGGCCGGGCCACATGTGCCCCGGGGAGCGCAGGGTGAAGCCGCCGTGCTCACCGTCCATGGCCGCGCGGTGGTCCGGGAAGGGCGGGTCCTCGTTGGTGTAGTCGTGGTGGTCGATGATGTCGCCCCGGCCGGAGTCACCCTTGCTGTTGCAGCAGTTGACCCCGCTGTGGGCGTTGACGACGCGGGAGGGGTCGGCGGCCTTCACGGCGTCGGTGAGCTTGCCGGTCTCCTCGCGGTTCCACTCGCCCCAGCCCTCGTTGAAGACGATCCAGCCGATGACGGAGGGCGAGTTGTGGTGCTGGCGCATCATCTCGCGGCCCTGGTCGACGAACGCCTTCTGTCCGGTGGCGTTGGTGATGGTGCCGGACACGAAGTCCTGCCACACCAGCAGGCCGAGCCGGTCCGCGTGGTAGAACCAGCGCGGCGACTCCACCTTGATGTGCTTGCGGACGGCGTTGAAGCCGAGCTGCTTGTGCGCCTTCAGGTCGAACGCCAGGGCGTCGTCGCTGGGCGCGGTGTAGAGCCCGTCGGGCCAGAAGCCCTGGTCCAGGGTGGCGAGGGAGAAGACGGGCTTGCCGTTGAGGACGAGCTTCCTGTAACCGCCCACGTCCTCGATGCCGATCTTCCGCATGCCGAAGTAGCTGTCGACGGTGTCGGTGGAGCGGCCGTCCTTCAGCGTGACGTCGAGGTCGTAGAGGTAGGGGTCGTCCGGGCTCCACAGGTGCTGGTCGGCCACGGGCAGCTTCAACTGCCTGTTGGCCGGGCCGGTCACCTTGCCGACGACCTTGCCGCGGTGGTCGCGGGCGACGGCCTCGACGCGCGCCTTCGCGGACGCGCCGGCCGACTCGACGGTCACGGCGAGGGTCGCGGTGTCGATGTCCGGCGTCGTGACGACGTTGTCGACGGACGTCTCGGCGACGGGTTCCATCCACACGGTCTGCCAGATGCCGGAGGACTGGGTGTACCAGATGCCGCCGGGGCTGGTGGACTGCTTGCCGAGCGGCTGGTCGGCGCCTCCGGTGTCGGTGACCGCGACGACGATCTCCTGAGGGCCCTTGTTCTTGAGCGCGTCGGTGATGTCGGCGCTGAACGCGTTGTAGCCGCCCGTGTGTTCGGCGACCTTCCTGCCGTTGACCCAGACGCGGGCCTGGTAGTCGACGGCGCCGAAGTTCAGCTTGAGTCTCTCCTTGCCGCCCTTGCCGACCTTCCAGTTCTTCGGCACGTCCACGAGCTTGCGGTAGAACATGTGGTCCTCGTGCCGCTCGATCCCGGAGAGCAGCGACTCCGCCGGGAACGGCACGATGATCTTCTCGTTCAGGTTCTTGCCGAAGACGGGCTGCTCCCCCGCCTTCGCGGCGCCGAACTGCCACGGGCCGTTGAGGTTCTTCCACTGCTTGCGGACCTGCTGGGGGCGCGGGTACTCGGGCAGCGGGTTGTTCTTGTTCACCTTGTCGCCCCACGGGGTGGTAAGGCGACGGGTGGAGACGTTCTCGGCGTAGCGGGCGACACGGGGCACGGTCTCGCCGCCGGCCTTGAGGCCGCCCTCGCCGTCGTAGACGACGCGGACCGTCTGGTTCTTCTGGACCGCCTCGGAGAGGGTGACCTGGAGGGAGTCGCGGTCACCGGGGACGGTCCTCACCGACGTGATCGGCATGGCCGTCGTGTCGGCCTCGACCTTGAGGTGCTCGGCCACCCGCGCGAGGTCGCTCACCCTGCCGTCGAAGCGGGCGCGCAGCGTGCGTCCGTCCTGGCCCACGGTCAGTTCGACGGGGTAGACCTCGAAGTCGGCGGGCGGGGTGAACGCCGTCATGGGGACGAGCTGTTTGGGGAGCGTCGGGGTCGACCAGCGCAGGAACATGTTCGCCCCGCCGACGTCCTGGAACATCTCCATGCGGAAGTCGTACGTCTTGCCGGCCGTCAAGGTGACCGGGGCGCTGGTCTGCTCGCGGTCCCAGTCGGGCTCCCAGTGGTCGATGACCGGCTCGCCGTCGATGAAGAGGCGGAAGCCGTTGTCGCCGACGGCGTGAAAGGTGTAGTCGTCGGTCTTCGGCACCTCGATCTGGCCGGTCCACCGGGCGGTGGTGTGCTCCGTCCGCCCGGTGAGCTCCTCGAACGTGCCGGCCAGACCGGCGAGGTTGATCTGTGGCTCGAGCTGGGTGCCACCGAGTTCGGCGAAGTCCCGGGCGCCGGGTGCCGACATGCGGAAGTACTCGCCCTTCAGCCCGTGCACCGTCACGTCGCTGTCGGCGGCCCGGGCGGCGGACGCACCGTCAACTGGCGGTGCCGCGGCCGTCGCCGCGGGCGCCAGGGCGCCCGTGGACAGGGCCAGGGCTGTCACGGTCAGCACGGCCCACCATCTGGATCGCGGGCGGGGGTGTTGTCTGGTCATCGAACCTTTCCTCGCGCTGGGGGCATGGGGCCACGGCGGAACGGGGGTGGCCGTCAGCTCCGCCGGGAGTTATTCCAACGTTGGAAATCCGGTGTGCAGCGGAATGACAACACGAGGTTCGGCGGCTGTCCAGGCTTTGCGCAGAGGTGACTGTGCGTCAACAGCGGCTCGGCCGGCGGATAATGACCGTGACCGCTACCGGCCGCCCCGAGGAGGGGGCGGCCGGGCGCGAGGAAAGGCTTGGTTCCATGTGCGGCCGGGCCCTCGGAGGGAACAGCCGGCCTTGGTCAGCTCTCGGCGTCGGCGAAGGGGCCGCCGTCCGCGAAGGCGTGGGCGGCGAAGTGTTCGCCGATGCGGCGGTGGGCGGCCGCGTCGGGGTGCAGCCGGTCCGGCAGCGGGAGTTCGGCGTGGTCCGCCTCGCCGTACAGCACGCGGCCGTCGACGTGGTGAAGGTGCGGGTCGTCCTTCGCGCGCTCCTCCACGATGCGTGCCAGTTCGTCGCGCACCACGTTCAGCGTCAGCTTGCCCTCGGCCCGCTCATCCGGATCGCCGGAGGCGGTGAACGACAGCTTTCCCTCGGCGAGCCGGCTGAAGTCGAAGGCCGTGGGGCCGGGGGTGTCCTCGTGGATGGGGCACAGGATCGGCGAGACGACCAGCAGCGGGGTGTCGGGGTGGCCTTCCCGGACGGTGTCCAGGAAGCCGTGCACGGCGGGACCGAACGCGCGCAGCCGCATCACGTCGGCGTTGACGAGGTTGATGCCGATCTTCAGGCTGATCAGGTCGGCCGGTGTGTCGCGTATCGTCCGGGCGACGAACGGGTCGAGCACGGCGCTGCCGCCGAAGCCCAGGTTGACCAGTTCCACACCGCCGGCCGCCGCGGCGAGCGCGGGCCAGGTGGTGGTGGGGCTCGCCGCGTCGGAGCCGTGGCTGATGGAGCTGCCGTGGTGCAGCCAGGTTCGTCGGCCGGAGGGCGGCGCCGGCTCCACCGGGGCGTCGGTGCGCAGGGCGACGAGCGCGGTGATCTCGTTGTACGGCAGCCAGATCTCCACGGTCTTGTCGCGGTCGGCCAGGCCGTCGAAGCGCACGCCACCCGCGGGCCCGGAACTCATCTCGGCGTTCCCGGTGGACATGTCGATGGTGACGGTGTTGCCGCCGGTCGCGGATGCCTGCCCCGCGTGCTCACCGTCGACGACCAGGTCGTACCGGCCGTCCGGGCGGGGCGGGGCACCCACGTAGACGCGCTTGGTGGGGACCGTGTCGAGCTCGACGACGGTGGCCCGGGTGCGGAAGGCCAGGCGGACGCCGGAGGGCTGGGACTCGGCCATGGCGAGCTGTCCGTCGGTGTTCTGCGCGCGCGCCCAGGCGGGCAGGCGGTGCGGCAGCAGACCGTCGGGCGTCTGCTCCAGATCGAGGGCACCGCGCACGAGGTCCGCGGTGACGGGAGTGGTGTGGGCAAGGGGTGCGGAGGGCATGTCTCGGTCCGTCCGTGTGGGGGTGGAGGGGGCAAGGAGGGTGCGCCGCGGGGTCAGGGCGCGGGCGGCCAGGCGCGCAGGAGGGCGTCCAGCGCGTCGAGGACGCGGGACCAGGTCTCCTCCGTGTCGGGCGCGCTGTGGCTGAAGCCGCCGCCCATCTCGATGCTGACGTAGCCGTGGAAGACGCTGCCCAGCAGGCGGACGGCGTGGGTCTGGTCCGGTTCGTCCAGGTCGTAGCCGCGCAGCAGGGCCCGGGTCATCCGGGCGTGCCGCACTCCCGCGCTGGCCGCGGCGGTCTCCGGGTCGAGCCGGAACTGGGCCGCCGCGTAGCGGCCGGGGTGCTCCCGGGCGTAGTCGCGGTAGACGTTCGCCAGGGCGACCAGGGCGTCCTTGCCGGCCCGTCCGGCGAGCGCGTCGGCGGCGCGGTCGGCCAGCTCCTCCAGGGCGAGGAGCGCGATGCGGGTCTTGAGGTCGTGCGAGTTCTTCAGATGCGAGTACAGGCTCGCCACCTTGACGTCGAAACGCCGGGCGAGCTCCGAGACGGTCACCTGGTCGAAACCCACCTCGTCGGCGAGGTCCGCGCCCGCTCTCGTCAGGCGTTCGGTGGTCAGTCCTACACGCGGAGCCATGAGCACCCTCTCCTTCGGCTATAACGAGTGTGCCTTCACCTAAAGCTTTTAGGCAAAAAACGGAGGAGTGAAGTTGCTCACTCGGCGGCCGCGGGCCGTCGGGGGCTGGTCGCGCGGTTCCCCGCGCCCCTTCGGGGGCGCACCGGCGATCGGCGTTTCGGCCACCCGCCGCGACTCGGGAGGCCCCGTGACCCAAGCACTCGTACCCCGGCCGCCGCGTCCCGCACGGGCAGGACGTCGTCCGAAACACGTGTGTTCGATACCGGCGGCCTCCTCGTTGAGCCGGGTGCCGTCGCCCTCACCCCTCGGACCAGCAGGGAGAAGTGCCGTGACCCGACCGACCACCCAGGCCGTCCCGCCCCCGCCGCCCGCCGAGATCACCTTCTCGGGACACCACTCCGTGAACCCGCTCGGCCAGGTCGGCTTCCGCGCCCTGTGCTCCCAGCTCCCCGCGGTGCTGCGGCGGATCTGCGCCATGGCGTGGCGGACCGACCACCGGGCCGTGCTGCTGCTCCTCGCCTGCCAGCTGGTGACCGGGGTGTCCGCGGCCCTCCTGCTGACCGCGACGGCCAGGGCGATGGGCCCGCTGCTCGGCTCGGGGGCGGTCGAGGACCGGCTGCGCGGTGCGCTGCCGGCGCTGGTCGTCGTCGCGGCGGCGAGCGCCGTCGCCCGGGCGTCGGTCGCGCTGGCCACGTACGCCGAGCGGCGGATCACCCCGCGGCTGACCACGGAGACCGACTGCGCGCTGGTCGAGGCCGTGTGCCAGGTGGAGGCCGAGGCGTACGCCGTGGACGGTTTCGCCGACCGTCAGGAGGCCGCCGAGATGGGCGTGATGCGCACGCACGTCATGGTGATGGACGCCCAGCGCTTCATGGCAGCGCTCATCAAGATGGTCACCGCCGGCGGCGTCCTGTCGGTGCTGAACCCGCTGATGCTGCCGCTGCTCCTGCTGGCCGTCGCCCCGGCGGGCGCGGGAGCCGTCCTCACCGCGCGCGTCGACTACGAGATCCACTACGCGAACGTCGCCGACCGCACCGTGCGGGGCATGACCCGCTGGTGGGCGACCACCCCGAAGTACGCCGACGAGGTCCGCGCCAACGGCATGACGGACTACATCCTCTACTGGTACCGCGCCCTGTCCGAGCGGGTGGACCGGCGGTCGCTGTCCGCCGCCCCGCGCACCCTGCGGATCGCCCTGCTGTCGTCCCTCGCCGGCGGCGGGTTCCTGGTGCTGACCTGGGGGATGCTCGCCTGGCTGGCGGCAACCGGGCGCATCGCCCCGGCCGTGGCCGCCACGGCGGTGATCGCCGTGCAGACGACGCTGGCCGCGCTGTCCCAGGTCGTCATGAACGGCGCGGCGGTGTTCCACACCAGCCTGTACCTCAGCGACATGCAGGCATTCCTCGACGACGCCGCCGCGCGGGCCCCGCGGCGGGGTCGGAACGAGGTGGGAGCCCAGGTCGAGGAGATCCGCCTCGAGGAGGTCACCTACCGCTACCCGGGCAAGGACAAGCCCGCCGTGGACGGCGTGTCGCTGACGCTGCGGCGTGGCGAGATCCTCGCCGTCGTCGGCGTCAACGGGTCCGGCAAGAGCACCCTGACCCGGCTGATCACCGGCATCTACGTCGCGGACAAGGGCCGGGTCACCTGGAACGGCGTCGACCTCGCGGACACCGACCCCGCGTCGGTGTGGCGCCGCACCGGTCTGGTGCCGCAGATCTTCGCCCAGTGGCCGCTGCGGGTGCGGGAGAACGTGACGCTCGGGCAGCCGCGCGGCGCGGGCGACGACGAGGTGTGGGAGGCCGTCGACGCCGTCGCGATGCGCGACGCGGTGGAGGGCCTGTCCCGCGGTCTCGACACGCTCCTGGCCCGTGAGATCTTCGGCGGTGCCGAACTGTCCGGCGGCCAGTGGCAGCGGCTCGCCTGTTCCCGGGCCCTGTACCGGCGTCCGCCGCTGCTGATCCTCGACGAGCCGACGTCGCAGATGGACCCGCGCGGCGAGCACGGCATCTTCGAGCGGATCAAGGCGATCGCGGGCGACCGCATCACCATCGTGGTGACCCACCGCCTGGAGAACACCAGGATCGCCGATCACGTCGTCGTCATGGAGCAGGGCCGCATCACCGAGCAGGGCACCTACGACGACCTGGTCCACGCCGGGGGCACCTTCGCCGACCTGCTGCACCTGTCGCAGGACCGCTGAAGCGCCGCTCCCGTGGGAAGGGCCGGCGGCGCCAGGGCTCAGGCGCCGCCGGCCTTCGTCGAGGGTCTGTCCTCGCTCAGCACCGGCGCACTGCGTACGAGGCGCAGTGCCGTCGTCAGCAGCAGGCCGCCCACGACGTTGCCGAGGACCGCCCAGGCCAACCACACCACCCAGTCGCCGTACCCGTAGGACGTGCCGCCGGCGTGCAGGCCCGCGAACGCGATCAGGGAGTCCAGGACGGAGTGCCAGAGTCCGAGCCCGGCGAGCACGAACGCCGCAGAGACCGATGCGACGATCTTCCCGGTCATGGATTCGGTGCCCTGGTGCATGCGGGTCATGAGCGTGATGACGCCGCCGCCCAGCACGGCCAGGCAGAAGGTGCTCAGGGAGTACCCGCCGTCGACGAACTTCGCTCCAGCCTCGGCCGCCGTGCCGTGCAGGTCCGGGAAGGCCCGCATCACGATCCAGAGGAACACCCATCCGCCGACCAGGTTCATCACCAGGACCGTCGCCCACATCCGCACCAGGCCGAGCCAGGTGGCCGCGCCGGCGATCACGGTGGCGACCGGGACCAGGAAGCCTTCCGTGAACAGTTCGCTGTGCCCGAGCAACAGGGCGATCAGCCCCACGGAGAAGGCCAGGCCGGCCAGGAGGTCGCTGCCGGTCTCGTGCTGCACGAACAGCAGCGTCATGACGCCCACGCCCACGTCGATACCGCCGAGCAGCGAGGTGGCCACCAGCGAGATCCAGGTGCGGTGCAGACGTGGGCGCCCCTCCGCCACCATCCGTTCCGCCGCCTCGGCGACGCGCCGCTCCCCCGGGCCTTCCATGATCTGGTCGTCAGGTTCCATGGCGGTTCCCCCGCTTCCGGCTTCCCTCGTCTCGTGGACACGCTCGCGGCCCCTCGGGGGCCGCCAGTGCTGCCGTGTACCCCCGCACGTCAGTGCGTACCACGCCACCGGTGCCGCGGCGGACGGGGGGCGGGGCGGCCGGCAGCAATGTCAGTCGTCGAGCAGGGCCGTCGGTGTGTCGGGGAAGAGCTGGCTGAGTGCCAGGTCGGGCTTGACCTCGGCGGCGAGGAGCAGCAGTCGCAGCGGCTGGGGGGCGAGGTTGGTCACCGTCGTCTTGCGGGGCGGATACTCCGGTGCCTGCTGCTCGAACAGCAGGTGGAGACCGGCGACGTCCATGAAGCGGGCGTGTTCCAGATCCCAGACCAGTACGGTCACGCTCGGCGGCAGCTCGGCGGCGGCGGCACGGAGGGTGGGCAGGGTGTCGTAGTCGATGTCTCCGTGCACGGTGATCCGTGCGGTGGAACCGTCGATGTGTGTGGTGAAATGCATGGTGGGCGGCCCCCTCTAGGGGGTTGTGAGCCCAAAGGCGATGCGGCCCGCTGGGGGCAGCCGACGATGGCGGGATCCGGCTGCACTGGAAGAGGGCGACGGCCAGAACCCCGAGCCGGCACCGTGACGCCGACCAGTCTCTTGTTCTCCCATCATGGCACGGTGAGTTGCCGATCACCTACGATGCCGCCATGATCTACGGCCCGGACGATGCGCGACGACCCGCCCCGGCGTACCGCTCATGACACGCCGACGAGCGATTCTCAGCGGTTCGACGTTCGAGGAGCGGATCGGTTACGCCCGTGCCGTGGTCGACGGCGACCGGGTCCACGTGTCCGGCACGACGGGCTTCGACTACGCCACCATGACGATCTCCGACGACGTCGTGGAGCAGGCCGAACAGTGCCTGCGCAACGTCGAAGCCGCGCTGGCGGAGGCGGGGTGCGGCTTCGCCGACGTGGTGCGGGTGCGCTATCTGCTGCCGGACCGCGAGGACTTCGAGCCGTGCTGGCCGGTGCTGCGGCGCTGTTTCGGGGAGGTGCGGCCGGCCGCGACCATGATGGTCTGCGGACTCGCCGATCCCCGGATGAGGATCGAGGTCGAGGTGGAGGCCCGGCGGGCCGATCCCGCCGGCTGACCGCCCGGTCCGTCAGCTCTCCGACGGGGTGAGCAGGACGAAGTCGGCCCGGAAGGGATCGAGGCACAGGGCCATCCGGCCGACCCCCTCCGCGTCCACGGGGCCCATCTGCACGCTGCCGCCCTTCGCGGTCGCCTGAGCGACGGCCGCGTCGCAGTCGGCGACCGCGAACACCGGGTGCCAGTACGACCGCCCGCCGGCCAGCGACAGGGCGTCCTCGCCGACCTGGAGCAGGCCGCCGTGCATCCGCTCCTCGGGCAGCCCGGACGGCGTGATCAGTGTGTACGTGCCCTCGTCGCCCGGCATCGGCATATCGCTGAACTGCCATCCGAGGACGTCGCCGTAGAACTGCCGGGCCGCGGTCGCGTCGCTCGTGTACAGCTCGGTCCAGCACAGCGAGCCGGGTTCGTCGACCAGGTCGACGCCGGTGCTCTCCCCAGGCTGCCACACGGCGAACTGGCCGCCCTGCGGGTCGCTGTACTGCGCCATCCGGCCCCACTGCTCGATGTCCATCGGCGCGACGCGGACGGTACCCCCGCCGCTCTCCACGGCCCGGGTCGTGGCGTCCGCGTCGGTGACGGTGTAGTAGATCATCCAGGCCGGCCGGGCGCCCTCCTCGGTGAGTTTGCCGAGGCCGGCGACCATCTTGCCGTCCTTGCGGAACATGCCGCCCTCGACGTCCTCCTCCATCGGTTCGTAGTCCCAGCCGAGGACCGCGCCGTAGAAGGCGGCGGCGGCCCGGACGTCGGGGACGCCGAGGTCGAGCATGCAGGGCGAGCCGGGGGCGAAGTCAGTGGTGATCACCGCGAGGTCCTTTCGGAGCTGGCCTATGGCCTCAGCCTGCCATCGGGCGCCGGTGCCCGCCCTCCGGCTTCGCCGTCCGGGCGTCCCGGACGGCGAAAAGCACGGTGCGCCTACGCCTCCCTCTCCGACGGCCCCCGGTGAACGGCAGACGGACGCTCCGCTGTAAGGGCCGAGGCGGCGGCTTCTCGGCGGCGCCGAAGCGGCCGGGTGGAGCGATCGACCCGGCGGCGGTGACCGCTCGTTGGGGTCCAGCCCCGGCCGCCCCTTTCATGTCGGTGCGCGCCCGGGGCCTGGCCTGCCCGGCAGGTCGATCCACGAGCACTCTTCTTCGCGGTCTGCTCGCCGAGCCGCTGTGCGAAAGGGCATGAAGGGGAGACGGCTCCGCTACTCCCCTCGCCCGGCGACCCCGGTGTCGTGCGTCGGCCGGTCCAAGGGGTGCACGGCGATGGCGATCTTGCCGCGAGGGCGGCTGCGGCCCTCGCGGGTGGTGCCGCCTTCCAGCAGTACGTGTGCCTCCGTGATGTCGGCCAGCGGCAGCACGGCACCGATCACTGGTCGGAGTCGCCCCTGGTCGACCAGTCGGCCGAGGGCCTCGAGTTTCGCCCGGCCGGGACTGACGAAGACGAAATGGTAGGTCGCGTTCACGCCCCACGCGGCGAGCAGGTTCTGGGGTTCGGGGGTGTCCACGATGGACACCACACGGCCTCGGTCGGCGAGGACCTCCGGGCTGCGGCTGAGGGTGTCCCGGCCCACGGTGTCCAGGACGACGTGCGCCCCGCCCATCGCGCGGATCTGCGGCGCGTAGTCACCCGCCGAGAAGTCGATCGCGGTGTCGGCGCCGAGTTCGGTGACGAACTCGTGGTCTTTGGCCCGCGCGGTGGTGATCACCTCGGCTCCTAGCGCGTCGGCGATCTGGACGGCGACCGAACCGACCCCGCCCGCTCCGCCGTGCACCAGGACCCTTTCCCCCGGCCGTACCCCGGCGCGTTCGACCAGGGCCTCCCACACCGTCATGCCGACGAGCACGAGACCGGCGGCCTCGATGTGCGACAGGCCGGCGGGCTTGCGGGCGACCAGCGCCTCGTCGACCACGTGGAACTCGGCATAGGTGCCTTGCCCGGCGAACATCGGTGCCAGGTACCAGACTTCGTCACCCGGCTGGAAACCGTCTGCCCCAGGGCCGGTGTCGACCACCACGCCGGACACGTCGTTGCCGATCACCGCGGGCAACGCGACCTGGTCCTGGTAGTCACCGCGCCGGGTCTGCAGATCAAGGGGATTGACGGACGTGGCCTCCACGCGGACCAGCACCTGGCCCGGCCCCGGAGCGGGCCGCGGCATCTCCCCGGCGGCGAACGCGGCCTCTGGGTCACCGAAGCGGACAAGTTCCATGACTCGCATCAAAGAGGACATACGGCAACCATAAATCGATACATTGCTAATCGTCAATGCATCACTGCGTTACGATGAGCGCGTGTTCTCGGAGACGGAGTTGCTAGCTGTGTTCCGGGCTCTGTCCAATCCAGCCCGCCGCCAGATGTTGGTGTGGCTCAAGGAGCCGATGAGCTTCCCTGGCCAGAAGCCCGAGGACGTCGAGATCGGCGTCTGTGTGAGCGACATCCAGCGGCGCGCCGGTCTGAGTCAGCCGACCACCTCGCAGTACCTCACGACGCTGCGGCAGGCAGGGCTGGTGGTCGCCACCCGGCGAGGCAAGTGGACCTACTACCGCCGCGACGAAGAGAACATAGCGTGCCTCCTGGAGACCCTGCGCGACGTCTTCTAGCCGAAAAGGCCCTCCGGCCGCACGCTACGGGGTGAGACCGAGGGCGCGACGGAAGCACGTCTTAGCCGGCGGCCTCGTCAACCGCACAGTACGTCCGACGGTCTATTGAGCGTCCTCGAAGGAGGGATCAAGGTCGGCCTGAAGGCCGGCGATCAGGGTGTCGACGAGGTAACGAAAACTTCGCGTGACGTCGCGTGGCATCCCGAAGGCGCCGGCGCCCTCGAGGGTGATGAAGCCGTGAAGGGCTGATCGCAGCGCCCGTGCGGCGTCGACCGCGCGCGCGTCGGGCAGGCCGAGACCGGCGAGGACATCGAGCAGAACCTCCAACGCCTCTTCCCCGGCGTCGCGGTCCTCCTCGTCGTCAGCCGCCGGAGCGGGGACAGCGGCGGCGTAGCGGCCGGGATGCTGCAGGGCCCAGTGACGGTAACCGTCGGCGAACGCCCGGACCGCGTCCGGGCCGGAACGGCCCACGCAGTCCCGGGCCAGCCGATGGGCGAATTCACGCTTGGCCCGGACGGAGATGCCGCGCCGCAGTTCCTGCAGCGAGCCGACATGCTTGTACAGGGAGGGCGGCCGCACGCCGAGCCTGTCGGCCAGCAATCCCATGGTCAGGCCCGCCAGACCGACCTCGTCGGCAAGCGTCGCTCCTGCCTCGACGACAGCGTTCGTATTGAGGCCCGCCCTAGGCATGAGCGTGTGCTTCCAGGAAGGCCAGCATCAGAGAAGCCGTCTCCTCGGGGTACTGGTCGTGCGGGTAGTGGCCGGCGCCCTCGATCACCGCGAGCTCTCCGACCCCGGCCGGCATCGCAGCCACGATCGCCTCACCCTCGGCGCGCGGATCGACCCAGTCGGGGTCGAGCGAGCCCTGCACGATCAGGGCAGGGCACCGTACGTTGCCCAACTGGGCGCCGGCATCGGTGGGCGCCGACAGCCCCATCTTCCGCATCGCGCGCATGCGGCCGGGTTCACCCAGCGATGCCTTGACGCGAGCCAGCCGGTCCGTCCAGTCGGCCGGCTTGGAGCCGGGGTAGGCGTGGTCGAGGTAGCGGGACCACAGCGCCACGCTGCCGAACAGACCGGCGCCGAGCAGCTGGAGAGCACCCGTACGGTAACGCTTCGAGCGGAGGTCGCCGAGCTTGATCGACTGGGGGCGCGTGAAGGGGGACAGCTCGATGATGCACGTGACCAGGCCGCCGTCCTGGGCGGCCGCGATGGTGGCGGCGCCCCCGGAGACCGAGTGGCCGACCAGGACGGCCGGGCCCCTGTCGATGTGGCGAATCACCGCGAGCAGGTCGCCCGCGATGTCGGTGCGCGAGTAAGAAGGCCATCGCGCGCTCGACTCGCCACAGCCCCGCAGGTCGACCGCGGCAACCAGATACCCCGCTGCCACCAGACGCGGCACGAGGAACCTGTACGCCGCGCGACTGTCCCCCATGCCGTGGGCCAGAACGACCAGCGGGCCTGCCCCGGACGTCTCGTAGGCGATGGTGCCGCCCGGGACGGACACGGATTCACCCATGACAACTCCCTGCTCGTTGAGCGCAACAGCTGAAGGCTAACTCGATCAGCTTGCAAGCTAATGACAGTAGCCAACGGTACCAGCTCCGGCCACGCGCAGGCGGGGCGCAGGCCTCCGCGCATGCCGTGGTCCGCACAAGAACCGGCTGCGCCGAGCAGCGCCGGCCTCACCGACGAGCAGATTTCGTCCTGCGGGTCGAGAGCAGAAGCCAGTGGAGGCAACGGGCCCGGGGAGTGGCTGGGCGGTCCAGATCGAAGAGCAGGTGACCCAACTCGGCGGAATCAACGCGATCATCGCCGGGTCCCTCGCTCGCTGACAGTGACTGTCCGCGCCGTCCGCCGCTTCGCGTCGTGCCCGACGGATCGCCGACCTTTCTCCGGGCGAGGCCAGAACCGCGCCCGCGACACGGCCGTCATCGCGGACGCCGCTCACACAATGCCCCACACCATGCGTGCCCTTGACCGGTGAGGTCACCGCCGAGCCGCGGCCTGCCTCACTCAGCCCCCGGCCGCTCTGCGCAAGGCCGGCCGCCGTAAGGTCGTCCGGCCCGGAGGCCCCGAGCACGGCCGAGCGGCTCATCGACGACCTCTTCGCCGCCCTCGACGAGCAGACCGTCGTCGTACCGGGTAACGGCGCCCTCGACGTGATCGTGTCGTCGCCGGCGAAGTCGCCGGCCGCCGTCCATGTCAGCGCCCTGTTCGCCATGCTCCGCGACGGAACCTCCTACCGGTCGAGGAGCCCTCGGCTCGCTCGCCGAAGGGCTCGGAGGCCCCCGGCGGCGCGGGCGCCCCGTCGCATACAAGTTGATGCATCAACCAGACGAGGTTAGGGTGGAGACCTGGCCGACGGACACCCGTCGAGCCGAGTGGCAGCAAGGCCTGGTAGCAGGCCCACATGGAGGGCACATGACAGTCGAGGTCAGCGACGCTCCCGAGGCGAAGCGCTACGAGGCCCGCGTCGACGGGGAGTCCAAGCCTGCGGGCATCGCGCAGTACATCCGTACGACGGAACTCATCGCGTTCGTGCACACCGAGGTCGAGCCGCAGTACGAGGGCAGGGGAGTCGGGTCCGCGCTGGCCCGCACCGCCCTGGACGAGGCACGCGCGGCGGAGCTGCGGGTGCTCGCCACCTGCCCCTTCTTCGCGGGCTGGATCGCCCGGCACCCCGAGTACCAGGACCTGCTGTACCAGTCCCGAAGCAAGGTCAGTGACTGAGAAGACGTACTGGCCTGCCCGGGGTGTTCGACCCGACGAAGCACCCCTGGATCCAGCCGGACAACGTCACGGCCGATCAACTGGCCGAGGCAGTGCGGAGCTGCCCCTCGGGCGCCCTGCAGTTCGCACGCGCGGCCGGCTGGAAGTTGAACGCGATCGCCCTCGCCGGCGGCCCGGCACGCGACCTCTCTCGTGGCCTTCGACGCCGCGAGCACCGGAATTGGGTGCACGTGACCGAGGGGGGACGGGGGATCCCGAAGCACTCGGTGGCATCCTCGCCCTCATCGAGGAGGGACGACTGCGGGTGCCCACGGCGGGTGCCTACCCCCTGGACGAGGTGGCGGCGGCACTCGCCGTGAGCCGGTCCGGGCACCTGAGCGGCACGCTCGTCATCCTCCCGGCGTAACGTCCCGGCTCTCCGGAGTCCGTGGGGTGCCCCACCGACGCCCGCCCTGGAAAAGGCAGTCAGCGGCGGTCACCTCATTTCGTCAGCCGCCGTCACCGGGCGTACTGCGCGAATTCGCTTCCCCTGATTGTGCGAGAGGATATCGGCATGTCGTGGTTCTCGCGCGGAGTGGATTTCATCTTCCAATGAAGTGACCATCCGATGAAGGAGGACGAATGAGGTCCATGATTCCCGACTACCTCACCGAGGCACTGGGACATGTGGCTTCGGATACGTCCGGAGAAACTGCCGGTTACATCCCTGAGCTGGCGACAGCGGACCCCGAGCGACTCGGGGCCGCCTTTGCCATGGTGGACGGTGAGGTCTACGGTGCCGGTGACATCGACACCGAATTCACGATCCAGTCGATCTCCAAACCGTTCGTGTATGCACTCGCCCTGTCGGATCGGGGATTCGACCACGTGCTCGCAAAAGTCGGAGTCGAGCCATCCGGGGAGGCGTTCAATGAGATCTCCCTTGAAAGCGGCACAGGGCGCCCTCTCAATCCCATGATCAACGCCGGTGCGATCACCGTTCACTCACTGGCCGGCGCGGAGGATCTCGAGCCGTCTGAGCGCGTCGCACGCGTCACCGACGGCCTCTCGGCCTTCGCAGGGCGCCGACTGGAGATGGACGAGGCGGTACATGCCTCAGAGATGGAGCACGCGCACCGCAACCTCGCCATCGCTCACATGCTCGGCAGTTACGGCGTCCTGACCGGCGATGTGCGGGCCGTTGTCGACGGCTACATCCGTCAGTGCTCCCTGCTCGTCACTGCGCGCGATCTGGCGATGATGGCCGCGACGTTGGCGAACCGCGGGGTGAATCCGCTCTCGGGCGAGCGGGTGGTGCCGGAGCCGGTGGTGCGTCAGGTACTGAGCGTCATGTTCAGCTGTGGAATGTACGACGCGGCCGGTGACTGGGCGACGCAGGTCGGTATTCCGGCCAAGAGCGGGGTGGCCGGGGGTCTTATCGGCGCACTCCCCGGTCAAATCGGCATCGCCACGTTCTCACCACGACTGGACAGCCACGGAAACAGCGTTCGCGGGGTGTCGCTCTTCGAACGATTCTCCTCGGACATGGGTCTGCATGTGATGGAGGTACCCGCCGCCGCCCGCGCGGTCCTGCGCACCCATCACGTCGTCGGCAGCGGACCCAACGCCCTGCAGGTCGTTCAGTTGCAGGGCGGCTTGGGATTCGCCGCAGCGGAAAAGGTCGTTCGGGAGGTGGCGGGCACCGCCCACCTTGAGGTCAAGGTGGCCCTGGACCTCACACGGGTGCATTCGATGGACGACGTTGCGCGACGCGTGCTCCTGGAGGTTGTGCGTCGGCTGACGCTCGACGGCCACGAGGTCTACCTCGTCGACCCCGAGGCGGTCATGCCCGATCCCGATCCCGGCGATGGCGGCCGGGTCACGGTCGTGGCCAACCTTGATCAGGTTGGTGAATGCGCCGGGCAGGACCGCTGATACCAGAAGCCGTCCACAGTAGAACGTGGCGGGCACGAGGCCGCTCATCGCCGGCCGGCTGTCATAGGAGCAGCAGGCCGCCCGGGACAGCTTCATGCGCATGCGGGTCCGGTCGGCGCATCTCCGGCTCAGGTCCTCGACGTTCCGGGAGTGTGGCCGGGTTCCCGTGTCCCCCGGCCACACCCGTTTTTTCACCCCGCTCGCGTCAACTGAGCGGCTCGATACGAATGTTGCGGTACCGCACCGTGTTGCCGTGGTCCTGGAGCCGGATCGCCGCGGCCGCCGGTCCCTCGGAGGCGCCGCCGCCCGTCGGACCGTCCACGGCCACATCGTCGTGGATCGTCTTGCCGTTCCACACCACCGTGATCCGCGCGTCGGACGTCTTGTCGCCCTCGGCGTCGTAGCGCGCGGCGCGGAAGACGATGTCGTACGACTGCCAGGTCTCCGGCGGTAGGGCGGCGTTCACGTCGGGCGCCTTCTTCTGGTAGATGGCGCCCGCCTCGTCGGTGGCGGGGGTGGTGTCACCGTAGGAGTCCAGGATCTGGACCTCGTAGCGGTCCTGGAGGTAGACCCCGCTGTTGGCGCGGTCCTGGCCGGTGACGTCCGGGGGCAGCTTCGGCAGCCGGTACTCGACGTGCAGCCGGAAGTCGTCGTAGCTGTCCTTGGTGCGGATGTCGCCGCAGCAGACCTCCGCCGCCCCGCCGGCGACCGGCCACTGCACCGGGCGTCCGTCGGTGTGCTGCCACCGGTCCAGGCCCCGGCCGTCGAACAGGGTGACCGGTGCGCCGTGCCGGTCGACGGTGATCAGGTCGAGGTTGACGTGACCGGTGTCGCCCTCGTCGACCCGGTAGGCGACGGTGTTGTGCCCGGCGCGCAGGCGGACCGTCTCCCGCTGGGTGGACCAGGTGTCCCAGTCGCCGGTGCTGCGCAGCTGCGTCTGCCTCACCTTCTGCCCGTTGACGTACAGGGAGAGGGACTTGGTGCCCTGGAAGGGGTTCGGGCCGTTGGAGTAGCGCAGGCCCACGTCGTAGCTGCCGGCCTTGCCGGCCGTGACGTCGAAGGTGGTCGTGGCGCCCTGGGTGCCGTACCGGTCGACGAAGCCGCTGCCCGAGTATCCGCGGTGGTCGGTGTTGATGCCGGCCGCGCCGGTCAGGGACGCCTCCTCCGCCTCGTACACCGGGCCGGGTGCGGGCTGCGGGCCCGGCAGGGCGTTGAGGGTGTACCAGGCCTCGGTGCTCCACAAGGTCTCGCCGGACGCGGAGCTGAACGGGCGCGGGGAGCGGACGTGCACCACGCGGCCCGGCTTGAGGCCGTCGATCGCCAGGGTGACCTTCTTGCGGTCGGCGGACAGCTTCGCCGAGGTCACCTCCAGGGTCTCCTCGGCGATCTTCGGACCGCCGTAGTCGCGGGTCGGGGTGTAGCGCCACTGCTCGGCCCGGTAGTGGCTCACCAGGTCCTCGGCGGTCTCCTGCGACAGCGGCTGGGTGTACTCCAGCTCGAAGCCGCCCTTGCGCACCCGCATGGCCTGGATGTCGAAGGTGTTGCCGCCGTTGGGCGTCAGCTTCTGCAGACCGAACTTGAGCTTGCCCTCCTGGCCCCAGTTGCCGTCGGCGCCGAGGCCGCCGACGTAGATCGCTCCGTCGGGGCCCATGCTGATCCGGTTGACGCCCGCTTCGAGTCCCTGGGTGAAGCGGAAGACGGCGCCCTGGTACTGGCCGTCGACCTTCTCCAGGTAGGCGCGCTGGAGGCCGCCGTAGGTGACGTCGCCGAACAGCATCTGCCCCTTGAAGCGCCCCTTGGTCAGGTAGAGCGGCGTGCTGGGCGAGTTGGCGATCTCGTTCTGCGGCAGCCACAGCACCGGCTGCGTCACCGGCTCCTTGTCGAAGGGGCCGGTGGGATTGGTGTAGTGGTTGAAGAAGCGGTCCTGCTGGACGTGGACCAGCTTCGACGCGGGCAGCCAGCCGCCCTGGTTGTCGGTGACGAACATGCCGCCGCCGGGTCCCCAGCCGATGCCGTTGGGCGTGCGGAGGCCGCCGGCCAGGTAACTGACCTTGCCCGTCTTCTTGTTCACCTTGACGGTCACGCCCCGGCCCGGTGCGGGCTGCGGGTCGGTGGTGGCTCCGCCGTAGTCGATGGCGACGGACAGGTTCAGGTAGAAGTGGCCCTTGTCGTAGAGCAGTCCGAAGGCGAACTCGTGGAAGTTGCCTCCGTATGGCCAGGTGGCGACGGTCCGGGACCGGTCCAGGAAGCCGTCCCCGTCGCTGTCGCGCAGCTCGGTCAGCTCGTGCTTCTGCGAGACGTAGACCGTGCCGTCGACAACCTTGAGGCCCATCGGCTCCTTGAGCCCGTCGGCGATCTTCGTGGCCCGTACCTGGTCGGGGCCGGTGGAGCCGGTGGCGTGGTCGAGGACGTAGACCTCGCCGGCCGTGTTGTCGGTGCCGCCCCAGGTGCTCACCACCAGGCGCCCGTCGGGCAGCCAGTCCATGCCGGTGACCTGCGGTTCGAAGCCTTCGGGGCGCAGGTCGGTGAGCGTGTGGTCGGGGCGTACGGCGTTCAGCGGCAGGCCGTCGCCGGGCGAGTCGGAGATGCCCTCGCACTCCTTGCGACCCGGCGCGGTCACCCGGACCACCCCGGCGTCGGTGCTCAGCGCCTCGTTCGGCACGGTCGTGAAGCCGTCGGCACCCGGCGGCTGCCAGGCCAGGGTGAGCTGCTGGCCGCCGCCGCGCTCGAAGTGGTCGATGCGCAACGGGTGCAGGCCCGCGGTGAGTTCGAGGGTGCCGTCCTTGGGCTCGGCGCCGTGCAGCCCGTCGTGGTCGATCACCACCTGGTCGTCGATCAGCAGCCGTGAGCCGTCGTCGCTGGTCAGCCGGAAGGTGTACGAACCGTCGGCCGGCACCTGGACGTTGCCGGTGACCTGGCTGACGAAGTTGTCCGCGAACCCGCCGAAGTCGTCGGTGGAGCTGAAGTCGACGACCGGTGCCCGCCGGTCGACGTTGGGCGTCTGGCCCGGCTTGAGGGTGCAGATCTCCTCGAGCGGGACCTGCACGTCGAACACCCGCAGTGTGACGCCGGGTTCCTGGGGCGGTACGTCGGCCCGCGGCGCGGCGCCCGGCCGGGCGGAGGCCAGAGGCGATCCCCACACCCCGCCTGCCAGGAAGGCGCCGACGATCAGACCTGTGAGGGATCTTCGGACATGCCGGTACAGCCGTGCGTCCATGCTTCCTCCTGCTGGGTCGACCGGAGGGCCGGATCAACTCCGGTGCCGAATGGGCGAGTACGCGATTACGCCAACGGTTGCGCCGACACGGTAGGAGACTTCTGCTGAGCCCGTCCATACTTTGTCACCGATGAGTTCAAAGTTCGTCGGACGGGCAACGAAGAGGCGGGCCCCGGTACTTACGGGACCCGCCTCTCGTGGAACGCCGGACGACTCAGGGCTTACGGGCGAGACCGCCGTGCTCGGCGATGACCTCCGGGGCCGGCGCGTCGGCCTCCGGACGCCACTGCTGCACCGAGACCACGCCGGGCTCGACCAGCTCCAGCCCGTCGAAGAACGAGGTGATCTGCTCGACGGTGCGCAGGTTGTACGGGACCGCGCCGCTGGAGTTGTAGCCGTCCTGGGCGCGCTCGAAGACCGGGTCGACGCCGCGCGAGCCGTCGTTGATCGAGAGGTAACTGCCCGACGGCAGGGCGGACATCAGCCGGTCGACGACGGACCGCGCCTGGTCGTGGTCGGCGATGTGGCCCAGGATGTTGCTGAGGATCAGCGCGGTGGGCCTGGTGAGGTCCAGGGTCCCGCCCGCGGCTTCCAGGATGCGCTCGGGCTCCAGCACGTTCGCGTCGACGTACGCCGTCGCGCCCTCGGGCGTGGAGTAGAGCAGCGCGCGGGCGTGGGCGAGGACCATCGGGTCGTTGTCGACGTAGACGATCCGGGCGTCCGGCGCGATCCGCTGGGCGACCTGGTGGGTGTTGTCGGCCGTGGGGAGGCCGGTACCGATGTCGAGGAACTGGCGTATGCCCTGCTCGCCGGCCAGGTAGGTGATGTTGCGGCGCAGGAAGGCGCGGCTGCTGCGGGCGATGGTGACGATGCCGGGGAAGACGCCGGTGTAGGCGTCGCCGGCCTCCTCGTCGACGGGGTAGTTGTCCTTCCCTCCCAGCCAGTAGTTCCAGATGCGGGCCGAGTGCGGCACCGAGGTGTCGATCTTCTGCTGCGCTGATCCGGGTGCCGTCGCAGGGTCGGTCATGGGTACCGTCCGTGATGATCCGAGAGCTGTTGTCGCCGCTCAATCTACGGTCCCACAGCTCATCGGCGCAGGCTTGTTCGAAGGTGCGCCGGACGTTCGTACGGGGCCGCCGACACGGTGACGGCGGCCCCGGTGGGGGCATATGCCCGAGGCATGGGTAGGCCCCTGGGTAGGCCCGTTGCTCAGGTGAGTTCGACGAGCAGGTCGCCGCCCTCCACCTGCTGGATGCGGTTGATCGCCAGGCGGGACACCGTGCCGGACTTCGGCGCGGTGATGGCCGCCTCCATCTTCATCGCCTCGATGGTCGCGATCGTCGCACCGGCCTCCACCGCGTCACCCTCGGCGACCACGAGGGTCACCACCCCGGCGAAGGGGGCCGCGACATGGCCCCGGTTGGCGCGGTCGGCCTTCTCGGTGACCGGAACCTCCGAGGCCGCGGCCCGGTCACGGACCTGGATGGGCCGCAACTGGCCGTTCAGCGTGGCCATCACGGTGCGCATGCCGCGCTCGTCGGCGTCACCGACCGCCTGGAGCTCGATCAGCAGCCGGACCCCGGGGTCGAGGTCGACGCTGTACTCCTTGCCGGGACGCAGGCCGTAGAAGAAGTCCTTGCTGTCCAGCACGCTGGTGTCGCCGAACGACTGGCGGTGCGTCTCGAACTCGCGGGCCGGGGCGGGGAACAGCAGCCGGTTGAGGGTCGGGCGCCGGTCCTTGGACAGGCCGTCGCGGTCCTCGGCGGACAGTTCCGTCACCGGCTTGGGCTCCGCACGGCCGCGCAGGGCCTTGCTGCGGAAGGGCTCGGGCCAGCCGCCGGGCGGGGTCCCCAGCTCGCCGCGCAGGAAGCCGATCACCGAGTCGGGGATGTCGTAGCGGCCCGGGTTGTCCTCGAAGTCGCGCGGGTCCACGCCCGCGCCGACCAGGTGCAGGGCCAGGTCGCCGACCACCTTGGACGACGGGGTCACCTTGACCAGCCGGCCCAGCATGCGGTCGGCGGCGGCGTACATCGCCTCGATGTCCTCGAAGCGGTGGCCGAGGCCCAGCGCGATCGCCTGGGTCCGCAGGTTGGACAGCTGGCCGCCGGGGATCTCGTGGTGGTAGACGCGGCCGGTCGGCGAGGCGAGGCCCGCCTCGAACGGCGCGTAGACCTTGCGGACGCTCTCCCAGTACGGCTCCAGGTCGCCGACGGCCTGGAGGTCCAGGCCGGTGGGCCGCTCGGAGTGGTCGGTGGCCGCGACCAGCGCCGACAGCGAGGGCTGCGAGGTGGTGCCGGCCATGGAGGCCACTGCCCCGTCGACCGCGTCCGCGCCCGCCTGGATCGCGGCGAGGTAGGTGGCGAGCTGCCCGCCCGCGGTGTCGTGGGTGTGAAGGTGGACGGGCAGGTCGAACTCCCGGCGCAGCGCCGACACCAGCGTCGCCGCCGCGGGCGCCCGCAGCAGGCCCGCCATGTCCTTGACGGCCAGGACGTGGGCGCCGGCCTCGACGATCTGCTCGGCGAGGCGCAGGTAGTAGTCCAGCGTGTAGAGCCGCTCGGAGGGGTCGGACAGGTCGGCGGTGTAGCAGAGGGCGACCTCCGCCACGGACGTGCCGGTCTCCCGCACCGCTTCGATGGCGGGCCGCATCTGGGACACGTCGTTGAGCGCGTCGAAGATGCGGAAGATGTCGATGCCGGTCGCCGCCGCCTCCTGCACGAAGGCGTCGGTCACCTCTGTCGGGTACGGCGTGTAGCCCACGGTGTTGCGGCCGCGCAGCAGCATCTGCAGACAGATGTTCGGCACCGCCTCGCGCAGCGCGGCCAGCCGCTCCCAGGGGTCCTCGGCGAGGAAGCGCAGGGCGACGTCGTAGGTGGCGCCGCCCCAGCACTCCAGGGAGAGCAGCTCGGGCAGGGTGTGCGCGACCACGGGCGCCACGGCGAGCAGGTCCTTGGTGCGGACCCGGGTGGCGAGCAGCGACTGGTGGGCGTCGCGGAACGTGGTGTCGGTGACGCCGACGGTCGGCGACTCGCGCAGCCGGCGGGCGAAGCCCTCCGGGCCGAGTTCGGTCAGCCGCTGCCGCGAGCCGGCCGGCGGCTCCCCCGCGGGCACCTCGGACAGCTTGGTCATCGGGTCGATCAGCTCGGGCCGCTCGCCGTGCGGCTTGTTGACGGTGACGTCGGCGAGGTAGGTGAGCAGCTTGGTGCCGCGGTCGGCGGAGTGGCGGGCGGTGAGCAGCTGCGGGCGCTGCTCGATGAACGACGTGGTGACCCGCCCGGCCTGGAAGTCGGGGTCGTCCAGAACGGCCTGCAGGAACGGGATGTTGGTGGCCACGCCGCGGATGCGGAACTCGGCCACCGCGCGCCGTGCGCGGCCCACCGCGGCGCCGAAGTCGCGGCCCCGGCAGGTCAGTTTGACCAGCATCGAGTCGAAGTGGGCGCTGATCTCCGTACCCGCGTGGGTGGTTCCGCCGTCGAGGCGGATGCCGGAGCCGCCGGGCGAGCGGTAGGCGCTGATCCGGCCGGTGTCCGGGCGGAAGCCGTTGGCCGGGTCCTCGGTGGTGATGCGGCACTGCAGGGCCGCGCCGCGCAGGGTGACGGTCTCCTGCGACAGCCCGAGACCGGCGAGCGTCTCGCCGGCGGCGATGCGCAGCTGGGCCTGGACCAGGTCGACGTCGGTGACCTCCTCGGTCACCGTGTGCTCGACCTGGATACGCGGGTTCATCTCGATGAAGACGTGGTTGCCGTCGCGGTCGAGGAGGAACTCCACGGTGCCGGCGTTGCGGTAGCCGATCTGCCGGGCGAACCGTACGGCGTCGGCGCAGATGCGGTCGCGCAGCTCCGGGTCGAGGTTGGGCGCGGGCGCGAGCTCGATCACCTTCTGGTGGCGGCGCTGCACCGAGCAGTCCCGCTCGAAGAGGTGGATGACGTCGCCCTGCCCGTCGGCGAGGATCTGCACCTCGATGTGGCGGGGTTCGACGACGGCCTTCTCCAGGAACACCGTGGGGTCGCCGAAGGCGGAGGCCGCCTCCCGGGAGGCCGCCTCGATGGACTCCCGCAGCTGGGCGGGGTCCTCGACGCGGCGCATGCCGCGCCCGCCGCCGCCCGCGACCGCCTTGACGAAGACGGGGAAGCCGATCTCGTCGGCGGCGCGGACCAGTTCGTCGACGTCGGTGGAGGGTGCCGAGGAGCCGAGGACGGGGACGCCCGCTTCCCGGGCGGCGGCCACGGCGCGGGCCTTGTTGCCGGTCAGCTCCAGGATCCGGGCGTCGGGGCCGACGAAGGTGATGCCCGCGTCCTCGCAGGCCTTGGCCAGTTCGGGGTTCTCCGACAGGAATCCGTAGCCCGGATAGACGGCGTCGGCGCCCGCCCTGCGCGCCGCGCGGACGATCTCCTCGACGGAGAGATAGGCCCGGACCGGATGCCCCGGTTCGCCGATCTCGTAGGCCTCGTCGGCCTTGAGACGGTGCAGCGAGTTGCGGTCCTCGTGCGGGAAGACCGCGACGGTCCTCGCACCCAGTTCGTAGCCCGCGCGGAACGCCCGGATCGCGATCTCGCCGCGGTTGGCGACGAGCACCTTGCGGAACATGGTCGATCCCTTCAGCCTGCCGGTGACGATGACCATCGTGTCTGCGGCCCGTCCGGTACGCCATGTGAGCCGGGCCACTCGCCCCGGCACGTCATGACGCGAAAGGGGCCACAGAGGAACGTTTCCCCTCTGGCCCCGGTGCCAGGCGGCGCGTGCGCCCGTGCGGTGCCGTGCTACTCGGTGACCTTGAGCAGCTTGTTGGGCGTGCCGGTGCTGGGGTTGCTGATCGCGTCGGCGGTGGCGCCGTCGGTCAGCGCCTCGGCGACGGCGGCCGGGTCGGCGTCGGGGTGGCCGGCCAGGTAGACGGCGGCGGCGCCGGCCACGTGCGGTGAGGCCATCGAGGTGCCGGAGATGGTCTTGGTGCCGGTGTCGCTGTCGTTCCAGGCCGAGGTGATGTCGGAACCGGGCGCGTACAGGTCGACCGACTCGCCGTAGTTGGAGAAGTCCGACTGGGCGTCGTCCTCGGTGCTGGAGGCGACGGTGAGGGCCTCGGGCACCCGGGCGGGCGAGCCCTGGCCCGCGTCGGCGGACTCGTTGCCGGCGGCGACCGCGAAGGTGACGCCGGAGGCTATGGCCTTCTGCACGGCCGCGTCGAGCGCGGGGTCGGCGGCGCCGCCCAGGCTCATGTTGGCGACCGAGGGGCCCTTGTGGTTCTCGGTCACCCAGTCGATGCCGGCGACGACCTGCTCGGTGGTGCCGGAGCCGTTGTCGTCCAGCACTCTGACGGCGACCACGTTCGCCTTCTTGGCGACGCCGTGCTTGGCTCCCGCGATGGTGGCGGCGACGTGCGTGCCGTGGCCGTTGCCGTCGTCGGCGCTGTCGTCGTTGTCGACGGCGTCGTAGCCGTGGCTGGCGCGGCCCTCGAAGTCCTGGTGCGTGATGCGTACGCCGGTGTCGATGACGTAGGCGGTGACGCCCTCGCCCGCCTGGTCGGGGTAGGTGTAGGCGCTGTCGCCCGCGGTTTCCGCCTGGTCGATGCGGTCCAGGCCCCAGGACGGCGGGTTCTCCTGGGTGGCGGTGGTGCGGTAGGTGCGGTTGGCGACCACGGCGCCGACGGCCGGGTCGGCGGCGAGCCGCTTGGCCTCCGTCGCGCTGAGGCCGTCCGCGGCGAACCCTTCCAGGGCCGCCGTGTACGACCGGCTGAGCTCGCCGCCGTACTCCTGCGCCAGTTCCTCGCGGTCCGCGGACGTGGTGCTCTCGTCCAGCAGGACGATGTAGCTGCCGGCGACGGCGTTCGCGGCGCCGAGGCCGAAGACGGTGCCCTCGGCGGGCGGGGCCGCCTGGGCGGAGGTCGCCCCGAAGAGGGCTGCCGTGCTCGCGGCGGTGACCGCGCAGGCGGCGGCGGTGACCTTCAGTGCGACGGTGCGCATCCGATGCGTCATGAAGAGGGATCTCCTCGTCAGGTGTGGGGGGTTGACCTCCGGCGCGACATCACGGGGAGGCTGACGAGAAGACTGACCAGTTGTCGCGGTCAGATCAATGGTGGCCGGTGGCGGCGGACGCCGTGCGACGGCACATCTCCACAACGTCCGCCCATGTCGGAGCCAACCGATCGGCAAAAGCCGAGCTGAGCGGGGTGCTTGAACGCGCCAACCAGCGCCTGGGCGAGATTCGTGACCATCCCCTCACCCAACCCTCACCGGGCGGGCGTTTCGGACTCTCGCGTTCCGGGGCGCCGCCCGGGGTCAGCGGAACAGGTCCGCGTGGCGCCGGGCCCAGTCGGAGAAGGCGCGCGGCGGGCGGCCGAGGACGGCCTCGACGCCGAGGCCGGGGCGCAGTTCGCCCTCGGTGGGCTCGCCCAGGATGCCGAGGGTGGTCTCGACGACGTCCTCCGGCATGAAGCGCAGCATCGTCTCGCGGGCCTCGGCACGGGACTGCTCCACGAACCGCACCGGCTCGCCGAGCGCCGCCCCGATCTCCTCGGCCTGTCGGCGCGGCGTGACGAGCGCCGGGCCGGTCAGCTCGACGACGCGGCCGCTCGGCCCGGCGTCGCGCAGGACCGCGGCGGCGACCTCGGCGATGTCCGCCGGGTCGATCACGGGCAGTCCTACGTCGCCGAACGGCGCGGTGACAGTCCGCGTGGCGCGCACCCCCTCGGCCCAGGCCAGGGTGTTGGAGGAGAACCCTCCGGGACGCAGCACCGTCCAGTGCGTGCCCGACTGCCGTACGGCGTCCTCGATGCCGCGTGCCACCGCGCCGTGCGACGCCGAACCGGGCCGAGTGGCGACGCCCTGACTGGACAGCAGCACGATGCGCCGGACACCCGCGGCCTCGGCCGTGCCGACGACGGCGTGCGGGTCGATCAGGTGGGCGGAGGCGCCCCCGTTCTGCAGGAACAGTGCGTCGGCGCCCTCGAACGCCTCGCGCAGGCCGGCCGCGTCGCTCAGGTCGGCGCGCACCGGCCGTACGCCGTCCGGCACCCGCGCTGCCGTGATCCCCCTCGACGTCGCGGTCACCCGCTCGCCGTCCGCCGCGAGGGAACGGACCAGTTCCCGGCCGACGTTCCCCGTTGCCCCGGTCACCACAAACATGAACAACTCCCCTGTTGTCTCGGTGTGGTGAGGACGCTAACAGCCTGAATATAGTAGGTACCTAGAAGATAGTGACTTCCCCGGAGGGGTGCGCATGGCCGACGCGACGCGGATGACGACCACCGGAAGCGAACCCGCATTCGCCTGTCCCGTCAGCCCGGTGGTGGACATCGTGTTCAGCCGCTGGACGACGCCGGTGCTGTGGGCCCTGCACACCTACGGGCGCCAGCGCTTCGTCGAACTGGAACGGCGCATCGGCACCATCACGCCGAAGGTGCTGACCCAGCGTCTGCGGCAGCTGGAGCGCGACGGACTGGTGGTGCGCACCTACCACCCGGAGGTGCCCCCTCGGGTGGAGTACGAGATCAGCGAGCTGGGCCGCAGCCTGGCCCCGCTGTTCGCGCACCTGACCGAGTGGGGCGCCGCCCACCTGGACCGGGTCGAGCGGGCACGGCAGGAGTACGACGCGGACCCGGCCCGACGGTGAGCCGCCTGCCGGACGGTCAGGCCTGGCCGGTCTCGAAGCGGGAGATGCGGCCGTCGTCGTCGACGGTGAAGGACCAGCTGGTGCGCATCTCGCCCCAGGTGTCGTTGCTGTAGCGGGCGACGAGGCGCCGGCCGCCGTCGGACTCGTTGTCGACCTCCATGTGACCGTGCGAGGAGAAGATCTCCCGGTCGGTCCACTCGGCGAGGTCGCGCTCGGTGCCGTCGTCCGCCATGGTGGCGCCCGGCGCCAGCAGGGCCATGAACGCCTCCCGGTCATGGTTGTTGACGGCCGCGACGAAGGCGCGGACGGCCGGGTCGCTGAGGCGGGTGATCTGAATGGTCATGCCGTCAGATTCGACCCGAAGTCCCGCCCCCGCCACCCGCGTCACCCGATCGGCGCCGGTGGCGGGCCGGGCCCACGGCTCCGGTGGGACGGTGGTCGGGGCCAGACCACCGTGCACGGGGAGACGACGTGACCTGTTACGACCGACGCGACCTGGGACTGCTGCTGCTCCGGCTGGGAACCGGCGGGGTGCTCGCCGCACACGGTTCGCAGAAGCTGTTCGGCTGGTTCGGCGGTGGCGGCATCGCGGGCACCGGCCAGTTCATGGACTCCATCGGGTACGCGCCCGGCAAGGTCAGCGCCACGGCGGCGGGCCTCGCGGAAACCGGCGGCGGGCTGCTGCTCGCACTGGGGCTGGCCACTCCGGCGGCGGGTGCGGCCGCCGCCGGGGCGATGGCGGGCGCCGCCGCCGTGCACGCGCCGAACGGCTTCTTCAACCAGGAGGGCGGCTTCGAGTACGCCGCGTCCCTGGGCCTGACGGCGGCCGGTCTCTCGGTGACGGGACCGGGCCGGCTCTCCCTCGACCACCTGCTCGGGCACGCGGCCGACCAGAGCTGGATGGTCCCGGCGGCCCTCGCGGCGACGGCGGCAGCCACGGCGGTGGCGGTGGGGGCGCGCAGCCGGCGCCTGCGGAAGGCCCGGGAGGGTCAGCAGGGCGTGCTGTTCGAGTAGCGCGTCACGGCGGGGCGGGCACTGTCGGTGGCCTGTGCCAGGCTCTGCGCCCATGAGCGAGCACCTGTCTTCTCCGCCGGCCTCCGCCGCGGGCCTGTGGGAGTCCATCGACGAACTGTGCGGCTGGCTGGACGCGAACAGTCCCGTCGACGGCCCCGAGCGCCTGCTGATGCGCGTCCTCAAGCTGTCCGAGGAGGTCGGCGAGGTCGCGCAGGCCCTGGTCGGTGTGACCGGTCAGAACCCCCGCAAGGGCGTCACGCACAGCTGGGACGACGTGCGCGCAGAGCTGTGCGACGTCGCCGTCACGGCCCTGGTGGCGCTGCGCACCCTCACCCCGGAGGCGCGGGAGGTCTTCACCCGCCACCTCGACCGCATCACCGAGCGGTCACTGGGCGCGTGAACACCCGCCGGGGGCCCGTGAAGGCGTGAAGCCCCGGCGGCGGCCCGTGGGGGTGTGGTCCCCACACCCGGCCCGAGGGGCGTGGTCCCCGTGGCCGGCCCGCCGCGCGTCGCCGTCGGAGCGCCTCTCAGCAGGACCTGTCCTCCGGCAGGTGGGTCTCCGCCCACCTGCCCAGTTCCTTCAGCGCCGGTTCCAGCGCGGCCCCTGACTCCGTGAGGCGGTAGGCGACCCGCAGCGGCGGACCCTCGTCGACCTCACGGACCAGCAGTCCCGCCGCGCCCAGCTCGGCCAGCCGGTCGGAGAGCATGCGCTCGCTGATGCCGGGGATGGCCCTGCGGAGCTCGGCGAAGTAGGCGGGCTGCTCCACCAGCACGGCCACGATCGGGCCGGTCCACCGCTTGCCGAGCAGCTGGAACACACGCGTGATACCGCCGTCGACCTTTTTGCACGCCTCTGTCCCATGTACCCGCTCCGCCGCCATGCCCTCAGGGTACTGCCGCCCGTAGGAGGTGAAAAAAAGTAAGTACCTGTGTTATTCATAGTCCAGTACGAATCCGCAGCGGTCGCGTGTCACGCGTCCCGCTCCTCCGACCATGGGAGAAACCCCAGATGGCCACGCTTCTGCACATCGACTCCTCCGTCTTCCCGGCCTCCGCCTCCGCGTCCCGGGCCGTGGCGCAGACCTTCCGCCAGGCGTGGGAGGAGCAGCACCCCGAGGGCACGGTGATCCACCGCGACCTCGCCACGGACCCCGTGCCGCACCTGACCGCCGAGTCCCACCTGGCGGCCCTGACCGACCCCGCGGAACACACCCCGGAGCAGGCCGCCGCCCTCGCCCGGCGGCTGCCCCTGATCGAGGAGATCGAGCGGGCGGACGCGCTGCTGATCGGCGCGCCGATGTACAACTTCACGATCCCGTCCACGCTCAAGGCCTGGCTGGACAACGTGATCCTGGTGGGCCGCACCGCGGGGGACGCGCCGTCCGCCAAGGGCACCCCGGTCACCGTGGTCGCCAGCCGCGGCGGCTCCTACGCCCCCGGCACGCCCCGCGAGGGATACGAGTACGTGCAGAACTACCTGCGCGCGGTGCTCGGCGACATGATGGGGCTCGACGTCGACTTCATCGTCCCGGAACTGACCATGGCTCCGCGGGTGCCGGCGATGGCGGACCTGGTCCCGCTGTTCGAGAGCTCACGCGAGCGCGCCCACCAGGACGCGACCGCCCGCGCCCGGGCCCTCGGGCACCGGCAGGCGGCCTGACGGCACCTCACCGGGCCGCGCCGCGAAGGTGCGGCGGGACCCGCCAGGAGGCCGGCCGGGTCAGCCGCGGCGGCGGGTGTCCTCCAGGAAGTGCAGGACGGCCGCGACACGGCGGTCCGTGCGGTCGGTGGGGGGCAGGTCGAGCTTGGCGAAGATGTTACGGATGTGCTTGTGCACGGCGCCGTCGCTGACGACGAGCCGTTCGGCGATGGACGCGTTGCCCAGTCCCTCCGCCATCAGCGCGAGCACGTCCCGCTCGCGGGGGCTCAGCCGCTCCAGCCGGGTGTCGGGCCTGCCACGGGTCAGCAGCTGGGCGACCACCTCCGGGTCGATGGCCGTGCCGCCGTCCGCCACCCGGTGCAGCGCCTCGAGGAACTCCTCGACCCGCCCCACCCGCTCCTTGAGGAGATAGCCGAGCCGGGCGCTGCCCTGCGCGAGCAGATCGCCGGCGAACGCCTGCTCGACGTAGGCGGAGAGCACGAGCACCGCGAGGCCGGGCAGGCGCCGCCGGGCCTCCACCGCCGCGGTGATCCCCTCGTCGGTGTGGGTGGGCGGCATCCGCACGTCGACGATGGCGACGTCGGGCCGCTGCGCGTCCACGGCGTCCAGAAAGCCGCCGGGGTCCTCGGCCGTGGCCACCACGTCCAGGGACTCGGCGCGCAGCAGCAGCGCCAGCCCCTCGCGCAGCAGGGCGTCGTCCTCGGCGATCACGATCCGCATGGCAGGGTCACCTTCAGGGTGGTGGGGCCGCCCCGGGGGCTGGCCAGCTCCAGTGTTCCGTCGTGTGCGTCGACCCGGCGGCGGATGCCGGTGAGCCCGGTCCCGCCCCGCTCGTCGGCGCCGCCGTGGCCGTCGTCGCGGACTTCGACGTACAGCAGGCCGCCCGCCGTGCGGACGGCGACCCACGCCTCACCGGCGCCGCTGTGCCGGGCGATGTTGGTGAGGGCCTCGGCGACCACGAAGTACGCCGTCGCCTCCACCGCCGCCGGGCACCGCGCGGGGACGTCCGCGTCGACCCGGCACGGCACCGGACAGCCGGCCGCCAGCGCGGTGAGGGCGTCGGGCAGGCTCCGGTCGGCGAGGACCGGCGGGAGGATGCCGCGGACGACCGCGCGCAGTTCGGTGAGTGCCTGCTCGGCGGCGTCCTGGGCGCGGTCCAGCAGGGCGGCGGCCTCCTCCGGGTTCCGGGCGAGGGCGCGCCGGGCGGCTCCGAGCAGCACGGTGACCGCGACGACGCGGTTCTGTGTGCCGTCGTGCAACGCCCGTTCCACGCGCCGCAGTTCGATGACGTGGGCGTCCAGCGCGGCCGCCCGCGTGGCGGTGAGTTCGGCGACCCGCAGGACGAGGTCGGTGCCCGCGTCGGGGCGCAGCAGCCGCCGTCCGGGCCATGCCTGGAGGCGGGCGAGGGCGGGGGCGCAGACCAGGACGACGCCGACCAGCGCGGCGCCGACCAGGCTGACGGCCAGGGCGCCGGGCCAGTCCCGGACGGTCCACCAGCCCACGGCGGAGGTGGCCTCGCTCTCCGGCAGGAAGCGCCAGTACAGCGGGAAGCCGATGTCGTGCGCCGCGCTGAGCGGCAGCGTCGCCCCGATCAGCCCGAGAGACAGGCCGAGCACCGTGTGCGTGGCCACCCAGCGGACCTCGCGGCGCACGGCGCGGTCGGTGAGCATCGCCCGGAGTCCTGACGGCAGCGGCGCCGGGCCGACGATCTCCGGACCCCAGCGGGAGAGCCTGCCGCGTTCCCGGTCGGCGACGGCACGCACCGCGTGCAGGGCGGACGGCAGCAGCCACAGGCCCACCCCGACGAGGCAGGCCGCCGCGGTCAGGGCGAGCCACAGCGTCGCGAGCAGGGCGAGCAGTCCCGTGCCCAGGCCCCCGACGAGGTGCTCCAGCGCGTCCAGCGCCGCCCGGGCGCGGGCGGACCCGGCTCGGCGCCGCCCCGACCGTACGTCCGCCGGGCGGTCATGGGTCACCACCATCCGCACCTCCCAGGCACGGAGGATAGAACGCCCGGGTCCCGGCCCGCCGACGCGTCCGGCCGGCGGGCGTTCACGGCCGGGTGGCGCGGGGCGGGTGCGGGCCCGGGCGCGTGTCGGTGCGCTCACTCGCGGACGCCGATGCCCTCGACCGGGGCGGTGCGCAGGATCCGGCCGACCGGGAGCACCGTGGCCAGCAGCGCCACCGCCGCCGTCCCGCCCAGCAGCACCGCCCAGCCGACGGCGGGTACATGGGGTACGCCCGCCCCGGTCACGGCACGGACGACCGAGGTGAGGGTGACGGCGGCGATCCCGGCCCCGATCAGCAGCGCCACGCCCAGCAGACCCGCCTGTTCGGCGTGCACCATCCGCTTGACCTGACCGCGGGTGACGCCGGCCAGGCGCAGCACGGACAACTCCCGGGTGCGGGCCAGCGCGGCCATGGCGAGGGTGTTGGCGGCGGCCAGGAGCGCGTAGCAGGTCAGCACGGCGACGAGCATCTTGTTGAGCCAGCCGCTGACGGCGACGTCCTCGGCGAGTTCGCCGGTCAGAGCGCCGGCGTCCACCAGGGCGCCGCCCGGGTGGCGGCGGGCCAGTCCGGCCAGGTCCCGCTCGGCCCCGGCGTCCGGGGCGGTGCGGACGAGGACCTGGTCGTCGAGGCCGGTGACGGTGTGCCCGGCGAGGGTGTCCCGGTGCAGGGTGACGTCGCCGAAGCCCCAGCCGCGCTCGTACAGGGCGACGACGCGCAGGGTGACGGGGGTGCCGTCGCCGAGCCACAGCCGGGCCCGGTCCCCCAGCCCCCAGCCGGCGGCGTCCGCCCGCGTGGTGGACACGGCGACGGTGTCCTCGCGCAGCTCGCCGAGGCTGCCGGACCGCACCCGCAGGTCCAGCGTCCGTTCCACCCCCGCAGGGTCGATGCCCAGCGCGGGCACGGTCTGCGGCTCCAGCCGGTCGGGCACCACGACCGAGGTGCGGCGCACGCCGGTCACGGCGAGCACGCCGGGGATCCGGCGTGCCTCGGCCGCGGCGGACGCGGGCAGTCCGGCGCCGGCGGTCAGCGCGTACTGGGCGAGGGTGCCCTCACGGCTCTGGGTGACCGTCTGCCGTTCGAGGTTGTCCTGGAGGAACCAGACGGTGCCGCCGAGGCCGACGGACAGCACCAGCGCGGTGAGCACGGCGACCATGCCGCGGGCGTTGGCGCGCAGGTTGGCGGCGGCGAGATACCCGCTGTTCCCCCACACGGCACGCAGCACGGGCCCGAGCAGCCGCGCCGCCCCCTGGTTGATCCAGGGCGCGAGCAGGGCGACGCCCAGCACGAAGGTGTAGAGCATGCCCGTCGCGGCGCCCAGCGCGGTCTGCCCGTCGGCGGCGCCGGTGAGGACGGTCAGCGAGGCCGCCCCGACGAGGCACGCCAGACCGCTCACCAGGCGCGCCCTGCTGCCGGGGCCGGGTTCCACGGCCGCCTCCCCGAGCGCCTCGGTGGGGCGGATCCGGGTCACGCGCAGTGCGGCGGCCCAGGCGGACAGCAGCGCCACGGCGGCGACGGCCACGGTGACGGCCGCGGCGGACAGCACCCCGCCCTGGACGGCGAAGGCCTCCGGCACGAAGCCGCGGGCGACGAGTGCGTCGCGGACCAGGCCGGTGGCGAACAGCCCGGCCGGGACACCGACGACGGCGGCGAGCAGGCCGAGGAGGCCGACCTCCGCGAGCAGCATCAGCCGCACCTGGCCCGGGGTGGCGGCGACGGCCCGCAGCAGGGCGAGGTCACGCCGCCGGTGCCGTACGGACAGGCCGACGGTCCCGGCGACCACGAAGCCGGCGATCGCGGCCGCGTAGCCGGCGAACGCGCCGCCGGCGCCGAGCGTGAGGGACCGCGCGGTGGCGCCCTCGGGCTCGGCGGCCAGTCCGCGTGCGTCACCGGTGTACGCGGTGGCGCCCGCGGCGCCCGCGGTCCGGCGTACGGCGGCGAGGACGGTGTCCCGGTCGGCGTCCGGTGCGGTGAGGACACCCACGGCGTCGAAGCGGCCCGGGTGCGGGTCCAACGCGGCGGCGTGGGCGTCGGTGAAGAACAGCGCCGCGGATCCGCTCGCCGTCCCGCCCGCGTCGACGACACCGCTGACCCGGTAGGTGCGGCTCACGCCGCCGGTGACCACCTCGGTGGTCCCGCCGGGGGCGAGCCCGGTGCCGTCGGCGATCCGGGCGTCGACGGCGACGTCCCGGTCCGAGCGGGGCGGACCGCCGTCCACCAGCCGGTACGGGGCGAGCGCCGCGCTCGACCAGCCGTGACCGGTGGTCGGCAGCTCCGGGGCGGCCGTCGTGGCCACCACGAGACGGCGGTCGCCCACCGCGCGGGCCACACCAGGCACCTGGGCCAGCTCGGCGGCCAGTGCCTCGGGGACGCTGCCCCGTTCGGGCAGGACCACGGTCGTCCGCTCGGTCTCGCCGAACACCGTCGGCCCGTCGACGGTCAGGTCCCGGTCGGCGACCACGGCGACCGCCGCCCCGTAGCCCCGCGGATCGCCCGTGTACCGCCACCCGGACTCCATGAGCAGGGCGCACGTCGTCAGGACGGCGACCCCGAGGGCGAGGGCGACGAAGGTGGCGAGGAAGCCGCTCTTGCGGTACCGCAGCGTCTGCGCGGCCAGTCGGAGCACGCGTCAGCCCTCCCGGCTCGCCGCGGGCCGCCGGCGACCCGGCATCGCGAGCTGTTCGGCGATCCGCTCGGGACCGGACCGTTCCAGGTCCCGGACGATCCGCCCGTCGGCCAGGATCAGCACGCGGTCGGCGTAGGAGGCCGCGACCGGGTCGTGGGTGACCATCACGACGGTCTGCCCGTACTGGTCGACGGCGGACCGCAGCAGGTCGAGGACGGCGGCGGCGGAGCGGGTGTCGAGGGCTCCGGTGGGCTCGTCGCAGAAGATCACCTCCGGCCGGGCGACCAGGGCCCGGGCGATCGCCACGCGCTGCTGCTGGCCGCCGGAGAGCTGTGCGGGCCGGTGCCCCAGCCGCTCGCCCAGGCCGACCCGCCGGACCACCTCGTCGACCCAGGCGGGGTCGGGCCGCCGGCCCGACAGCCGGCACGGCAGCAGGATGTTCTGCTCCACGTTCAGCGTGCCCACCAGGTTGAACGCCTGGAACACGAAACCGACCCGGCCGCGCCGCAGTTCGGTGAGCCGCTTCTCCGACATCGACGACAGGTCGGTGTCCCCGATCCGCACCCGCCCGGAGTCCGGCCGGTCCAGCCCGGCCGCGCAGTGCAGCAGCGTGCTCTTGCCGGATCCGGAGGGCCCCATCACGGCGGTCGCGGTGCCGCGCGGGAACACGGCGCTCACGTCGTCGAGCGCCACGACCGGCTGTTCACCGCCGTAGGTCCTGCGCACGCGCTCGAGGCAGACGGCGACGCCGTCCGGGGTCGGTGACATGGTGGGGCCTTCCGGGTGAAGCTTGCGGGACCCCACCGACGCTAGGGCGGCGGCGGCCCGCCGCCCATGCAGCCGGCTACCGGCTTCAGGTGGTGCAGGCGCTACCGTCCGGGGCGCCGGTGCCCGAGTGGTGACCTCCGTGGGGCGCGCGTACGGTCGAACGGTGGACTCCCGGAAGGGCGACCCGATATGACCGAAAGTCCGCGACCGGCGGCCTCCGCGCAGGAAACCGCCAAGGGCGGCCGCGGCGGCGGCAACGCGATGGCCCTGTTCGTCATCGCCTCGTGTCAGCTGATGGTGGTGCTCGACATCACCATCGTGAACATCGCGCTACCGCACATCCAGCGCGACCTGGACTTCTCGACCACCGGCCTGTCGTGGGTGGTCAACGCCTACACCCTCACGTTCGGCGGCCTGTTGCTGCTGGGCGGCCGGGCCGGTGACATCCTCGGCAGGCGGCGGGTGTTCATCTTCGGTGTGCTGCTCTTCGTGCTGGCGTCGCTGCTGGGCGGGCTGGCGCAGAACTCCGGTCAGTTGCTGGCGGCCCGGGCGCTGCAGGGCGTGGGCGGCGCCATCGCCTCCCCGACCTCCCTCGCGCTGATCAGCACGACCTTCCGTGAGGGGCCGGAACGCAACCGCGCCTTCGGCGTGTTCGCCGCGGTGTCGGCGGGCGGCGGCGCGATCGGACTGCTGGCGGGCGGCATCCTCGTCGAGTGGCTGAACTGGCGGTGGGTGCTGTTCGTCAACGTCCCCATCGGTCTGCTCATCGCCTTCGCCGCCCCGCGCTGGATCAAGGAGTCCGAACGTCACCCGGGCCGTTTCGACTTCACCGGCGCGCTGATGTCCACCGCGGGCATGGTGCTGCTGGTCTACGGGTTCATCAGGGCCGGACAGGACGGCTGGCGGGACCCGCTCACCCTGGCCTCGTTCGCGGTGGCGGTCGTCGTGCTCGTGGGGTTCGTCATGGTCGAGCGGAGATCACGGCAGCCGATCACGCCGTTGCACATGTTCGCGGACCGCAACCGCGCGGGCACCTACGGGATCATGCTGTGCCTGGCGGCGGCGCTGTTCGGCATGTTCTTCTTCCTGACGCTGTTCGTGCAGAACGTACTGGGGTTCAGCCCCCTGCGGGCCGGTCTCGCCTTCCTCCCGGTGAGCGCGGTCATCGCGATCGGGGCCGGGCTGGCCTCACGGTTCCTGCCGGTGTACGGGCCCAAGCCGTTCATGGTGGGCGGCGGTCTCCTGGCGGCGGCGGGCCTGGGCTGGCTGACCCTCACCGACGTGCACTCCACCTACGCGGGCAGTGTGCTCGGGCCGATGCTGGTGTTCAGCCTCGGCATGGGCATGGAGTTCGTGTCGCTGACCCTGATGGCGCTCTCCGACGTGCCCGTGCAGGAGACCGGCGCCGCCTCGGGTCTGCTCAACGCCACCCAGCAGGTCGGCGGCTCCCTGGGGCTGTCCATCCTGGTGACGATGTACGGCACGGCCAGCCGGAACGAGTCGGAGAAACAGGTCCCGCGCTTCCTGGAACAGGCGACCCCGGCCGAACGGCTGCAGTTCCAGCGCACGGGCGAACTGCCCGCGCCGTGGGGCGCCGAGGTGCTCACCTCCGGGGTCTCCGCCGCGTTCGTCACGGCGGCGGTCTTCGCCGGCCTGGCCGCGCTGATCGCGATGGTGGCGATCCAGGTCCGTCCCTCGGACCTGGAACGCCTCCAGGGCGGCGGGGCGGGCGCCCCGCCGGGGTGAGGGCCACGCAGAACGGCCGGCGTGGCGCGCGCGGCGAGCGGTTCTCGTCGCGCGGTCAGCGCCACTCGCGGGGCAGTCGCAGGTCGGCGACGACCGGACGGTGGTCCGACGCGTCGGTCTCCGGGGTGCGGGCACCGGTCACGCCGACGCCGTGCGAGACAGTGATCAGGTCGATGCGCTTCTCCGGTTCGATCGCCGGGTAGGTGGCGCCGGCGTCCGGTGCGGCGTCCCGCAGGGTGCGCCACAGCGGCGCCAACTCGGGTGCGGACGCCTCGGCGTTGAAGTCACCGACCAGGATCCGCGGCCCCCGGTCGGCGGCCAGCACCTCCAGCATGTCGTCCACCTGGGCCGCGCGGATCGACGGGTCGGCCCGGTAGTCGAGGTGCGTGGTGTAGATGTGCGTGCGGACGCCCTTCACCCGGATCACCACCTCGGCGAAGCCCGGCGCCGGGGCGGGCACCGGGTCGGGGGTCTGGGTGGACAGCCGGGTGATCTCGTGGTTCTCGGTGTTCAGCACCGGGTGGCGGCTCAGTACGGCCACCCCGTACTGCCGGCGTTCGCCGCCCTCGACGGCCGGGTCGAGGTCGTAGATCGGCGCGAAGAACACCCGCATGCGCAGCTTCCCGGCGAGCGCGCGGGCCTCGTCGGCGAAGGCGCTGCGGTCGCCCCAGTGCACGTCGACCTCCTGGAGCCCGATGACGTCGGCGCGCAGGCCGCGCAGGGCGGCGGCGGTGCGGTCGAGGTCGAAGACCTGGTCCTCCCCCGCCCCCGCGTGGATGTTGTACGTCGCCACACGGAGTGGCACGGAACCGGACGCGGGTGCCTCTTCCCCCGCGGCGGCCGGTGCCGCGGTGAGCGACAGGACGGCGGCGAGGAGCACGGTGACGGCGCGGGCGGGGCGGACGGGACGTCTGGGACCGGGCAGCATGCCTTCTCCTGTGCGCGGGCGCGCTGTTGACGACGGGTCGGTGCGTCATCGCATGGAAGCACAGGCGGGCCCGGCGGCCGAGTGCCTTGGCCGATCTTTTCCCCGCGCGTGAGCCCCGTGGTCGCGGAACCCCCGTTGCTCACCGACGTTCTGACGGGCGGTCGCCTGCGGTGACCGTGCGGATGAGCGCCAGGACGGTGTCGGTCGTGTGCTCCAGGTGACTGCGGCCGTCGGGGCGGTGGGAGCGGGGGCTGATGTAACTGCGGCTGCCCAGGTGGGTGGCAGGGTCCATCCGGTGCACCGTGATCCGTCCGGTGCGCCGGGCCCGGTTCCAGTCGCTGCGCCGCAGCAGGGGCCAGCGCTGGGGGAACAGCCAGGTGCCGACCCGTTCGATCCGGTCGTGGGTACTGGTGAGCTGGTGAAGGTGCAGGGCGTCGGAGAGGTCGTTGGCGCCGTTGTGGAAGCCGCCGAGGGTGATCAGCAGCAGCGGGGCGCGCAGTTGGGCGTGGAGTTCGGGTACGGCGCCGGTGGCGACCTGGGCGCCGCCACTGTAGCTGAGCAGCACGACGGGGACGCCGCTGTGCGGCCGGTATCCGGCCCGCCGCAGCTGGCCGGCGATCTGGGCACCTACGGCGCGGTTGTAGAGGGGGCGGTAGCGGCGGTCGGCGGCCACGAAGATCTGCATGACGTTGTGCAGGAACAGCAGCAGTCCGGCGTGCCTGCGGATGCGCACCCACACCGGCCGGTCGGCGAGGGGGGCGGCCAGCGGCGAGTACGGCTGCACCTGTCCGAGCACCCGCAGTTCCGGGGCGGCGGCGATCAGGGCCTTGACCAGTTGGCCGCCGTCGCGCGTGTCGGTGAAGCGCCGTTTGCCGATGCCGTCCAGGTAGACCAGGTAGGCGGCGGGCGGACGGTCGGGGTCCGCGCCCCGGGCGTAGGGCACGCCGGGCGGGAGGTCGGTGACGGGGGTGCGCCAGCCGGCGGTGTACAGCATCACCTCGTAGCGGGCGAGCAGCGCCTCGACGAGCAGGAGCGGCCCCAGCACCAGGGCGACGAGCGGGAACCAGGTCATCATGCCGGCAGCCTCCGCGTCCCGCTCGTGCCGATCCGCCCGACGAGACGCCGTACCGCCTCGACGGCCGCGGCGAGTCCGACCCCCGCGACGGCCACGCAGCCCGCGGCGGCCCAGCCGCCCACGCCGGTCGCCGCGGCGACCGGGCCGACCAGCCCGGCCCCGACGCCGGTCAGCAGCATCAGGTGCAGCAGCGGGCCGAGCAGGGGGAACGCGATGACGGCGCCGAGCAGCATCGGCGCGACCTGTGCGGCCGTCCAGCCGGGCGCGGCGGCGGACGCGGTGGCGTGCGGCAGCATCTCGGCGAGGGTCCATGCGGTGAGCGGCCACAGCGCGATCACGGCGCTCTCCACCGCGGTGCCGGTGAGCAGCAGCCCAGCCACGACCGGGGGCGACACCGCCCGGCGGCGGGCCACCAGGGGCAGGATCCGCCCGGCCGCCTCGGAGAGCCCGGCGAGCAGCACCAGGGCGACGACGAGGGGTGACATGGTTCAGTGCTCCCGCTCCTGTGAGGGTTTCGTCCGGGGTCCGTCCGCCGGGGCCGGCCCGCGCAGCCGGGACTCGATCTCGTCGGCGGCGCGGCGGTGGCCGCCGGCCTGGCGCTGGGCGGTGCGCAGGGCGGCGGCCCGCTGCCGGAAGCGCGGCTCGGTGAGCAGGCGGCGGGCCAGGGTGCGCACCGTCGCGTCGGTGGCGTCCTCGGGGCGGACGGCCAGCCCCGCGCCGAGTTCCACGACCCGGCGGGCCACCTGCGGCTGGTCCGCTCCCTGCGGCACCACCAGCACGGGGACGCCCGCGTGGAGGGCCTCGTTGACACTGTTCATGCCCCCGTGGGTGACGAACAGCGCGGCCTTGTCCAGTACGTCGGACTGCGGGACGAAGCGGCGGGCGAGCACGTTGTCCGGGAGCGCGCCGAGGTCCGCCGGGTCGGTGCGTCCGGTGGCGACGACCACGGTGCCGCCGAGCGGCGCGAGTGCGGTGGCGAACCCCCGCAGCGCCCGCGGCCCGGCGTCGAACACCGTGCCCAGGGAGGCGTAAAGGACCGGGGGCCGCAGGTCGTCGAGGGGGAAGGTGGGATCGTGCGGGCGGGCGCCGACGCTGGGGCCCACGAAGCGGTAGGTGCGGGCGAAGGAGCCGGCGCCGGGCTGGAAGGCGCGGGAGGTGAAGACCAGGTTGAGCGGTTGCGTTATGTTCACCAGGTCGACCAGCGGCAGCCCGCGGGTGCGGTGGCGGCGGGCGAGCAGTGCTCGCGCCCGTGCGTAGCCCAGAAGGCTGCGGGGCCGGGTGAGGGCCTCCGCCAGCAGCCCGGCCGAGGCGCGTGTCGGGCTGGGGGCGCCGGGGCCGAACGCCATGGTGGTGAACACCGACACCGCGGGTACGCCGAGTTCGCTCGCGGCGACCGGGCCCCAGGGGCACGCGGCGCCGTGGACGATCAGGTCGGGCCGGATCCGCCGCAGGTCGCGGAGCACGGACGGCAGCAGTTCGACGGCGGTGCGGGCGAGTTGCTCCAGCAGCGTGACGGGGGTCGGCGGACCGGCGAGCGGCGGGCCGTCCCCGGCGTAGCGATGCGCGACGGCGCCGGCGGCGGCCGTCTCCTCCTCGAACGCGGCGGTGGTGTGGTACGTGACGGCGTGGCCGCGGCGCACCAGTTCGGCCACGACGGGCAGCGTGGGGTTGATGTGCCCGCGCAGCGGGACGTTGAGGAACGCGATGGTGCTCATCGTGCGGCCCCCGCACCGTGGTCGCACCGGCCGCCGCGACCGCGCCGGTCCGGCGGGCACCCGGCACCGGCACGCCTGGGACCGGTCACGCTCCCGGGCGGCGGCGTCGCGGGCCGGGGAAGGTCTCGCAGACCCGAGCCACTCATCGTTTCGTCCTCTCTCCTCACTCGGTCGACGCGTTCGCGTTCTCCTCATGGACCGGACAGCCGTCCCGTCTGTGACAGCGCTTGCCGGGGCGGCATCGCGCGGGGGGCCGGGGGGACGTGTCGGGCGTCACGGCGCGCGCTGTCACAACGCGGGACGCGGGCCGGTCGTACGGGGTGAGCGGCCGGCAGGCGCCGCCGCCGGGCAGCCGGCGGGGACGACGGGCCGCCCCGGGGCGTGTGCCCCGCACCCCGCCCCTGTGTGACTCGAAGGAAGCGCCATGAGTGACCCGTTCCGGCTCCCGGAGCCCTCCGCGGCGAGCGAGCTCGACCAACTGCCCGACCGTGACGCCGAGGAGACCGCCGAGTGGCGGGCGTCCCTCGACGCGGTCGTGCGGAACGCGGGTCCGGACCGGGCCGTGTACCTGCTGCGCCGGGTGCACGAGCACGCCGCCCGGTCGGGGCTGACCGTGCCCGGCCTGCTGACCACCGACCACATCAACACCGTCCCGGCGTGGGCGCAGCCGGACTTCCCCGGCGACCTCGCGACGGAGTCCCGGATCACCGCGTGGAACCGGTGGAACGCGGCGGCGATGGTGAGCCGCGGCTCCGCCCTGGGCCTCGGCGGTCACATCTCCACGTACGCCTCCGCGGCCTGGCTGTACGAGATCGGGTTCAACCACTTCTTCCGCGGCAAGGACGGCGACGGCTCCGGCGACCAGCTGTTCCTGCAGGGACACGCCTCGCCCGGCGTCTACGCCCGAGCCTTCCTCGAAGGGCGCCTCGACGAACGCCACCTGGCGGGGTTCCGGCGTGAGGCCGACGGCCACGGGCTGCCGTCCTACCCGCACCCCCGGCGGCTGCCGTGGCTGTGGGAGTTCCCGACCGTGTCCATGGGCCTCGGCCCTCTCGCAGCGATCCACCAGGCCAGGTTCAACCGCTATCTGCACCACCGGGGCATCAAGGACACCTCCGCCTCCCGAGTGTGGGCGTTCCTCGGCGACGGCGAGATGGACGAGCCCGAGTCGACCGCGGCACTGGCGCTCGCGGCCCGCGAGGGGCTGGACAACCTCACCTTCGTCGTCAACTGCAACCTGCAGAAGCTGGACGGCCCGGTGCGGTCCGGCACCCAGATCGTGCGGGAGCTCGAGGCGCGGTTCCGCGGGGCGGGCTGGAACGTGGTCAAGTCGCTGTGGGGCGAGGCCTGGGACCCGTTGTTCCGGCAGGACACCGACGGCTCCCTGGTACGCCGGCTCGGCGAGGTGCCGGACGCCCAGCTGCAGACGTACGCGGCGCGGGACGCCTCCTACGTCCGCGAGCACTTCTTCACCGGCGACACCCTCTCCGGTGTCGCGGCCGGGCTCGACGACGACCGGCTGGCCGACCTGTTCGGCTCCTCGCGCGGCGGCCACGAACCGCTCAAGGTGTACGCCGCCTACCGCAGGGCGGTCGAGCACCGGGGAGCACCCACCGTGGTCCTCGTGCAGACGGTGAAGGGGCACACGCTGGGCCCGGACTTCGCCTCGCGCAACGCCAACCACCAGATGAAGAAGCTGACCACGGCGCAGTTCCGCGAGCTGCGCGACCGGCTGGACCTGCCGATCCCCGACCGTGCGCTGGACGGCGACCAGGTGCCGCTGTGGCACCCGGGCGAGGACGCCCCCGAGGTGCGCTACCTGCGCGAGCGGCGCGCCGCCCTGGGCGGACCGGCCCCCGAGCGCAGGGTCGTGGCGCGGCCCCTGCCGCAGCCGCCGTCGGCCGCCTTCGAGGCGCTGCGGAAGGGCTTCGGCAAGCAGGAGGTGGCGACCACCATGGCGCTGGTCCGGCTCGTCAAGGACCTGATGCGGGACAAGGAAACGGGGCACCGCTGGGTGCCGATCGTCCCGGACGAGGCCCGCACCTTCGGCATGGAGTCGCTGTTCCCGACGGCGGGCATCTACGCGCCCGAGGGGCAGAGCTACGAACCGGTCGACGCCGGCCAGTTGCTCCGGTACCGGGAGGCGAAGGACGGACAGCTCATCGACGAGGGCATCACCGAGGCGGGTTCGCTGGCCGAGTTCACGGCGGCGGCGACCTCGTACGCCACGCACGGCGAGCCGATGATCCCGCTGTACATCTTCTACGCCATGTTCGGCTTCCAGCGCACCGGTGACCAGTTCTGGGCGCTGGCCGACCAGTTGGGGCGCGGCTTCGTCGTCGGCGCGACGGCCGGGCGTACCACGATGACGGGCGAGGGCCTGCAGCACGCCGACGGGCACTCGCACCTGCTGGCGTCCACCAATCCGGCGGCGGTCAGCTACGACCCGGCCTTCGCCTACGAGATCGCGGTGATCGTCCGGGAAGGGCTGCGTCGGATGTACGGCGAGCGGCCCGAGGACGTCTTCTACTACCTCACCGTGTACAACGAGTCGAAGCGGCAGCCGCCCATGCCGTCCGGCCCGTCGGTGGAGCAGGGCATCCTGCGCGGCATCTACCGCTACCGGGAGGCCCCCTCGCCGGAGGCCGCGCCGCGGATCCAGCTGCTGTCGTCGGGGACGGCGATCCACTGGGCGCTTGCCGCGCAGGAGTTGCTGGCGTCGGAGTGGGGGGTGCGGGCCGACGTGTGGTCGGTGACCTCCTGGACGGAGCTGCGCCGTGACGCGCTGCTCGCCGACGAGGCGCGGCTGCGCGGGGAGGAGCGCGTCCCGTACGTGACGCGTGCGCTCGCGGGGGCGCCGGGTCCGGTGCTGGCCGTCAGTGACTGGATGCGGCAGGTGCCGGACCAGATCAGCCAGTGGGTCGAGCAGGACTACGCGTCCCTGGGCACGGACGGTTTCGGCCTGAGCGACACCCGGGAGGCGGTGCGGCGCCACTTCCGCGTCGACCCCGGCTCGATCGTCGTGGCGGCCCTGGACCGGCTGGCCCGCGCCGGGGAGGTCTCCCCCGCGACGGTCGCCCGGGCCAGGGCCCGTCACGGGTGGGAGGAGGGGAGCGGGACGCTGCCCGGAACCACCAGGTGACACGGTGTGTCGGGTGCGTCCGGGTGCCGTGCGGGGCGCCCGGGCCGCGGACGCACCCGGTGGAGGCGGCGCGTAGCATGGTGATCCCGGAGCCGGAAGGACGACCATGGACGCTCGGGACGAGGCGGATTCCCTTGAGCGGGCGACGGAGGACTTCCTCACGGCCCGTCCGCAGCTGTTCGGGATCGCGTACCGGGTGCTCGGCAGTTCCGCGGAGGCGGAGGACGTCCTCCAGGAGACCTGGGTTCGGTGGCAGAACACCGACCGGTCCGGCGTCAAGGAACCGACCGCCTTCCTGACCACGATCACCGCGCGGCTCGCGATCAACGTGGCGCAGTCCGCGCGGGTGCGGCGCGAGTCGTACGTCGGTCCGTGGCTGCCCGAGCCGGTCGACACCCGGCACGACCCGCAGCTGGGCGCGGAGCGGGCCGAGGCGCTGGAGATGGCGGTGCTGCTCCTGCTGGAGAAGCTGAACCCGGTGGAGCGCGCCGCCTATGTGCTCCGGGAGGCCTTCGACTACCCGTACCGGCAGGTCGCGGAGATCCTGGAGACCAGCGAGGCCAACACCCGGCAGCTGGTGAGCCGCGCGCGCAAGCATCTGGTGGCCGAGCGCAAGGAGCCGGTCAGTCCCGCCGATCACCGGCGGCTCCTCGAGGTGTTCCTCGCGGCGGCGCAGACGGGCGACCTGCGGGTGCTGGAGGACGTCCTGGCCGCCGACGTCGTCAGCTACGCCGACGGCGGCGGCATCCGCGGCGCCTCGCGCATCCCGGTGGTCGGGCGGCCGCACGTGTCGAAGTACCTGGCCGCCTTCGCGCCCCGCTTCTGGCCGCCGGCCGAGACCCGCTGGGTGGAGGCCAACGGGCGCCCGGCCGTCCTCGTCACGGCGGGCGGCAGCCCGGTGGCCCTGCTGTCCGTCGACGCGTCCGCGGACGGCATCGACCGGATCATGTGGGTGATGAACCCGGAGAAGCTGGCGCCGTACGTGGAGTCGATCAGCGCCTGACCGTCCCGGCGCGCGGGCGGGCGGCTCCGTCCGGTGCGGGCGGGTCCGTGCGGTGCGGGCGGGTCCGTGCGGTGCGGGCGGGTCCGTGCGGTGCGGGCGGCTCCGTCCGGTGCGGGCGGCTCCGTCCGGTGCGGGCGGGTCCGTGCGGTGCGGGCGGGTCCGTGCGGCGACGCGCGGTTCCCTCCTTGCGAGGGCGGGTCTGTCCGGCACGGGCGGCTCCGTCCGGTGCCGGTGGGTCCGTCCGGCGACGCGAGGTTCCCTCCTCGCGCAGGCGGCTCCGTCCGGTGCGGGCGGTCCCGCGCCGTGTCGTTCGGGTCTTCCTCGGTGCGCGCTGTCACAACGCGGGACGCGCGTTCCGCCCTCGAAGGCGGCGTGTCACAGGCGGGTGATCCTTTCTGTCTGGTGGGTGACCCGCAGGACCACCGAGAGGCAGGATCATGACCGGACGCACCGTGTCCGTCCGTGAGGGCGGGCGCCTGGCCCGCTCCATCACGGTCGGACCGCATCTGCTGACCGCGGACGAACCCGAACCGCTGAGCTCGGACACCGGCCCCACCCCCGGGGAACTGCTTCTGGCCGCCCTCGGGTCGTGCACCTCGATGGCCGTCCGCGCGTACGCGGGACGGCAGGGCTGGCGGCTCGACCACGTCGGCGTGGACGTGCGGTTCGGCCCGCGCGGCCAGATCGTCAAGCACGTCAGGCTGACCGGCGAACTGGAGCCCTCCCAGGTGGAGCGGCTGCTGAAGGTGGCCGGCCGCTGCCCGGTGCAGCGCCTGATCACGGGGGACGTGTCGGTGGCCACCGTGCCCACGGTGGTGACGACGGTGCGCCGGATCGCGGCGCCCAGGCCGCTGCCCGAGTGACGCGGAGGTGGGCGGCGCGCAGCAGGTGCGCGGCGAGGTGCCCGCGCACCCGCCGTCGCGCGCCGGACGGCGGGTGCGCGCCCGTACACGAGTCGCGCGCCCGTACACGAGTCGCCCGGGGCTCGCGGCGGGCGCATGCTGGGAGGGCGTGCGCGGCGCCGAGGTGTCACAACCCGTGCGGCCGTCCGGTCGTAGTCGGTGAAACACCTCAACGATCGGAGCAATCGTGGCTGCCACCGAACAACGTCTTGCCACCACGGTGCTGGTCATCGGCACCGGCGGAGCCGGCCTGCGGACGTCGATCGAACTGGCCGAGGCCGGTGTCGACGTCCTGGCCGTCGGCAAGCGCCCCAAGGACGACGCGCACACCTCCCTCGCCGCCGGCGGCATCAACGCGGCCCTGGCCACGATGGACCCCGAGGACAGCTGGCAGCAGCACGCGGCGGACACGCTGAAGGAGAGCTACCTGCTGGGTGACCCCCGCACCACCGAGATCGTCACCCGGGGCGCCGCGCGGGGCATCGACGACCTGGAGCGCTACGGCATGGCCTTCGCCCGGGAGGAGGACGGCCGCATCTCCCAGCGCTTCTTCGGCGCGCACAAGTTCCGCCGTACCGCCTTCGCCGGTGACTACACCGGCCTGGAGATCCAGCGCACCCTCGTCCGGCGTGCCGAGCAGTTGCGGATACCGGTGCTGGAGGGCGTGTACATCACACGGATCCTCACCCACGAGGGCGCCGTGTTCGGTGCGTACGGCTTCGACCTGACGGACGGCACCCGCTACCTCGTCCACGCCGACGCGGTCGTCCTCGCGGCGGGCGGGCACACCCGGATCTGGCGGCGCACGTCGTCACGGCGCGACGAGAACACCGGGGACTCCTTCCGGCTGGCCGTGGAGGCGGGGGCCCGGCTGCGCGACCCGGAGCTGGTGCAGTTCCACCCGTCCGGGATCATCGAGCCGGAGAACGCGGCGGGCACCCTGGTCAGCGAGGCCGCGCGTGGCGAGGGCGGCATCCTGCGCAACGCGCTCGGCGAGCGGTACATGAGCCGTTACGACCCCGAGCGTATGGAGCTGTCCACCCGCGACCGGGTCGCCCTGGCCTCCTACACGGAGATCAAGGAGGGCCGCGGCACGGCCAAGGGCGGTGTGTGGCTGGACGTCTCCCACCTGCCCCGGCAGACGATCATGAAGCGGCTGCCCCGGGTCTACCAGACGCTGCTGGACCTCCAGATGCGGGACATCACCCGCGACCCGATCGAGGTCGCGCCCACGGCGCACTACTCGATGGGCGGCGTGTGGGTCCGGCCGGAGGACCACAGCACCGACGTCCGCGGCCTGTACGCCATCGGCGAGGCGTCCAGCGGTCTGCACGGCGCCAACCGGCTCGGCGGCAACAGCCTGATCGAGCTGCTGGTCTACGGCCGTATCACGGGGCAGGCGGCCGCCGCGTACTCGGAGTCGCTGACCGCGCAGCCCCGTTCGGCGGCGGCCGTCGCCGAGGCGCGGGCGGAGGTCGACGGGCTGCTGGCCGCGGACGGTCCGGAGAACGTCCGCGCACTGCAGCGCGCCATCCGCAACACCATGACCGAGCACGCGGGCGTCGTACGCGACGAAGAGGGACTGCGCGCCGGGCTGGACGAACTCGCCGCGATCGAGAAGCGGATGGAGGACGTCGGTGTGCATCCGGACATCGCCGGCTTCCAGGATCTCGCGCACGCCTTCGACCTGAAGGCGGCGGCGCTGGCCGCGCGGGCCACGCTCGAGGCGGCGCTGGAGCGCCGTGAGACGCGGGGCTGTCACAACCGCAGCGACTACCCGGACATGGATGCGGGGCTGCGGGTGAACCTCGTGTGGTCGCCGGAGGGCGGCATCACCCGGGAGAGCATTCCGCCGGTTCCGCCGGAGATCGCCTCCCTGATGGAGGAGGTGTCGGCGGACGGCAAGCTCGCGGAGTGAGCGGTTCAACCCCCCTCCGTGGAGCCCCGCTTGACTTCCCCCTTCTCACCATCGTCATCGTCATCGTCATCGAAAGGATTCCGTCATGAAGGTCGTAGTGATCGGCGGTACCGGGCTGATCGGCTCGAAGGTCGTCGCCCAGCTGGACGCACAGGGTCACCAGGCGGTCCCGGCCGCACCCAACACCGGGGTGAACACACTCACCGGTGAGGGGCTGGCCGAGGTTCTGGAGGGCGCCTCGGTCGTCGTGGACGTGTCGAACTCGCCGTCCTTCGCGGACGACGCCGTCATGGAGTTCTTCCGCACCTCCACCGGCAACCTGCTGAAGGCCGAGGAGGAGGCCGGCGTGGCCCACCATGTCGCCCTGTCCGTGGTGGGCACGGACCGGCTGCAGGCGAGCGGGTACTTCCGTGCCAAGCAGGCGCAGGAGGACCTGATCACCGCGTCCGGGATGCCGTACACGATCATCCACGCCACGCAGTTCTTCGAGTTCATGAAGGGGCTGGCGGACCTGTCGACGGTCGACGGCACGGTGCGGGTGCCCCGGGCGAAGTTCCAGCCGATGGCCTCCGACGACGTGGCCGCGGCGGTGGCCCGCGCGGCTGTCGCCGCGCCCGTCGACGGGATGGTGGAGATCGGCGGCCCGGAGGCGCTGCCTCTGGAGGAGCCCCTGCGCACGGCGCTCACGGCCGCGGGCGATCCCCGCCCGATCGTGACGGATCCGCAGGCCGGCTACTCGGGCGCCCCCGTGGAGGAGTCCACCCTCCTCCCGGGCCCCGACGCCGAACTCTCCACCACCACATACGCGGACTGGCTGGCGACACAGCAGTAACGCACACCCGTTCCCTTGGGCCCCCGCCACCGGGCGGGGGCCCAAGGGAACGGGAAGACGCCTGGTCAGACCCTGATCCCCACGAGACAGGTCTCCTGTCGGGATACTGTCGGCTGACAACCTGCGCAGCTGAACGGGGGGAACGTGGGTGTGCGTGCGGTCAGTTCGTCGGGCTTCTGGGCTCGGGGCGTTGGTCCCGGTGTTCTCTTCGGCGGGCTGACCTCTGTGGTGTCCGTTGCCGTCATCGGGAGGGCGTGGGCCGCGTGTGACGTCGGTTCGGGCTCAGCGGCCAACAGCATGACGTTGCTGTTCCTCGCGCCTCTTGTATGGGTGGCGGCCGCGACACCGTGCGCGATCCTGTACGGCGCCCTCGCGAGGCGCAGTCGCGGGACGGCCCTGACGGCGGGGGTGCTTTTCGCCCTGTCGTTCACCTGGTTCCTGGTGACGTGGCTCGGCATGCCGGACGGCTATCCCGCGCCGTACTGTCCGGGCAACGTCCCGCCCTGGTGGCCGGCGTTCCTTCCGGCCTGACCCGGGTTCCGTCGCGGACCGGCCCGATCCGGTGAGCGGTGCACCGGATCGGGCCGTCGTGCGCGGGGCGGCTCAGCCGAAGTTCACGTCGCTGCACATCAGGTAGGCCTGGTCGAGGTGCGAGGCCTGCCAGATGGTGAAGACGATGTGGTGTCCGGAGTACCCGGAGGTCTGGACGGGGAACGTGATGTCCTGCGCCGGGGCGAAGCGGCCCGTCTGCGTGATGAAGTCCAGGTCGTCCCAGCCCAGCGTCTGGGTCTCGGGGTCGAAGCCCTGCTTGCTCACGTAGACCTTGAAGTAGTCCGCACCGTGGGACGCCTGGTCGTGCAGGTGGACCGAGAAGTTGTCACCGACGGTGGTGGTCTTCCACGCACCGGGCCGGTTCAGGCTCTCGAAGTTCGCGAGGTTGTTGCTGCAGAGCTTGCCGTCGGGGATCCGCGCCTCGAACTGGCCGCCGAGCCCGTCCTGCAGCATGCTCATCCAGTTCCACATCGTGTTGGGGTTGGCCTGGTAGGCCTGCCAGCACATGGGGTCCTGCTCCGCCATCGCGGGGTTCATGTGGTCGTTGCCCCACGCCTCCCAGCAGTGGTACGCGCGGGAGGCGGGACCGACGACGGAACCGTGGGCCTGGGCGGTGCCCGACCACGACAGCGCGCCGGCCACCATGGCGAACAGCATCAGGAACGCCTGGAAGACGCGACGGCGTGCCGGCCGGTAAGTACCGGCGGATAAATGCGACTTGGGCATGGGGGGATGACTCCAATCCTGTGGGTGAAACGTGATGGGAGCGCTCCCAAAGGTAGGTGGTACGGGTGCAGGTTTCATGGACGAAACGAAACCATTTCGAGGAGAGGTCCGAAGCTCACGCGGCGCCTGTCGCCCCCGTGCGGTCGGCGCCCCGGTCGAACGCCGTCCTGAGAAGATCACAGCATGACCGGCCGACGAGAAGCTGCCTCCGACTCCCCCCGCCCCTTCGCCGAGCCGGTCAGGCTCGACCTGTCCGATCCCCGCACCCTGCGTCAGCTGTGGGACCTCCAGCGGGCCTCCTACGCGGTCGAGGCCCGGCTCATCGGCTTCGACGGCATCCCGCCCCTGCACGAGCCCCTTGAACGGTTGCGGGCAAGTGACGAGTCCTTCCTGGGCGTTCGCGACGAGTCGGGGCTTGTCGGAGCCGTCGCCTGGGCCCGCCTGCGCAACGGTGCGCTGGATATCTGCCGCCTGGTGGTCCACCCCGTCGCCCATCGCCGTGGCGTGGCGACGGCACTGCTCGACGCCCTGGACTCCATCGAACCCGCGGAGTTGACCGTCGTCTCCACCGGTACCGCCAACCTGCCCGCCGTCGCTCTCTACCGCCGGCGCGGCTTCACGCCGGTAGGCGAACGCGAGCTGACACCCGGCGTCACGATCACACTGCTGGAACGCAGGAGCGCGCCGACCGGCGTGGAGCGTCGCTGAGGAGGGCGGGCCGGCGGATGGGCCGGACCACCCTCGGGGTGTGGCCGTTCAGGCGACCGCGTCCGATGCCTCCGTCACCGTCCGGGCGACGTCGTCCGGGCGGGAGACGCTCACGGCGTGTGACCCCCGGACCTCCACCACATGGGCGCCCGCCCGCTTGGCCATGTACCTCTGGGCGGCCGGCGGGATGTTGAGGTCCTCGGTGGCCACGACCGCCCAGGACGGCAGGGTCTGCCAGGCAGGTTCGGGTGCCGGCTCCTCCAGCGCGGCACCGGTCACGGGCCGCTGGGTGACAGCCATGAGCCGGGCCACGTCCTCGGGGACGTCCGCGGCGAACTGGTGCGGGAACAAGTCCTGTTCGATGGTGAAGTCCAGTCCCGGCGAGCCGTCCGGCAGGGTGACCGGCACGGGGTGCAGCGCCTCGCCGAGGCTGCTGCCGGGGAACCGGGCCGCCAGGTCGAGCGCGCTCTCGCCCGTGTCGGGGATGAACGCGGCGACGTAGACGAGCGCCTTCACGTTGTCGGCGGTCCGTGCGGCGGCGGTGACGACCGACCCTCCGTAGGAGTGGCCGACGAGCACGACCGGGCCGTCGACACCCGCCAGAATCTCTCCGACGTAGGCGGCGTCGCTGCTCAGTCCGCGCAGCGGATTGGCGGCGGCCACCACTGGGTGCCCCTCGTGCCGCAGGGTCCGCACCACGCCGTTCCAGCTGGTGGAGTCGGCGAAGGCGCCGTGGACGAGCACGACGGTGGGCTTGCGGGGGCGGGAACGGTGGTTCATGGGAGACCCTTCGTCGAAGGCGGTCCCGCGGGGATCGGCGGGACGTCGTCACCTTTCGACTCGTTGTCCGGATTGCGATTTTCGGTGTGACATCCGGTGGGCCGGGCCGGATCACCGCGCCCGCGGGTGTCACAGAACGGGTGCCTGTCCGGTCTTCCTGGTCCAGCGGTTTCCGCCGCTGTACGGGCGCGTGCGAGGGAGGTGGGGTATGAGCCGCATCGACGACGGCCTGCCGATCGCCGACCTCCTCGACGAGCGGCGGCAGCTCGTGGCCATGGCGCGCTGGCTCCTCGGCGGCGACCGTGACGCGGAGAGCGCCGTCGACGAGTGCTACCGCCGCTGGTACGAGCTGTCCGACGACGAGCGGGAACGCATCGGAACGCCGCGCTCCTGGCTCGCCGGTGTCGTGGGCGATCTCTGTCTGTCCCGTCTCGCGCTTCCCGACCGGGACGGCGGCCTTTCCGGGGCGGACAGCGGGCCAAAAGGGGAGCCCGCCGGTCTCCGTCTGCCGGCCCTCGACTCCCTGACACCCGCCCAACGGGCCGCCCTGGTCCTCGACGACGTCCTCGGGACCACGCGGGACACAGACGTTCCCCGGACGACGCGGGAAACAGTCGCCGACGTACGACGACGGCCGGAAACCGACCCCACCCGCCCGGCCGAAGGAGCGGAGCGTGCGGTGCCGGGCCGCCCGGTGCGGTCCTCGTCGGCCCGGCAGCACGACGTGATGGCGCACGCGGTGCGGCGGGCCTGTGCCGAGGAGGACGAGGCACTGCTCGCCTCGCTGCTGGCTCCGGACGCGACAGCCGTCTTCGACGGCGGCGGCAAGGTGCGGGCACTGGTCGGACCGGTGCACGGCGACGCCCAGGTCGCCCGCAGCGTGCTGCGGCTCCTTGCCCGGCATCCGCGCACCACCCTCGACACCCACTCCGTCAACGGGCGCACCGGTCTGGTGGTCCGCTACGAGCAGCAGGTGGCGGCGGTCATCAGCCTGGACGTCGCCGACCACCACGTGGTCCAGATCTGGGTGGTCCTCAACCCCGACAAGCTCCGCTCCTTCAACCCCGGGCGCCCGTGACGGTGACGGCCACCGCCCTCCCCCGGCGGCCGGACCGGCGTGACCCACGGCACACGCCGGCGGGTGTGACACCGGGGACGCGGCCGGTGTCTCCAGGCCGAGGTCCGATTTCACGACAGGAGACATCATGGACAGGAACATCGAAGTGGTCGTCCTGGGCGGCGGGTACGGCGGCGTCAAGGCGGCCAACCGCCTGGCGCGGCAGGCGGGCGTGTCGGTGACGCTGGTCAATCCGCGGCCCCACTTCGTCGAGCGGATCCGTCTGCACCAGGTGGTCACCGGCTCCGACGACGCCGTCGAGAGCTTCGGGGAGGTGCTGGGCGGCGACGTCCGCCTGGTCGTCGACGCCGCGACCCTGATCGCCGCCGAGGAGCGGCGCGTGTCCCTGGCCGGCGGTGACACCCTGTCGTACGACTACCTGGTCCACGCGGTGGGCAGCGGCGCTTCCGTCCCCGGCGTGCCCGGGGCGGCGGAGTTCGCCCATGCGGTCGCGGACCTCGACGGCGCGCGACGGCTGCGGTCTGCGCTGGCCGAGGTGCCGGCGACCGCTCCGGTGACCGTGGTCGGGGCGGGACTGACCGGGGTGGAGACCGCGGCCGAGCTGGCGGAGGCGGGACGCTTCGTGACTCTGGTCTGCGGGGGCGTGCTCGGCCCTTCGCTGCACGCCCGGGGCCGGCGCCCGGTCGCCCGCCGTCTTGCGGCGCTGGGTGTGACCGTGCTGGAAGGGGCCGGGACGCGGGTGACGGAGGTGACCCGCGACGGTGTCCGCCTCGACGACGGCCGCGACGTGCCCGGCGCGGTGACCGTCTGGACCGCCGGTTTCCGGATCCCGGATCTGGCCGCACGCAGCGGGCTGACCACGGACGCGGACGGCCGTCTGGTGACCGACGCGACGCTGACCAGCGTGGACGACGTCCGCATCGTCGCCGCCGGGGACGCCGGAACGATCTCCGGCCGGCCGGTGCGGATGAGCTGCCAGGCCGCCGTGCAGCTGGGCACGGGGGCCGCCGACACCGTCCTGCGCCGGATCGCGGGGAAGCCGCCGACGCCCGTGCGGCTGCTGTTCGCCGGGCAGTGCCTGAGCCTCGGCCGGGCGGAGGGCGTCACCCAGTTCTCCTACCTGGACGACCGGGTGAACGCGCTGCACCTCAGCGGGCGGCCCGCTGCCCGCCTCAAGGAGATCGCCTGCCGGCTCCCCCTGCGCCAGCTGGTGTCCGGCGCGCGCAAGGCCGGTCCGCGGACGCCCCACGGCGACAGCCCCGACCTTCGCAGCGCTTCGGCCTGAACACCGCCGGCCTCCGTCGTGGGGCCGGCCACGAGAGAGCGGCACACCCCATGAACGACCACGTCACCGACCCCGCGACCGAGGCCTTCCTCGCCCACCGGAACCTGCTGTTCACCGTCGCGTACGAGATGCTCGGATCCGCGGCGGACGCCGAGGACGTCCTCCAGGAGACCTGGCTGCGGTGGGTCGGGACCGACCTGGACCAGGTGCGGGACCGACGCGCCTATCTGGTCCGGATCACCACCCGGCAGGCGCTGAACCGGCTCCGCACCCTGAAACGGCGCAAGGAGACGTACGTCGGCCCCTGGCTGCCGGAACCCCTGCTCACCGCGCCGGACGTGGCGGAGGACGCCGAGCTGTCCGAGAACCTGTCCCTGGCGCTGCTGTACGTCCTGGAATCCCTGTCCCCGGTGGAACGTGCCGTCTTCGTCCTGCGCGAGGTCTTCGCCTTCGACCACGACGACATCGCGGCCGCGATCGGCAGGAGCCCCGCCGCGGCACGCCAGATCGCCTACCGCGCGCGGCAGCACGTGAACGCCCGCCGCCCGCGCACCACGGTGTCCGCGGAGGAGACCCGGGCGGCGCTGGCCTCGTTCCGGTCCGCTCTGGAGACCGGCGACCTGCAGGGACTGCTCGACGTGCTCGCCCCCGACGTCGTCTTCGTCAGCGACGGCGGCGGGCTCCGGCTGGCGGCCCTGCGGCCGGTCGTCGGGGCGGGCAAGGTGCTGCGCTACATGGCCGGCAGCCTCGGCAAGGCCGACGGCGTCCTCACCGGTGAGGCCACCACAGTCAACGGCAACCCGGGACTCGTCCTGCGCCTGGACGGCGGGATCGACGGCGTGCTGACCGCCCGGGTGGAGGACGGCCGGGTCACGCGCGTCTACTACGTGCGCAATCCGGAGAAGCTCACCCGGGTCGAGTCCGAGACCTCCCTCGCCTCGCGCTGAACGGCCCCTGCGGTCCGGGCCTTCTGCGAACAGCACCGGGCCGTGCCCGTGCCGGGCGGGCGCACGCCACTGGGCCGTCCCCCTGCGGGGACGGCCCAGTGGCGTGCGGTCGGCCGGGTGTCCCGGCCGGGGGTCAGACCTTCTCGGCGACCCGCTCGTCCGCCGGAGCCGCCGTGGGCGCCGGCGCCGGCCGGGTCTCCGCCGGCGCGTCGGGGGCCACGTTCAGTTCGGCGAGCATGGTCTTGGTGAAGCCGAACCAGTACGTCGCCACGAAGCCCGCCACATAGCCGACGACCAGGCCGGCCGCGTAGACGGCGATGGTCTGTCCGAGGCCGTGGTTGCCGTCGAGGAGCGGGAAGAGCGCCCAGCCGGACGGGCCGATCGCGGTGGAGCCCACGTCCGTGCCCAGCTGGTTGAACAGGCCGACGAAGGCACCGCCGAACGCGCCGCCCGCGCAGGCGGTCACGAACGGGCGGCCGAGGGGCAGGGAGACGCCGTAGATCAGCGGCTCGCCGACACCGAGGAAGCCCGGCCACAGCGCGGACTTGATGGTCGTGCGGATCGAGGTGTTGCGGGGCAGCCGGAAGTAGATCGCGACGGCCGCGCCGACCTGTCCCGCACCCGCCATGGCGAGGATCGGCAGCAGGACGGTGAAGCCCTGGCCTTCGATCAGCGTCGTGTGGATGGGGATCAGCGCCTGGTGGAGGCCCAGCATGACCAGCGGCAGGAACAGACCGCCGAGGAGGAAGCCGGCGCCCGCGCCGCCGTGGGTCAGCAGCCAGTCGGCGGCGTCACCGATCCAGGTCGACACCTCACCGGCCAGGAACATCAGCCCGAACAAGGTCGCGAGACCGGAGACCAGAACCGTGACGGTGGGGGTGACCAGTACGTCGACGGACTCGGGGACCCAGCGCCGGCACCGCTTCTCGACGTACACGGCGAGGCAGGCCGCGCCCAGCGCGCCGAGCACACCCCCCTGGCCCGGCGACAGGTGCTGGCCGAACGCCTCGACGTCGGCCACCTTGGCGTAGACGATGATCGACGCGACGGCGCCGCCGAGGATCGGGGTGCCGCCGAACTCCTTGGCCGTGTTGTAGCCGACGAAGACGGCGATCAGCGCCATGAAGCCGGAGGCGATGGCGGCCAGGGCCGGGGTGACGGCGGGCAGCCACTCGAGGTTGACGAGCAGGCCGTTGAGGCCCGCGATGATGCCGCAGCCGATGAGCGCGGGGATCAGCGGCACGAAGATGTTCGCGATGCGCCGCAGGAACAGCTTGAACGGCGTGGCGTTCTTCGCCTTCCGCTCCGCCCGGAGCGCCGCGCCCTGCGCCGCCAGCTCCTCGGCGGTCACGGGGTCGGCCCCGCCCGCGGGAGCGGCGGGCTCCTCGGGGGCGTCGGCGCGCCCCTCCTCGACCAGGGCCTCGAACTCGGGGGTGACACGGGCGACGGTGCCCGGGCCCAGCACGATCTGGTAGGTGTCGTCCTCGACGACCCCCATGACCGCGGGCAGTGCCTTGAGTGCCTCCTCCTGGACCAGGGACCGGTCGCGCAGTCCCAGCCGCAGCCGGGTCATGCAGTGGGCCACCGACGTCACGTTCCCCGCGCCTCCGACGAGGGGAAGGATGGCGGCAGCAGCGGCGCGATGCTTGTTCTCTTCGCTCATGGTGCGGTCATGCCTTGCTGTGAGGTGGGACAGGCCGCGTCAGGCGGCTGCGGCTTCCAGGGCCTTGCGCAGGTGCCCGTGGGCGTCCTGCAGCAGGCGGGCGGCGGTCGGGGCGTCGACGGACGCCAGGAGGGTGAGGATGGAGTTCTTCACCTCTCCCTCGTTGTCGGCGAGCGCGGTCTCGACGGACTCGTCGCGGGCGCCGGTGGCGAGGGAGACGATGCGGTGGGCGCGCGCCCTGAGCTTCTCGTTGGAGGCCCGGACGTCGACCATCAGGTTCCCGTAGGTCTTGCCCAGCTTGATCATGGTGATCGTCGAGATCATGTTGAGCACGAGCTTCTGCGCCGTGCCCGCCTTGAGCCGGGTCGAGCCCGTCAGCGTCTCGGGACCGACCACCACCTCGATGCCGTGGTCGGCGGCGGCGGCGAGCGCGCTGTCCTCGTTGCAGGACAGGCCGACGGTGAGCGCGCCGAGGGCGCGGGCGTGCCGGACCGCCGCGACGGCGTACGGCGTGCGGCCGGAGGCGGAGATGCCGACGACCACGTCGTCGGCGGTCAGGGCCAGGGCGTCCAGGTCCTCGCGGGCGGCGTCCTCGCGGTCCTCGGCGCCTTCGACGGCATTGACCACGGCGGTCGGACCGCCCGCGATCAGGCCCACGACCTGCGCGGGGTCGGTGTTGAAGGTGGGCGGGCACTCGGAGGCGTCGAGGATGCCGAGCCGGCCGGCCGTGCCCGCGCCGGCGTAGACGAGCCGCCCGCCGCGGGCCATCCGCTCGGCGACGCCGTCGATCGCGGCGGCGATCTGCGGCAGCCGGGCGGCGACGGCCGTGGTGACGGTGGCGTCCTCCGCGTTCATGAAGCGGGCGATGTCGAGGGTGGGCAGGCGGTCGATGTCCGCCAGCTCGGGGCGGTGGGCCTCCGTGGTCATGGTGGCCAGCTGCTCACGCAACCGGCCGTTCTCCACGGCGTCTGCGGCGGGCACGACGTTCACACTCCTCGGTGTCGAAATTTACTTTCGGCGACTCGCTTGAGCCTGAAAGATATTTTCAGCCATGGCGCGCGTCAAGGGTCGCAAGGCAAAGGTCCGATCACGACTCCGGCGACCACCTGCACACCCTCACGGGGGGCACCCCCGGCCACGGCGTCCCCTCACCAGCGTCGCCAACGCGTCCCCCACCCCTACAAGCCCGGACTCGGTGAGGTGCATCACATCGCAGGGTGGTCACAGGTCCGGGGCCTGCCCGGTCAAGGGAGTGCAACCGCATCTTGGAGGGTGAGGAAGACCATGGACGCTCGTATCGACATCTTCGGCAACGCGCTCGCGGGGAAGGTTCTCCGGCACATCAACTCGGCGAACAAGGCGGTGCACGACTCGCCGCTGCCCGTCGCGACCCAGGAGCTGGTGAAGATCCGCGCCAGCCAGATCAACGGCTGCGGCTTCTGCACCGACATGCACACCAAGGACGCCACCGCCGCGGGCGAGACCCAGCAGCGCCTCAACCTGGTCGCCGCCTGGCGCGAGGCCACGGTCTTCACCGACGCCGAGCGCGCCGCCCTCGCACTCGCCGAGGAGGGCACCCGCATCGCGGACGCCGCCGGCGGAGTGAGCGACGAGGTGTGGGCCGACGCCGCCAAGCACTACGACGAGGAGCAGCTCGCCGCGCTGATCTCGCTGATCGCGATCATCAACGCCTACAACCGCGTCAACGTCATCAACC
>NZ_AZUS01000025.1:0-128600 GCF_000527195.1 Streptomyces sp. CNH189
CCGGCGCGTCGGACGCGTCCCGCTGGATCACCGGCCAGTGTCTCGACGCCAGCGGTGGCTCCCACCTCTGAACACCTCCCCCAGCCGCCGGCGCGGGCCCGGCCTCCTGTACCAGCGCGCCCTCGGGGCGTTGGGCTGTGCGTCCTTTGCTGCAAGGGGGGCGGGGTGCGGGGGGCCACCGCCCCGGCCGGCGCGCCGGCCGCGCAGAGACCGTCGGGTCCGGTGTCGCGGTCGTGCGCCAGCAGCCACAACACCCGGCGCCGAAGGTGCCCGAGGAGCGGGACGGTTCGGCCGCGGGCCGCAGCAGGGCGCAGCCGGCCATGCGGCCGCCGCGGTGGTAGGCGGGCCTGCCGCGGCGGGTGGGCAGACGGTCCGGTGGACCTGCTGCCGGATCGCGCGGCGGGCACGCTCGCGGCCTGGCTGACCCCGCACTCGGGGATCGAGGTCGTCTGTCGCGACCGCTCCCCGTTCTTTCCGCAGCCGGCGCCGGCATGGGGGCGCCCTGTGCCGTTCAGGTCGCCGACAGGTTCCACCTGTGGCGCAACCTCAGCGAGGCGGCTGAGCGGTGCGTCTGCCCTCACCGGTCCTGCCTACGTGCGACCACCGCCGAGCCGGCCACGGACAAGGCGCTGGCACCAGAACCGGCCGACGGTGATTCGCCATGGAGACACCGGGCACAGGTTCGCCGACCGTACTCGCACCAGGCGCGCCACCGTTCACACTGTTGGCCGCGGCCATGGCCGACGCTCGATCCAGCGACAGCTCGGCATGACCTACCGCATCGTCCAGCGGTTACGGGACGCCGCGGAGCCGGAAGACCTGTTCCAGGGACAGGGGCAGAACCGCACGACCAAGCTCGACGACTTCACGCCGTACCTGTGCACGAGCGACAGGCCGAGCGCTGCACACGACGCATGGGCTCTGTGGGAAGAGATCACAACTCACGGCTGCACGGGCGGCTCCAGAGCCGTCCGCGCCCTGCCTCCAGCCGTTTCGCACATTCCCGACCGCGCCGACGGCCCGTGCGCCGTCCCCACGCGACGGTGACCGGCTGGGTCCTGACTCATCCCACACCCTGCCGGAGAGCGAACGCCTGACGCTCAGATCCGTCCTCGCCGGCTGCCCCGAACTGGATGCTCTCACCGGGCACGTCCGCACGTTCGGGAAGATGCTCACCCAGCTCCGGGGTGAGCATCTGCCGCAGCGGGTCAGGGCGCGCTCGGACGGCCTTCCCACCCTCCGCACATGCGTCAACGGCCCCTCGAACGGCACCTTGCTGCCGTCACCGCGGGCCTTACATCGCCCTGGAGCTCCGGCGTCGTCGAAGGCCTCGTCAACCGCATCAAAGTGCTCAAGCGTCAGAGGTAGGGCCCGGGCCGGCTTCGGCCGGTTGCGGAAACGAGTCCTTCTCGCCTGACCGCAGCTGTGTCGCTCGACAAGCTGGTTCGTTCAGCTGATCGCGAGCGGCGCAAGATCCGTACCCAGCTTGCTCCGGCATGAGTCGACGGCCCGCGTGCATCCAGGCGGCCACGGCGTCCGACCGCGACCGCGTGCCCCCGCGCGCCTGTCCGGCCGGGCAGGCGCGCGGGCGGGGCATGTCACAGACGGACCGCCGGGACCGTCATAGGGGTGAGGTCTCAGCCGCTCGATGGAACCTGAACAAGGAGATGATCATGGAAACAGCCCCCGCGGCCGGGCCGGGTCCGGGGGCAGGCATCGGTCCAAGGCGGTACTCCGCCCGCAGCACCAGCCGGACATCCCGGCATCCACATCACCGACACCCCGGTCGAGGCAGTCGGGAAGACCGGCGGCGGCATCGTCCGCGTGCGCCCGGCCGACGGCTGGCTCATGGCCCGCTGCGTTCAGGCGGCCGACGCCCGGATGCAGGCGCGCCGCGAGGGCCGCGAAGGTCTGGGCCGGCCGTCGAAGCCACCGGTCCCAACGACCAGGCCGGCGCCTGCTGCGCGGCCGGTGCGCCGGCCGCCACCCCCATCAACGCCTCGCTGACCACGAACGACACCTATGTGGACCTGACCGCCACCCGGCGCGGCGTCACCACCGCTTAACACTCGCACGGCACACGCGGAGCCCTCCTCCCGTCCCGGCAACCGCATGCACGGTGTGAGTTCTTCTTGCTCTTTCACCTGAGAGGAATCCATGAGTACCAATCAGCCCGCACCGGGGGCAGCCGCCGAGGGCGCAGGCGCGCCGGACGCGCGTCAGCTGCGCATGATCCTGATCGCCGTCTCCGTCGCGTTGATGGCGGTCATCGCGTCGGTGTCCGGGTTGAACGTGGCTCAGACCCACCTGGCCGTCGATTTCGGCGCTTCCCAGAGCACCATCCTCTGGATCATCAACATCTACACCCTGACTCTGGCCGCGCTGCTGCTCCCTCTCGGCGCCATCGGCGACCGGATCGGCCGCAAGCCCACGCTGATCACCGGTCTCATCGTCTTCGGCGCCGCCAGCGTACTGGCGGCTCTGGCCCCGTCGGCCGAAATCATGATCGCCGCCCGCACGCTCAGCGGTATCGGCGCGGCGATGACCATGCCCATCACCCTCGCAGTGATCACCTCCACCTTCCCCGAAGAGGAGCGCGGAAAGGCGATCGGCGTGTGGACCGGCGTTGCCGGTGCCGGCGGCATCCTGGGCATGTTCCTCTCCGCCCTGCTCGTGGACGTCGCCAATTGGCGGTGGCTGTTCGTGCTGCCCATCGTGCTCACCGTCGTGGCGCTCGCCCTGACCATGCGCTCGGTGCCCAACTCCCGTGAGCACGCAGGACATCCCTTCGACACCGTCGGCGCGCTGGCCTCGGTCGTCGCCGTGGCCGGCCTCATCTTCACGCTTCAGGAAGGCCCGGAACAGGGCTGGAGCGCCCCTGCCACCCTGATCTCCCTGGCCGTCGGCCTCGCCGCTGCCGTCTTCTTCGTGGCCTGGGAACTTCGCCGCCGGGACGCCACTCTGCTGGACGTGCGGCTCTTTCGCGAGCGCCGCCTGCTCAGCGGCTCCATCACGCTGCTGGTTGTCTTCGGTGTCCAGGCGGGCATCGCCGTGGTCCTCTTCCCCTTCCTCCAGGCCGTGCTCGGCTGGTCCGGCCTGCTGTCCACGCTCGCGCTCATGCCCATGGCAGTCCTGATGATGATGGCATCCGTCCTCGCCCCCAAGCTGGCTGCGCGCACCGGCGCCCGCTCGACCATGGTCACGGGAATCGGACTGGGCGGTGCCGGCCTCGTCCTCATGGCCCTCTTCGTCTCTGTCGACGCCGGCTACCTGTCCATCCTGCCCGGCATGCTCGCCATGGGTTTCGGCATGGGTCTGGCGATGACGCCCTCCACCGAAGGCATTACCGCCTCTCTGCCGAGTGAGCGTCAGGGCGTCGCCTCCGCGCTCAACGACGTCACCCGCGAGTTCGGCACCGCGCTGGGGGTGGCCATGATCGGCGCTCTGCTGTCGGCCGGCTACCAGAACGCGATCGACGACAGACTGGACGGCATCCCCGACAACGCCGCGGACACCGCGCGCGAAGGCATCGCCAACGCTGTCGAGGCCGCAGGCACTACGGGCCCCCACAAGGACACGCTCCTGGACGTCGCCCAGCAGTCCTTCGTCGACGGCTGGCAGCAGGCCATGTGGGTGGCTGCCGCCGTCACGGGCGTCACGTTTGTCTACGTCCTCGCCCGTGGCCCGAAGAACGAGGTCCCCGCGACGGTGAAGGACGACGAAACCACCACCGCCGAGACCGTCGCCTCTTGACGCCCGCCGCGTCGGCCGGACCGCAGCGCGACACACAGCAACGGAAGCCGGTGAGCTGCTGAAGGAGATCCGGACGCGATACCCGCCCCGTGACGTACGGGCGATGCGGGTTGCGAGCGTGTCCGCGCACCCGGACCGCCGGCCGAGGAACGGCGGCACCCGGCCCGAAATCGAGGAAGTGCCCTGTGACCTGTGATGACGGACGTTCTTCAGACTTCCGGCAGGCACGATCGCGAGGGCACTTCCGAGAAGGAACCGTCCCAGGCCGCTGCGACCTGGACCCACCTCGTGACGGCGTCGTCGTCCCGCCCCATCACACCACGGGCCGGGACCTGGCAGGACCAGCCGCTGCGCACCAGCAGCTTCCGCACACCCCGGATCGTGAAGGCCAGGCGGAAACGCCGGCCGATCACCGTCTTGATCCGTGCCAGCGTCCACCGCTGGTCCTCGGCAGCCGCGCGCGGCCGGTCCCCCAACCAGCTCCGCCTCCAGCCGGGCGGACTGCCTCCCGCTCAGCCTCGGCAGCGACGCCAGCCCCGCGACCGCAGAACACGCGGACCGCCCTCCTCCCACGCCTGCCGCCACCGCTGCACCGATCGGACACTCACCCGCAGGTCTTCAGCGATCACCGAGCCCGCCTCGCCCCGGGCGGACCGCTCGGCCGCCTCACGCCGCAACCCCTCGCAAACCCCTGGCCGTTCGACGGCCCGCCCGCCACCCTGTGAACACCGCATGCCCCGCTGACACCGCAGCCGACCACGGCCCGTCAGCCCCAACGACTCCACACGTTCAACCTCAGTGATGCACGTCTGGCGCCGCACCCTCCACGAACTCCAGTACCGCAGCGACACCACCGACGGATGCCTCGCCGCGACCGGACCCACCCTCACGACATCACACCGGCACACGCAGTAGCGCTTTTCGAGTGGCCCTATGGCGGCGACCGGAAGCGTAGCCACCCAGGGACACCGACCGCTTGGAGCCAGTGATGCCCGAAAGCACGGGGACGAAAAGATCAATTCGGCCATCGAGACGTCGCCCCTGCCGATCGATGCGCCCTTCACACATCTGGCCTGACACAGTTTCCCCCAAAGCCCCGTGCCCGGACCGCGAGGCGCCCACGGCTTGGGGTTCCACCCCGCACGCGCCGCCGACCGGATCCGCCTGCGGAAGCGGTGCTGACACCTGACCGGCCCTGCCCACAGGCGAGTTGCCCCGAGCTGATCGAGCCACCCCGACCAACTCCGACAAGGACCGCGCCGAGAGCCGGGCGCGGGCCGCTAGGCACGTCAAGAAAACCGTGAAGGCGTCCCCCGCATCCGATGCCCAGCTCGGCGACCCGGTCCACGAGATCTCCCAGCGCTACGGCAAGGACTGCCCCCTCCGCCGCGACGGAGGACCCCTCTGCCCACCCTCCCCTTCGACTGTCGGCGAGGCCGTAAGGCCACACGCAGCCATCGACATCCCCTCCCCCGCCAAGGGCCCTTCCAGAGGCCCACCCCGTCAAGCAACAGGAAGACGATCATGAAGACGTCCGGACACACCTCTGCCTCAGACCTCTCGCTGGGCCGCCGATCGTTGCTGCTCGGTGGCTCCTCGGCCGCCCTCATGCTGGCCCTGCCCCATCCGGCCAATGCCGGCACGAGCGAGGAGCCACCAACGTTCGACTTCGACCTCGACACCGACAACTACATCAAGTGGGTCAAGCCCGCCACCGACGAGCAGGCCAGTCAGTCGCCGCTCTGGGAGTCCGTCGGCTCGATGGACGTGACCGTCATCCTGTGGATGAGCCGCGTGGGGAACCTTGCGGTGTTCGACGCGGTGGCGCCGTACCACGAGACCGCGGTCGGTGTGTACTCCCGCATTCCCCGCCGCCCTTCCAGCGAGTCCGCCACCAACCGGAACATGAACATCGCCATCCTCTACACGCAGCTCCACACCTTCGAACGCTTGCTGCCACTAGGCCTGCGGGGCCCCGCGGGAAGCCTGCGCGCCATGATGGTCGGGCTCGGCCTGGACCCTGACAACAAGTCGGAGGACCTGACCACCCCGGTCGGCATCGGCAACGTGGCGTTCAAGTCGGTCTGGAACGCTCTGAAGAACGACGGCATGAATGTCCTGGGCTACGAGGGCGGCCGCAAGTACAACCCCCTTCCCTGGGCGGACTACACAGGCTACGAGCCCGTGAACACTCCCTTCAGGCTCAACAACCCCTCCCGCTGGCAGCCGCAACTGCACGCCCACAACGGCCGTCGCCCCGGTGGCGGCCCGGGTGACCTAGGCATCTACGTCTCCCAGCACTTCGTGACCCCCCAGATCGCGCTGACCAAACCGCACATCTTCACCGACCCGGCCCAGTTCCCCCTCGCCGCACCCAAACACAGCGACCACACCCGGCCCCGGGACTACAAACGCTCGGTGGACGAAATCCTGGAGGCATCGGCGTCGCTCAACGACGAGCGCAAGGCGCTCGCCGAGGTCATGGACAACAAACTCTGGGGCATCGGCTACACATCCACCGTCATCGGCCGAAAGTACGACGAAAACAACGAGATGGGCGTGTTCGGCTGGGCCGCGTGGTCGCTCCAGCACTTCCTCGCGACCTTCGACGCGCTGATCGCCGTCTGGCGCAACAAGCGCAAGTACGACACCGTGCGGCCCGTCAGCGCAGTCCGCCACGTGTACGGCCACAGCAAGGTGACCGCCTGGGGCGGCGCCGGCATGGGCACGGTCAACGACATCCGGGCCACCGAATGGATGCCCTACCTGCCCACGGGCGACCACCCCGAATACCCATCGGGCTCCACAAGCCTGTGCGCCGCAGGAGCACAGACAGCACGACGCTACTTCAACTCCGAAGAACTCGACTGGACACTCGAGTTCAACGCCGGCACCTCGGCCGTGGAACCAGAAACAACCCCCGCCAAAAACCTCCAACTGCACTTCCACACGTGGGCCGAGTTCAACAAGGCCTGCGCCGAAAGCCGGGTATGGGGCGGCGTCCACTTCCGCAAAACCGTCCAACAGTCCCTCATCTACGGTGAACAGTTCGGCGACCTGGCACACGAGTTCGTAAACCGACACGTCAAAGGCAACATCAAAACCGACACCAGAAACTGACAACCCAACCCAAACACAACAACAAAGCCACCCCACAGATGACAACCAGCACCCCCACCACACCCAACCAACCCAAACAACAAACCGAGCACAACCCGCCCCCACCCCCCAACACCCCACCCACACACCACACACCCACCGACACCTACGACCTGAACATCGACCCCAAGACATCCATCACCACGACGACCCGAAACGATATCCCCACCACCCAAAACATCCACCGAAAGCTCCCGCCCACACGCACCAGCGAAGGAGACTGCAGAAAAACCACCGGCATACGTCATGAAGTACGCGGATGACGGCATACCCAAAACGCCTCATCCGGGCGTGACGTCGCGGCGAAGCAGCGACGGTGCGTCCGCCTCACAGATGATCTATTGTCTGTCTGTTCTCTGGGGAGGGGATGACGCGTGGCGCGTGGGGGGTGGTGGGTCGTGCTGTGCGCGGCCGCGGTGTTGACGCTGGCAGGGTGTGGTCGGGACGGGGTAGGGGCACGGCCTGACTTCGCGGGTGCCCAGGAACTGCCGGAAGGGCTCGCCGAGGACGGTGTCACCATCCTGGTCGGCGATCCGGACGCAACAACGAGGGTGCGGCTGTACGAGGATCCGCGCTGCCCGTACTGCGCGGAGTTCGAGACCACCGGCGGTGCTCCGGGGTTGCAGGAGGCGATGCTCGCGCGTCAGGCCAGGACCGAGTACACCCTGGCCTCCTTCTTGGACGACCGGGTCGGCGGCACTGGATCGAAGAAGGCGGTCAACGCGCTGCGCGCCGCGCTGGAGCAGGGCAAGTTCGTCGAGTACCACGAGGTGCTGTACGCCAACCAGCCGGAGGAGAGCGTCGACGGTTTCACGGACGCCGGCCTGCTGGACCTGGCCGACAAGGTGGAAGGCCTCCGCGGCCCTGCGTTCGACTCGGCTGTCAAGACGATGAAGTACCGCTCCTTCGTGACCGCCTCCCAGAAGGCGTACGAGAGCGCGGGCGGAAAGTCCGAACCTGAGGGACCTGGAACGCCCACTGCCGTGATCAACGGCAAGCGGATCCCGCTCGAGTACAACGGCCTGTTGTACGACGGCGACACCTTCGCACGCCTACTGCTGGACATCCACAAGAATCCAGAACAGTGGAAGCGGACCGTCCTGGACCCGCCTGCTCAGTAAAGGACGGCTGTGACAGCGCCCTCCACCCGTGGATCACGGCCCGGTACGACGGCGAGGCGGTACGCGATGACGCCTCGATCCACCTCGATCAGGTCACACGCGAGGCTCCGGGGCGCACGGGCCGGCCGAGGAGGCTGTAGACGTGTGCGTCGTGGAGAGTGCGGACAACACCGTCTCCCAGAAGCTGCCGATGCGCGCCACCGCCCAGATCTCCCAGTACCCGACCACAATCCCCGGGGGGTACCTCCATGTCCATCCTCAAGCGGCGCGCGGCGTTTTGGGTTCCTAGACGCTGCTGTCGCGGAGCATCGCGACAGCACACTGGTGCGGTGGCGGACCAGGCGAAGGGGGCTCGGGTGTGGGTCGTTCCGAAGACCGCGCTACGCCACCCGCTCGGCGGGCGGACCATCTCCGCGAGGGCCTGTCCAGGCACCAGCGGGTCGCAACTCGGGGGGGCGCGGGACCCGCGAAGGGGTGCACACCTCGGCGATCGATACGCTGTTCTCGTAGAGGTGATGCCGGGTGATCCGGCCCTCCTCGACGGTGAGGCGCAGCGCGAAGGGGCCCTCGAAGGACTTCCCCGTCGCGCACATGGTCCCCGAGAGGAACCCCATCAGGACGGCGTCGGTGCCGTCAACAAGGAACGCCTCGACGGAGGCCCGTGCATCCTCGGCCACCGTGTGCTCGGCTAGTGACCTGAGTCAGAGATTCATCGGCAGTAGGCGGCGACTTTGTCGAGGAACTCGTCGGCGGTCCTCGTCCAGACGAACGGCCGTGGGTTGTCGTTCCAGTCGGCGAGCCATGCTCGGATGTCGCGTTCGAGGGCCTGGACGGAGCGGTGGACACCGCGTTTGAGCTTCTTCTGCGTGAGCTCGGCGAACCACCGCTCCACCAGGTTCAGCCAGGACGAACTCGTGGGCGTGAAGTGCAGGTGGAAGCGGGGATGCGCCAGCAGCCACTGCTTGACGGCGGGCGTCTTGTGGGTGACGTGGTTGTCGTGGATCAGGTGCACGTCGAGGTCGGCGGGCACCTCCTTGTCCAGCTTGGCCAGGAACTTCCTGAACTCAACGGCCCGATGCCCGCCGTGCAGAGAGCCGATCACTTCGCCGGTGGCGACCTCCAGTGCCGCGAACAGGGTGGTGGTGCCGGCCCGGACGTAGTCGTGACTGCGACGCTCGGGAAAACCGGCACCATCGGCAACCGGGCTGGGACCGGTCCAGGGCCTGGATCCGCGACTCCTCGTCCACGCAGAGAACAAGGGCCTCCTCCGGCGGGTCCAGATAGAGGCCGACGACGTCACGGACCCTGTCGATGAACAAAGAGTCAGTGGACAGCATGAGCGTCTGTGAGCGGTGCGGCGCAAGGGCGAACGCCCGCCAGATCCGGGAGATCGCCGACTGGGACATGCCGGTGGCCGCAGCCATCGACCTCGTTGACCCGTGAGTGGCGTTCTTCGGCTTCTCCTGGAGTGTCCTGACGATGACCCGCTCCACGTCCGCATCGGTGATCTCCCGGAGAACGCCGGGCCGCGGCTCGTCGGACAGAACGTCCAGGCCGCGTTCGAGGAAGCGGCGCCGCCAGGTGCGGACCCCGTCCGGAGTGACCCGCAGCCGACGGGACACCTCCGTGATCGAGTGGCCTTCGGCGCACTCCAGCACGACCCGCGACCGCAAGGCCAGAGCCTGGCCCTGGGCCGTCGTGCGACGACGCACCCAGCCCTCCAGCGCGGCACGCTGGACATCGGTCAACGACAACGGCGGAATCTTCGGACCCGGACGACAGAGCGACCTCGAAGCAACCTGTTGCTTCTTGGTGGCCCAACTTTGCGGCATTACCTCCGGCACCCCTCAGCTGTGCAGCCCCGATTTGCTACTCCATATAGCCCACGGCAATCTCACTAGGCGTAATGGCGACGCGCAATCGCAACCGCAATAAAAGCAGGGACATATTCATCTTCCCGCCGAGGCTCTGCCCCCGAGCCGGCAGCGAGCGGCGGCAATGCCGAGGGCGGAGCGCACCCCGAACTGCTGGCGCAGTGTGGGTACTTCACGACCACCGAGACAGGATGGACAAACGGATCAAGTGCAGCATTCAAGGAATGAGTCGTAAATCCGGCGTCCGCCTGATTTTCCCGAACGCAGGGATCGACGTGGCTCCGAGTCCTCACTAAGGTATCCACTGGCACCTGCATAGGCACCCCAAAAGGGGGCCTGATGACGGTTCCTCAGAGTCATGTCCCGTTCCACGCCTCCTCTCTGATCATCGAGCGTCGCAAGGCCGTCAGCACCCCGGACATTTGCACTCGTATTCCTGTCGGTCCCGGCAGCGAGCTGGATCAGCCGCCCGCCTGTACCGTCAGCAAACAAAACGGAGCGATAAACAGGATGCGGTTCCAGCTGCTAGGGCTGCTCAGCATCGCCGATGGCGAGCATGCCGCCGTCTTACAGCCGTCCAAGCCGACGAGCCTGCTGGCGGCCCTGCTCATCCACCCCGGCGCGGCCGTGTCGACCGACTACCTGGTGCGTGCCGTCTGGGACACCCAACCCCCCGCCACGGCGCGAGCCGCCCTGCAGAGCTGCGTTCTGCGGCTCCGGCGGATCTTCGCGAAGTACGGGATCGCGAACGACGCGATCGAGGCGGTCCCCGGCGGATACCGGATGCGAATGGACCGCGAGACCCTCGACCTCGTCCGCTTCCGCGAACTGGTCCGCTCGGCGGATTCCGTCGGCGACACCGAGGCCGAGTCGTACGTGCTCAGAGAGGCGCTCGCACTGTGGCACGGGCCGGTGCTGGCGAACGTGTCGTCGCACATGCTCCACCGCGACGAAGCACCCCGGCTGACCGAGGAGCGCCTGAGGGCACTGGAACGCCTCTGCGACATCGAACTGGCACGCGGGCGATGTCGCGAGGTGTTGTCAGAGGTCTGGGATGCGGCGAAGAGCCACCCGGAGAGGGAGCGGTTCTCCGAACAGTTGATCGAGGCTCTCTATCGAACCGGCCGCCAGACCGAGGCCCTTGCGGAGATCAGAGCCGTCAAGGAGCGGCTCAAAGAGGAGTTCGGGATCGACCCGGGTGCCCCCATGCAACGCCTGGAACTGGCGATCCTTCGCGGTGAGGATCTCGGCACCCCGCCGGCCCACGCCATCCCCGCGATCGAGGCGGGAGCCCGCTCGAAGGCGGTCCTCCCCTCGGGCGAGGTGCGTGCGCAGAGGTCGACGTCGCGGGATGCGCTGCTCCCCGTACCGGCCGCCGCGGCGGCGCAGTCCCCCACTCCCCCGGCGCAGACTCCCGCCTCGCCCCCGGTACCGACGGTGCGCATGGCGGCGGTCACCGTCTCCACAGTGGCCCCCGTCCCCTGCTTCGCCGGGCGCACGGACCAACTCGCCGCCGTTCAACGCGCGTTGACTTTCGACGACCCAGGAACCCGGCTGGTGGTGATCTCCGGAGCTCCCGGGATCGGCAAGACCGCTCTCGCCCTGCAGGCCGCCCACCTGACTCAGGACGCCTTTCCTGGCGGTTGCTTCACGCTCGCGATGACCCATGCGGACGGCAGTCCGCTCGACGCCGACGAGGCCCGGGCTCAGCTCCCGCCGGTGAACGGAACCGGACGCCGCCTGCTCGTCCTCGACGACGCGGTGAGCTCGGAGCAGATACGACCCCTGCTCCCCTTCCCCGGCGAGGGCGTCGCCGTGGTGACCAGCCGACGCGGACTGGCCGGCCTGATCGCCACCCACGGCGGGGTCGTGCACCGCCTCGACACGCTCGCCCCGGAGGAGTCGCATCAACTGCTGATCAGCACTCTGGGCGCCGAGCGGGTCGCCCGGGAACCCGAGGCGGCCCGTGAACTGGCGCGCGTCTGCGGTCATTTCCCGCTGAGCCTGCGGATCGCCGCAGTACGTCTGCTGACGCGGCCCGGCCTCGGCATCGACGACTGCGCCGCGTGGCTGGCCGTGGATCTGCCGGCCAGGCTCTCGCTGACGGACGAGCCACTCATGTCCGTACCCCACGTGTTCGAGGCGGCGCTGCGCCGGCTCAGCCCTGAACTGAGGGAGGCGTTCCTGCTGCTGGCCAAGGAGCGCGACGACATCCGAACCGCCCGTCCGGCGCCGCCGGACGTGTCGGACGAGGTCCTCGAACACCTGGCGGACGCCGGATTCGTCGAGGAAGGCCCGCCCAAGCCGTACCGCATCCACGAACTGCTCAAAATCTACGCGCGTCGGCATGGGGCGGCCTCGCCACGGTTGCGCATCGGCACCACGGCGGCCCCTGGCTGACCGCAGGCGACCACCCACCGGCCGACTCTCCCGCCCGGTCCCCTTCCAGACGACCGCCCGGCCACCACCCCCACCCGGCTCCCATCCAGAGGTGACATCAGCATGCCTTCCGCACGGTACGAAGCCGTCGCAGCGTCCCGCCCCCGCATCCGGCGCGATGTCCTTTTCACCGAGACTCCCGACGGCGTCCTCTTCCACAACGCCGACGGCGGATTCCGCCTGACGGCCAAGTCCGCATACCGCTTCGCCACCCTGCTCGTGCCGCACCTCAACGGCGAACACACCGTCGCCGAGATCTGCAGGGGATTCGGCGACCGGCAGCGTGCGATGGTCGGCGAACTCGTCGGCACCCTTTACGAACGGGGATTCGCCCGCTCCGTCCCGCCCAGACCCTCGCCGGAGGCGTTCGTCGGGCCCGAACCGTCCGACGACGTGGCACGTCGCTACGCGGCCCAGATCGCCTACGCCGACCACTACGCCGACGACGCCGCGCGGCGCTTCCAGCGCTTCCGCGACACCCGAGTGGCCGTCGTCGGCAGTGACCTCGTGGCACGTTGGTGCGTTCTGAGCCTGCTCCGCAACGGCAGCGCCACCATCGGCGTACTGCCGCGGCTCGACCTGGACGGGATCACCGACGAGGCGACGTCCGCCGACGCCGACGGCTGTCCCGTCGGCATCCACGAAATCGCCGCCTCCGCGCCGCTCACCTGGGCCGCCCTCGAGGGATACGACGTCGTCGTCGTCACGGGCGGGCCCGAGGCTCCCCGCGTCGTGTTCCCGCTGCTGCGCGCCGGAGTGCCCGCGGGCCGCACCCTCATACCGGCCTGGTCGTTCGGCCGCCACGCGATCGTCGGTCCGTCGATGTCGGCGCAGACCACGGGGTGCTGGGCGTGCGCCGTGCTGCGCCTGGGAGCGGGCGACGGCGCCGCGCAAGCCGCCGACGTGTGGAGTTCCCTCGCCCTGGACCTGCCGGCTGCGACGCAGGTCCCCGGAGTCCACCCAGGCCGGCCCCTGGCCGCGATGCTCGGCAACCTGCTGGGCTACGAGGTGTTCAAGACGGCGACGGGGGCGCTGCCCGCCGAGACCGCGGGGCAGCTGATCATCCAGGACATGGAGTCCCTCGACGCCGCCTCGGAGCCGCTCCTGCCCCACCCCCGGTGCCCCTGGTGCGCGGACGACACGGAGGCGGACTCCGCCCAGATCGATCTGGCGAGCCTGGACGCAGAGGGCGGCGCACTCGCGCTGCCCACCGTCGACACCGCCCGCGAGGCGGACGCCCTGGTGGAGGAGCTCAACCGCCGCTCGGTGCTGCTGCGGCCGCACGCAGGTGTGTTCACCGGCTACGACGACGAGGACATCACACAGACACCGCTCAAGCTCAGCGTCGTGGAGGTCGGCCTCGGCCACGGCCGCATCCCCCGCATCGGCGCCGCCGACGTCCATCACGTGGCGGGCGCCCGGCTGCGCGCCCTGCACCGCGCCGCCGAAACCTACGCAGAACACGTCGTCCCGCACAGGCGCACCGGTGCACCGGACCCCTCCGTCCGCCTCGCCCCGGCCGGGTTCGGCACCTGGACCGGCATCGGGGGTGCGCGGGCCGACGTCCGCGGCTGGGTCGCCGCCACTTCCCTGCTCACCAAGGAGCGGCTCCTGGTGCCGGGGGAAGCCGTCCGTCCGTTCGGGGCCGGCAACCGCGACCGGCTCTTCGAAGCCACCAGTGCCGGTATGAGGGCGGGGGCGAGTGCGACCGACGCCGCCGCGCAGGGCGTGCTGTCGGCCCTCGCGTACGACGCGCTCCAGCGGGCGATGCGCGGTTTCGGGGCGCCGGGTGTCGCCGTTTCCGCCGACGCCGACGCCGATCCCGAACTCACCTTCCTCCTGCGCTCCGCAGCCAATCTCGGCGTCGAGGCAGAGCTGCTGGACCTCGGGGAGCGGGAGCGTTCCGGGGTGGCCGTGGTGCTGGCCCGGTCCGGGAGCCGATGGGCGGTGGCCGCCGAGCTTTCGTTCCGGGCCGCGGCTTCGGCGGCCCTGCGTGACCTGGTGGGGGAGGTTCAGCTGGAGCAGCAGGGCCTCGCGGAGGGGACCTCGTACGGAGATCCGCTGCTCGGCGACTTCGATCCGCGAGCGCTGGCCGTCACCGGGACCGTGGCCGCCGAGGCGACCGGTGCGCCGTCGTGGACGGACGTGCTGCGCCGGCTCGGCGAACAGCGCCGTGACGCCCTGGTGGTGCCGACGGGCTCCGCGGACCTGGAGCGGGCCGGCGTCCACGTGGTGCGCGTACTGCTGACGTCGGAGGCCCGCCGTGTCGGTTAGCACCACGGACAGGCCGGCCACCGCGCCGAAGGCCCCCGGGACGGGGCCGGTACGGCTCATGGCCGGCCTGCTGCGGACGGCCCTGGACGGGCAGGGCCACGGTGACGTGGCCGTGACGGTGCGCGCGCTGGGCTTCGGCGACGCGTTCACGGAGGCGCTCAGCCCTTGCGCGCCGGGCACCGTCCCCGTGCACCTGTACACACGGCAGGCCGTCGTCGGCCCTCTTTCCGTCGACGGCGGGTCGCCGTGCCCGCAGTGTCTGACCAGGCGCTGGCAGGCGGTCCGGTCCGTGGCGCTGCGCGACGCCCTCGAACTGGGCGGCGTCACGCACGAAACGGGGCCTTGGCCGTACGCCGTCCCGTTCGCCGCCGAGGCACTCGCCTCGCTGGTGGCGCGGGCGACCCCGGCGAGCGTGCCGTTCCCGGACGTCCACGTACTGGACCTGGAAACGTTGTCGGTCCGCCGCTGCCCCCTCGTCCCCGACCCCCAGTGCCAAGCCTGCTCCCGGCCCGTCCCCGACACGCCCGAGGGTGCCGTCGTCACCCTGGCCCCCGCGCCGAAGCACGCGCCGGGGACCTTCCGGCTGCGGAGCATCGAGGCGTACGACATCGACGTGGCGGCCTTCGCGAACCCGGTGTGCGGTGCCCTTGGACCGTCCGTCGTCCATGACGTCTCGTCCACGTCGACGTCGGCGACCATCGGCTGCTTCTCGATGCGCTCCGGGGAGTACCTGCGTGAGACGTTCTGGGGCGGACACTCAGGATCGTTCGGCACCTCGGCGCGCATCGGGGTCCTCGAAGGGCTGGAGCGGTACGCGGGCATGCGGGCGCGCGGGAAGCGGACCACGGTGACGGGAACGCTCGACGGGTTCGGCGCCGACGCGGTCGACCCGAGGCGGGTGGGGCTCTACTCGGACACCTTCCACCAGGAGAACCCGCACGTCGTGCCGTTCGCCCCGGACCGCGAAATCCCGTGGGTGTGGGGCTACTCCCTGCGCGACCGGGAACCCCGGCTGGTACCGGAGATCCTGACGTACTATCACGCGCCCGGCCTGGAGAACCGGTTCGTCCAGGAGAGTTCCAACGGCTGTGCGTCAGGTGGTTGTGTCGAGGAGGCCGTCTACTTCGGCCTGATGGAGGTCGTCGAACGGGATGCCTTCCTGCTCGCCTGGTACGGGCGGCAGCGGCTGCCGGAGATCGACCCCGCCACCAGCGCCCGCCCCGCCACCCGGCACATGGTGGACCGGCTGGCGATGTACGGCTACCGGGCCCGGTTCTTCGACACCCGCATCACGTTCCCGATCCCCGTCGTCACCGGCGTGGCGGAGCGTGTGGACGGCGGCCTGGGCCGGATGTGCTTCGGTGCGGGCGCCGGGCTCGACCCGGAGTCCGCGCTGGACGCGGCGCTGTGCGAGATCGCCACCGACGCGGTCAACCTGCGGGGCAGGTCCGAGCGCGACGAGGACAGGCTGCGCGCCATGGCGGGGGACTTCTCACGGGTGACCGCGTTGCACGACCACCCGCTGGTCTACGGCATTCCCGAGATGGGTGTCCACGCCGACTTCCTGCTGCGTGCTCCGGTCACCGGGCCACCGCTCTCGGTCTCCGACCTCGGGTGGCCGGACGCCTCCGGTGCGCCTGCCTCGTCCGATCTGCGGGACGACCTGGAGCGCTGTGTCGCCGCGGTCGTCGCCGCCGGGTTCGACGTCGTGGTCGTCGACCAGACGCTGCCCGAGCAGCGGCTGCTGGGGCTGCACACGTTCAGCGTGCTCGTCCCCGGCCTGCTGCCGATCGATTTCGGCTGGTCGCGGCAGCGCGCCCTGGGCATGCCCCGGCTGCGCACCGCCCTGCGCGAGGCGGGGCTGCGCGAGCGGGACCTGGAGGAGGCCGACCTCAACCCGGCCCCACACCCGTTCCCGTGACCGCACCCACCTCTCCGTTCCACGCCCCCACGCCACACATGAGGAGACTTCCGTGGGCTACGCCCATGAATACGCGAAGGCCATCATGCACCGCGGCCGCATCCCGATGGAGCCGGCCGACTTCGTGCCCAACTGGGCGGACCGGCCACGCAAGGCGAAGTACTACCCGGGTGCCGAGTCGTTCCCGCTACCCGACGTGCCGTACCCCGCGCACGCCACGGTGACGGCCGGTTGCCTGCCCGACGGCCATCCGGGCACGGCGGAGCCGTTCACGCTGCCCCTGCTGTCCGGCATGCTGCTGGACTCCTACGGGCTGGTGGGCAGGCGCCTGGCCGTCCAGGCCAACACCGACCTCGGGGCTCTGCCCCACTACACGCAGGCCAACTGGTCCCGGGGCACCGCCTCCGGCGGCGGCCTGTACCCCGTGAGCGTCTACTGGGTCTCGGGTCCCTGCGGACCGCTCACCCCTGGAGTGCACTACTACTCCCCGCCGCACCACTCCATGCAGCGGCTGCTCGCGGGCGACGTGAGCGGCGAGGTGCGCGCCGCGCTCGGAGCGCACGGCGAGGCGACGGACCAGTACCTGGTGCTGGGCGTCAAGTACTGGCAGAACTCTTTCAAGTACAACAGCTTCTCGTTCCACGCCGTGAGCATGGACGTGGGAGCGCTGCTGCAGACCTGGCACATCTGGGCGCGCGCCCGTGGCCTGCGGCTGGCGCCCGCCCTCTGGTTCGACGAGGCACGGCTGGCCGGTCTGCTGGGCCTGGGCGAGGACGAGGAAGGGCTGTTCGCCGTCGTACCGCTGGTCTGGGACAACCCGCGGCCCGCGACGGGCATCCGGAAAACCAACGGCGCGGCCGTCCGCCGCCAGGATCGTGAACGGTCCCGGACCGTCCTCGGCTTCGACACGCTGCGGCGCATCCACCGCGCGACGGCGGAGCACGCGGCCGACCGTCCGGCGCCGGGCGTGCTCGACGACTGCGCGCCGGCCGCTCCGACCGAGGCCGCCGAGCCGGTCGCGCTGCCGCCCGCCGCATTCCCTGGGGTCGACGTGCGTACGGCACTGCGCACGCGCCGCAGCAGCTTCGGCCGCTTCGACGCGACCGTCCCGTTGACCGCGGCGCAGCTCGCCACCACGCTCGCCGCCTGTGCCGGGACACGGCTCGACGGCGACGCGGAGCCCGACGGCACACCGCGGCGGGCACGGCTGTACACCTTCGTCAACCACGTCGAGGGCGTCGAACCCGGCGCGTACGCCTATGAACCCGACACGCACACGCTGCGGTTGGTGGCATCGGGCGCGCCGGGCTCGTTCCTGCAGAACAACTACTTCCTGTCCAACTACAACCTCGAACAGACCGGCGCCGTCATCGTGCCCACGCTGCGCACGACGGCGGTCCTCGACGCCGTCGGCGATCGGGGCTACCGCCTGGTGAACGCCACCGTCGGGGCGATCGCGCAGACTTTCTACACCGCCTCGGCCGCACTCGGGCTCGGCGCGGGTGTCGCCCTCGGCTTCGACAACATCTCCTACATCGAGGAGCTCGGTCTGCAGGACACCGGGGAGGCCCCCCTGCTCATCATGCTGCTCGGCAACGAGCGGCCGAACCCCGCCGACTTCCGCTCCGACATCGCCTGACCTGGAGCTGCCATGACACCGACAACGAGTTGGCAGCCCGGCCGACGCTTCCTCCTGCGGGTGGCCGGCCTGCCCGTCGAGACCGTCCGCAACCTGCGCTGCCCCGACAGCGTCCGCTGGGCCGACGACGTCCTGTCCGCCGAGCAGTGCCTGCTGGAACGGGGCCGGGAACTGAGCGACGTACTCCATGCGCTCGTTCCGGCCGCCGAGCGGGCCTTCCCCGACGACGGGGGCGGGCGGCGCCGTCACCTGCTCGCCCTGCGCAGGGACATCTTCAACAACCGCATGCCGAAGGGAGACACCTCCGCGCTCGACCTGATCGGGGCGCTGGACCCGGCCGTGGCCGAGCGGGCCCGGGGGTGGCTCGACGGCCGGCGCGCGCTGGACGAGCTGCACCGCCGGGGAGCCGCGCTGATTGACAGTGAACTCGCTCGGACTCGTGATGTGTTGCGGGCGCTGCTCGACGAGGACCGGTTGCGCGACGGACTCCTCCTGGCCTCACCGACGCTCGAAGCCCGTCTGGACTCGTACGTGCGCCTCGGCGCGGGTGTGCGCCCCGACAAACGGCTGCGGAAGATCGAGCGTTCGGTGCTGTCGTACCTGTACAGGACGGCCTGCAAGACCAGCCCGTTCAGCACGTTCACGGGCGTCGCCCTCGGCACCTTCGACGACGGCGACGACCCCTCGGTGCGCCTTCGCGCCCGATGGCGGGGCCGGGTGCGGCTGAACGTCGTGGTGCTGGCCCGTTTCGCGGAGCAGATCCTCGCCTCCCCCGCGCTGTGCGCCGACCTCCCCGTCCGGCTCGCGTCGGGCTGGGGCAGTGACGATCACCGGGTCCGCTACGTACGCCGCTGGGTGACCACGGGTGACGACGACGCGGCGGTCACCTTCGACGCGGTCAAGGACCGGCTGTTCTTCCTGCGGCGCAGTGGGACGCTGGACCGGCTCATCGACCTGTTGAGTGAACGTGACCTGCGCCATGGGGAGTTGGTGGACTGGCTGTGTGCCGAGTACGACGCGGACGCCCAGCTCGGTCAGTCGTACGTGTCGGCGCTCCTGCAACTCGGCATGATCCGCGTGCCGTGCCTGGACACCGACGTGCACACCACCGACCCGCTGCGCGCCTTCCAGGACGCCCTGCGGGCGCTGGAACGGCCGTGGGCGGCGGAACTCGCCGCGGCACTCGACACCGCGACCTCGTTGATCGACGCGTATCCGCAGGCGGACTCGGCGGGACGCGCACGACTGCTCCGCCGGCTGCGGGTCGCCCTGGGCGACGCGCAGCGGCTGCTGGGCGCCCACGAGGCGGCCCTGCCGCAGACCCTGCTCTACGAGGACGCCGACGCGGGCGACGACGTCTCGTGCGGGCTGGGTGCCTGGACCGGCGCCGACGGCGGGGCGCTGCGCTCCGTGGAGCGAATACTGCCCGCGTTCGACCTGACGCTGCCGCAGCGGGTGACGTTCAAGGGGTTCTTCCTCGCCCGTTACGGCAAAGGCGGCCGGTGCGACGACCTGCTCGGTCTCGTGCACGACTTCCACGAGGACTTCTTCGACCAGTACCTCTCCTTCAGCTCCAAGCGAGCACCCTTCGACGCGAAGGGCGACTACGTGCCGGAGGAGAACTGGCTGGGGCTCCCCGGGATCAAGGCCCTGGACCGGGGACGGCAGGCGTTCATCGGCCGGATGCGCGCGCTGTGGGCGGAGCACACCGGTGAGGCCGATGTCGTCCTGGAAGACGGGCACCTCGCCGAGGTCGCGTCCGAACTCGCGGGACTGGACGCCCCGTTCACTCCGCAGAGCCACCATCTGCAGGTGACCTCCGAGGACGGTGAGCCGCTGCTGGTCCTCAACCGCTCCTATGGCGGACTGTCGTTCCCGTTCAGCCGCTTCACGCACGTCTGGGACGACGGCCCCGGACCCGCGGTCTCGGACCTGCTGCGGGACCGGGCCGTACGTCTCACCCCGCCCGGAGCGGTCCTCGCGGAACTCACCGGCGGCCCCGTGACCAGCAACCTCAACCTTCACGGACGCCTCACCGACTACCAGATCGTCTGTCCCGGCGAGGCGAGCAGTGTCCCCGAGGACCGCCGCTTGCACCTGGACGACCTGCACTTGAGGCACGACGAGGCGGAGGACCGTCTGGTGCTGCGCTCCGCGCGTCTCGACTGCGAGGTCATCCCCGTATACCTGGGCTACCTCGTGCCGCTCGCCCTGCCGGAGACGGCGCGCACTCTGCTGCTGCTGTCCCCGACGTCGATGGCACCGCTGGACGTCTGGGCCGGGGTTCCGCACGGCCCGGCGCACCAGGGCGTCACCCGCCGCCCGCGTGTCCGGCACGGCAACCTCGTCCTGGCCCGACGCGGTTGGTCCACGACCGCCGCGTCCCTCCCGATGCGTCCCGCCGGCACGGCGGAGGGCGAGGTGTTCCTGGCGTGGCGACGTTGGCGCCGCGAACACGGCCTGCCCGCCCGGGTCTTCGCCACCGTCTCCAGCGGCCCCAGGGGTGGGGCGGGTGCCAAGCCGCAGTACGTCGACTTCGACAGTCTCCTGTCGCTCACCGCTTTCGAGGCGCTGGTCAAGTCGCCGGACGACCGGGTCGAGCTGCGCGAGATGCTGCCCGCCGAGAACGGTCTGCACGTCGTGTCCGAGCGGGGCAGCCATGTCGCCGAGCTCTCCGTCGAGACCTTCACCGCCATCCGACGCACCGAGGAGAACGCCCCTTGTCCGAGCTGAACCCCTCCCCCGGCGCGTGGCAGGCCATGCACATCTTCTACGCCGCCAACCCTCAGCCTTTGCTGGTGAACTGCGTCGGACCGCTGATCACGGGACTCAAGGACGACGGGCTGCTCGCCGGCCACTTCTTCATCAACTACTGGCTGGAGGGCCCCCATGTGCGGCTCCGCCTGAAGCCCGCCACCGAGGAGGCGACGTCCGAGGTGCGCCGCCGGGCCGAGGAGGCCGTGGACGCCTTCCTGCGGAGCCGTCCGGCGCTCTACGAGGTCGACTCCGGTTTCCTCAACGAGTTCTACAACACGCTCTTCGAGATCGAGTTCCCGGAGGGCGACCGCGGCGACTTCATGGCGGAGGACGGCCGGATGCGGCTGCGTCCGAACAACTCCCGCTCCTACGAGCCGTACGAGCCCGAGTACGGCAAGTACGGCGGTCCGGCGGGCGTCGCCCTTGCGGAGTGGCACTTCGCGCGCTCCAGCGACCTGGTCATCGAGGCCCTGGGCACCATGAACCTGCACGTGCGGACCGTGCTGCTGGGCACCTCGGCGCAGCTCATGATGGTCATGGCGGGCTGCTTCCTGCCCGGCGACGACGACCTCGCCGACTACCTGGCGCGGTACTACGAGTTCTGGCACCGCGCCTTCCCCGGCACCGGCTTCATCGGCTCGTCGGAGTACGACCGCAACTACGCCGAGACGGCGCCGCGCCTGGGCCGTCGCTTCGAGGAGATCCGCCGGGCGATCGCCGCCGACCGGCTCGACGGGCTGCCGGCATTCCTGCGCGGCTGGGCGGCGCACTGCCTGGAGCTGCGGGAGAAGGCGGTCGCCCTGGCCGAGGCGGGCGAACTGGTCTTCCGCTCCTGGGACGGCACCCGTGACGAGCAGGTCACCGACCCGGCGGTCGCCCTGCCGCTGCTGCTGTCGCCGTACATGCACATGACCAACAACCGGATGCATGTGACGATCCGCGACGAGGCGTACCTCTCGCACATTCTCGGACGGGTGCTGCGTCCCGGCACCAGAAGCGCGACGGAGGCACCCTCATGAGCCCCAAGCGGACCGAGGTGTTCACCCACCGTCCCCGGCTGCGGCCAGACGTCCTGCTCAGCGCGCCGCTGCTGCGCGGCCCGGCCGCCGTGCACCTGATCAGGGACCCCGTGGACGGTTCCGCCTTCGAGGTCGGGCCGAAAGAGTACTTCCTCATCTCGCGGCTGGACGGGGAGCGGAACCTGGAGGAGATCGGCGACGAGTACGCCGTCGCCTTCGGGCGACGGCTGGGCGAGGCCAACTGGCGGCAGTTGCTGGGGCTGCTCGGCGCCAGACGGCTGCTCGCCGGCGCACCACCCCGCGAGGTGCCGGCCACACCGCCCGCGCCACCCCTCACCGGCAACCTGTGCCGGGGCAGCCTGCGCCTGGTCGCCGACGCCGGCACGACCACCGGACGGATGCACCGTGCGCTGCGCCCCCTGTTGCGCCGGCAGGTTCTGCTGCCGCTGCTGGTGCTCTGTCTGGCCATGGAGGTAGTCCTGGCCGCCACGCCCGGCACGCTCGTGCGGGACACCTGGTGGCTCTTCCAGCAGCCGGTGGCGCTGCTCGGCGTGTTCACCCTGCTGTGGCTGAGCACCGGCGGGCACGAGTTGGCTCACGGGATCGCGGCCCGGCACTTCGGCGGCACGGTGAGCGAGATCGGCCTGCGCTGGCGGCTGCCCGTGGCGATCATGTACTGCCGGGTGGACGACTACCGTTTCCTCGGCAGTCGCCGCCATCAGCTGGCGATCGGCGCGGCCGGGGCCTTCGCGAACCTGCTGTTCCTGCTGCCCTTCGCCGTCTGGTGGGCTGCACTGGAGTCGGGCGATCCCACCCGTCGGGTGCTGTCGGGACTGCTGCTGCTGGGCAGCGTCCAGGCACTGGTCAACCTGCTGCCGCTGCCCCCGCTGGACGGATACACCATGCTCTCCCAAGTGCTCGGTGTGTCCAACTACGCTCCGGAGAGTGGGCGTTACCTGCGACTGCGACTGCGGGACCGGCAGGCCGCGGCCTGCTACCCGCACCGGGCGCGGGTTCTGTACATGGCATACGGGATCGGCTCGTCCGTTCTGGTCTGTCTGATCGCGGCCGCGTCGGTCACGGCCGTGTTCGTTCTGCTCGCCCCCTGACGGGCCTGTTTCGAGGAGCTGTTCATGACGGAGACGGAAACCGTGCCGGCGGACCCCGGCAACCCCCCGGTGGACGCCGCCATCCACGCCAAGGGGGTGAGCAAGCGCTACGGGACCCGCCAGGCGCTGGACGACGTGTCGCTGCGCGTCGCCCGGGGCGAGTTCTTCGGTCTGCTCGGGCCCAACGGCGCGGGGAAGACCACCCTGATGGAGATCATGGAAGGCCTGCGCCAGGCCGACTCCGGCATCGTGAGCATACTGGGCAGCTCCCCCTGGCCACGCAATGTCGCGCTGCTGCCCCGGCTCGGTGTCCAGACCCAGTCCTCGGCCTTCTTCGTGCGCCTGAAGGCACATGAGCACCTGGCGACCGTCGCCGCCCTCTACGGCGCGGACCGCGCGGCGGTCGAGCGGACGCTGGAGGTCGTGGCACTGACGGAGCAGCGGGACACCCGCGTGGAGGACCTCTCCGGCGGGCAGCGTCAGCGGCTGGCCATCGCCTCCGCCCTGGTCCACGACCCCGAGCTGATCTTCCTGGACGAGCCCACCGCCGCGCTCGACCCGCAGGCCCGACGCGATCTGTGGAACGTCCTTCGCGGGCTGAAGGAGGCCGGCCGGACCATCGTGTACACCACGCACCACTTGGACGAGGCGGAAGCCCTCTGCGACCGGGTGGCGATTCTGGTGGACGGCCGGGTCGCCGCACTGGACTCCCCCCGTGGGCTGGTCGGCGCCGCGGGCGCGGCGACCTCGGTGCTGCTGTCGCCGGACCGGATGACCGTGGCGCAGGCGGAGGCGATCGAGGGCGTGGACCGCGCCGTCCTGAGCGGCGGCAACCTCGTACTGGAAACGCGGGTGGCCGGAAAGGTGATGTCGGCGCTCGACGCGCTCGACGGCCTGGACGGCGTACAGACCCGCACGGCCACCCTCGAGGACGTCTACCTCCGGCTCACCTCCGCCGCCGGAGACGGGAACACCCAGCAGATCCCGCAGAGCCAGAACACGGAGCACCAGGCATGAGCGCGTACGGAGCACTGACGGCGGCCGGCTACCGGTCCCAGGTCCGGGACACCGCAGCACTCTTCTTCACCTTCGCCTTCCCCCTGGTCTTCCTGGTGGTGTTCGGGCTGATCTTCAGCGGTCAGGAGGTCGAGGAGACCGGCCGGCCCTACATCTCGTACATCGCACCCGGCGTGATGTCGTGGGGCGTGGGCAACGCGGCGGTGTTCGGTATCGCGTTCACGCTGATGCAGTGGCGCCGCGACGATCTGCTGCGCCTGATCCGTATGACGCCGACGAGCCTCCCGACGGTGCTCGCCTCACGTTACGTGCTGGCGCTCGCCATCGGTCTCGTACAGGCCGTGGTGTTCGTCGCGGTGGCGCTGCTGCCGCTGTTCGGGCTGGAGCTGGACTCCCGGTGGCCGCTGTCGCTGCCCGTGCTGCTGTTCGGCATCACGGCGTTCCTGTCGCTCGGCGTCATCATCGGCTCGTACGCCGACACGCCCGAGGCGGTCGCCGCCATCGCGAACTTCCTGATGGTGCCGATGGCGTTCCTGTCCGGCTCTTTCCTGCCGCTGGACATGATGCCGTCCTGGCTACAGACACTCTCCCGGGCGCTGCCGCTGCGCTACTTCAACGACGCCGTCTCCGCATCCCTGACCGGCAACGGGAGCCTGGGCGACGTGACCGTCGGATGCGGCGCGCTCCTCGGCTTCACCGTCGTCTTCGCGGCCGTCGGCCTGAAGACCTTCCGCTGGAGCAACCGCACATGACGACCACCACGACAACCGAGGGTGTACCCCTCCAGGAGGCAGGGCGCCGACTGCGGTCGGCGCTGGCCGAGCGGTGCGCCCCGGGCCAGGTCCCCGAGGTTGCGCTCCTCGGGGCGCGTGACGTGCGGGACGACCCGCTCGCCTCGGTGCGGCCCTCCGCCCTGGTGCATCTCACCTCTCGCGAGGTGCTGGTGGGGCCGTGGGGCGGCGACGCGGACGCCCGTGCCTGCGGGACCTGCCTCGCTATGCGCTGGCAACGGCTGCGGTCACGCACCGAGCGGGACGCCCTGGAGACGGGCACACCGTGGACCTTCGCCCCGCACTGGCCCGAACAGCCGGCGTTCGTCGCGGATGCGGTGCACGCCCTGTACGAGGCGGTCCTCGGCTCCCCCAAACCGGTGCCGCCCGGGCGGACGCCCGCCGACCGCGCGCTGCCGCAGGTGTCCTGCCTGGACGTGGCAACCCTGACCGTGCGGACGTTCCCGCTGTACGCCGACCCGTTGTGCCCGCACTGCGGCCCCGGCGGCACGGCCAGCCGTGAGACGGCCGAACTCGCCCTTGAGCGCCGGCCGAAGCCGGCCGAGGACAGCTACCGGTTGCGGTCGGCGTCCTCCTACCCGCTGGCACAGGCGGCCCTCGCGAATCCGGTCACCGGCCTGCTCGGCGCCGGGACCTGGCTCAACGTCACCTCGCCGACCACCGCTCCGGTCGCCGGCAGCGTGTTCATGCGCGGCTACGCGGGCCTGACCGACGTGACGTGGAGCGGCCAGGCCAACGGGTTCGCCGCCAGCCGCGACCTGGCGTTCCTGGAGGGCCTGGAACGGTACGCCGGCACCCACCGGCGGCGCACGACGAAGCTGCTCAGCGCCTCGTACAACAGTCTGGGCGAGGCCGCGCTCAACCCTGCCGACTGCGGCTTCTACGCTCCGGAGACCTACCGCGACGACCCGCTCGTCGACCCGTTCGACCCCGATCGGCCGATCCCGTGGGTGTGGGGCTACTCCCTGCGCGACGAACGCCCCCTGCTGGTCCCGGCCCGCCTCGTGCACTACAGCGCGGGGGTGGCGGCAGACAACTTCGTCTTCGAGTGCTCCAACGGCTGCGCGATCGGCGGCTGTCTGGAGGAAGCGGTGCTCGGAGCGCTGCTCGAACTGATCGAGCGGGACGCTTTCCTGCTCGCCTGGTACGGCGGGACACGGTTGACGGAGATCGACCTGGCCACGGTCGCCAATCGAACCGTCCGCGCCATGATCGACCGTGCGGCGCTGCAGGGTTACGACGTGCACGCCTTCGACAACCGGATCGACCTCGCCGTGCCCGTGGTGACCGGGCTGGCGGTACGGCGGGACGGCGGGCCGGGCCTGTACTCCTTCGGTGCCGGCGCCTCGCTGGACCCGGCGTCGGCGCTGGAAGGTGCCCTGTCGGAGGTACTGACGTACATCCCGCACCTCCCGGGCCAGGTGCGCGAGCGACTGGGTGAACTGCAGGCGATGGCGGGTGACTTCACCCAGGTGCGGCATCTGAAGGACCACGCCCAGTTGTACGGCCTTCCCGGCATGGCGGTGCATGTGACGCCGTACCGCGAGCCCAGGACGGTTCGCTCCATGGCGGAGGTGTATACGTCATGGGAGACCTCCGGCCGGCCGCGTACCGGCGACCTGGTGGACGATGTGGCGCTGTGCCGCGACGAGTTGGTGCGGGCGGGGCTCGATGTGATCGTCGTCGACCAGACCACACCGGAGCAGCGACGCATGGGGCTGCGGACGGTGTGTGCGCTGGCTCCCGGACTGCTGCCGATCGATTTCGGCTGGTCGCGGCAGCGCGCGCTCGGCATGCCCCGGCTACGGACCGCGGCCCGTCGCGGGGGGCTGCGCGACACGGATCTGGAGGGGTGGGAGATCCGCCGGGTCCCGCACCCATTCCCCTGACGCGCCACACGGCGACGGCCGGGACGACGCGCACCGCTCCCGAGGGAGGGGTGCCCGTCGTCCCGGCCGTCTCGGCGTCCGGCGAGGCCAGACGCCGACGTCCTGCTGACCTGGGCTCAGGCGCTGCAGGAGGTGGTGCTCGTGGTGGAGGAGCAGGTGGACGTGGAGGAGCAGCTCGTGGAACCGGCGAGCACGACCTCGCTGGCGTCCGAGTAGTCCGAGATCTCGAAGGTCTCCGACTCGAGCTCCAGGATCTCGTCGGCGAGGGCGGCGAGGGTCGACCTGTCAGCCATGGTCACTCCTGAGGTGAGGACACCGCCGAGCTGTTCCCGGGGTGTTCGGCCCTTTCATTGGAACCGTCACCACTGACACAACCAGGTGCCGTCCGCTGTCAGGGCGCTGTCGTCCGGTGACAGCGCCCTGACAGTGGCCGGCCGGGCGGGCGCCGGATCATGTCCGGGTGAACCCAGCGGCGATGCTCCCTTCGGACAAGTACGTTTCCGTCCTCCAACAGTTGAACGCGGTACTGCGCCCGCTCACCGTCTTCGCGATGGACCTTCACCAGAACCCGGAACCGTCCCATGAGGAAGCCCGTACCGCGGCCCGCCTCGCCGACGCGCTGGCGGCGGAAGGGTACGCGGTGACGCGGGGCGTCGGCGGCCACGGTGTGGTCGGCGTCCTCACCAACGGCGAGGGGCCGCGCGTCTACTTGCGGGCCGAACTGGACGCCTTGCCGATTCGGGAACGGACCGGTCTGCCGTACGCCGCCCAGGGCCCCTGCATGCACGCCTGCGGCCATGACCTGCATGTCGCCGCGCTACTCGGCGCCGCGTCGCTGCTGGCCCGTGCGCTGCACCACTGGCAGGGCACGGTGGTGGTCGTCGGTCAGCCGGCCGAAGAAACACTGACCGGCGCGCGGGCCATGCTGGAGGACGGCCTCTACGCCCGTTTCGGCCGCCCCGACGCGGTGCTCGCCCAGCACACCGCCCCTCTCCTGGGCGGCATGGTGGCCCACGGGTACGGCCAGCCCGTGCTCGCCGGCAGTGTTCAACTGGACGTCACCTTGCACGGCCGGGGCGGGCATGCCGGGGCGCCACACCTGACAGTGGATCCGATACTCGCCGCGGCCGCGGTGGTACTGCGGCTCCAGGGCATCGTCTCCCGCGAGAGCGCACCCGCGGACCAGACCACCGTCACCGTCGGCCGCATCCAGGCCGGCACGCACAGCGGCGTCGTACCGGACAGCGCCTCGCTCGGCATCACCGTCCGCGCGCTGTTCCCGGCATCGCTGGACCGTCTGGTGACCGCCGTCGAGCGAGTGGTACGGGCCGAATCGGCCGCGTCCGGCTGCCCACGAGATGCCGAAGTCACGGTGGTCTCGTCATCCCCCGTCACGCTCCCTGACGCACAGGTGACCGCGGCGACGCGCGAGGCACACCGCGAAGTACTGGGCGCCGAGCGGGTCGTGCCGTGGGCGCCGTCGATGGCGACGGAGGACTTCGGCCTCTACGGCGACGCCGGCCAGGAGATCCACGGCTGCGCCGGGATTGCTCTGGGCTACTGGATGGTCGGCACGGTGGGCCCGCGCCAGTGGGCCGCCACCAGCGGCGCGAACGTCATGGAGAGGCTCGCGTCACTGCCACCGAACCACTCCCCCGAATTCGCACCGCACCTGCCGATCGCCCTGCCCTCGGCGACCCGGGCGATGACCACGGCGGCGCTTGCGCTCTTGCAGCGACCGTCCGGTAGCTCCTGACCAAAGGATGTGGACTGCTGCACCGTCACGCTCAGCCGTGGCCGCTGCCGGTCAACGGCGCTGTCATCTTGTGCCTTGTCCGCGATGACCTGATTGGATCGGCAGCGTGGCCGGCCGAGGCCGCTGCGGGGAACGCGGATACGTTCGAGCAGAACGCGTACGCAGACACTGTCATGGCGCTGACCAGGCGTGACGAGGAGGGCCAGAGGACGGCCCTTGCCGTCGCAGGCGAGCTGGACCTTCGTGGTCAGTCCGCCGCGGGATCGGCCGAGGGCGTGATCGTCCGGTTCGTCCTACCGGGAGATCCCCGTTACCTTCTTCGTGGCCTCGCAAGGAGGCTCCCGGCCTTCCGCCCCGGTATGGCTTGGGCCCCCGTCGAGACCTGTTCCTGAAGGCGCGGTCGCTCTGGTGCGGGACGCGGCGTCCGGTGTGCTGGGTGCGGGTCTGATCCGGCGGCAGCGTGCCTGGAACGTCACCTGACCCGCTGATGCCGTGAGCCGACCGGTGTCGCCGTCCCTCGTATGAGTTCTTCGACCGCGCCGGGCAACAGATCGGGGTGGGCCCGCAGTCCGGCCGCATGCTCGGGGTGCTCCAAGAGCGCGAACGTGCCCAGCCAGCATGTTGGCGGTGGTCTCGGCAGACCATCCGAAACCGCCCAGGCGAGTCCGAGACGAGCGCGGCCGGTGCCCCTCGGACGGCCCGGGTCCCTTCCCTGCGAGCGTTCAGGTACTCGGCGGGAAGGGACCCGGGTGATCGGGGGGCCGGGACTCGTGGTTCCGGCCGATCGGCTCAGGACCGGGCGAGCGCGGTCCTCAGCGCCAGCGGGGTGGCGGCCGCCCAGGCCTGCGGTGAGCAGGAGTGGGGGTAGGGGACCGGACCCGCGGTGGCCGAGCGGTCGTAGCCCGCGAGGACCTCGGGCAGGCGGTAGGCGTGCCGGGCCGCCGCCGCGACGAGACCGTCGGTGAGGGTGCGCAGCTCGTCGGTGAGACCTTGCCGGGCGAGGCCGAGGGCGATGACGGCGTTGTCGTGGGGCCACGCGCTGCCACGGTGGTAGGACAGCGGGTGGTAGGGCCGCTGACCGGCGGCGAGGGTACGGACGGCCCAGCCGGAGAAGAAGTCCGGCTCCAGCAGCCGGCGCCCCACGCGCTGCGCGCGCTGCGGGTCGAGGATGCCCGACCAGAGCAGGTGTCCCGCATCGGAGGCCAGCGCGTCCACCTGGCGGCCGGACCCGTCCAGCGCGAGGGCCGGGAAGTCGGCCTCCGTCATCCAGAAGTCGACCGCGAAACGCTCCCGCAGCCGGACCGCGGTCTCGCGGAGCTGACGCGCGTAGGGCTCGTCCCGCCAGACGTCCTGGGCGAGTTCGGCGGTGCGCAGGAGTGCGTCGTAGGCGTAGCCCTGTGCCTCGGACACGGCGATGGGGCCCTCGGCCTGGGTGCCGTCGCTGAAGCAGATGGCGCCGGCGGAGTCCTTCCAGTTCTGGTTGACCAGTCCGCCTGGATCGGGGCTGTAGACGAGGTAGCCGTGCTCGTCCAGTCCGCCGTCGGTGAGGATCCAGTCGACGGCACGCCGTGCGTGCGTCTCCAGGCGCTTGGCGAGCGCGGCGTCGCCGGTCGTCTCGTGGTGGGCGTGGAGCAGGACGAGGAAGAGCGGGGTGGCGTCGACGGCGCCGTAGTACCGGCCGTAGGGAACCTGCCGGAAGTGGGCGAGTTCACCGTGCCGGGTCTCGTGGACGATGCGTCCGGGCTGCTCTCCGCTGAAGGCGTCGTAACGCTCTCCCTGGGTGGCGGCGAGGGCGCTCAGGACGGCGGCCGCCGTCGCGGGCCTGTACGGCAGCAGGAAGTACGACGTCAGCAGTGAGTCGCGGCCGAAGAGGGTGAGGAACCACGGGATGCCGGCGGCGGGGACGCGTACCTCCTCGCCGTCCACACCGGTGGCCGGGATCGTCAGCAGGTCGATGTCGGCCAGGCCGCGCTCGCAGGCGAGGGACAGGTCGTCCGTTCCCTCCGCCTGCGCGGACGTCCGCCGCCGCGGGGGCTGTTCGGCGGTGCCGGTGCGCTGCGGCCGGCCGTGGGGCCGGGCGTGGACGGTCAGGTGCAGCTCGGCCGAGCCGTGGGCGTCGAGGGGCACGTGCCAGCTCAGCGTGCGGGCGGTGACCCGGGTGCCGGACCGGGCGCGGGCGACCGCGTCGGGGGCGGGACGGCAGACGACCTCGGTGTCCGCATGCCAGTCCGCCCTGCGGTAGGAGAAGCGCAGCCCGTCGGCGGTGGCGCGGATGTCGTGCTCGGCGCCGGGCTTGTCGTAGCGGCGGTCGTCGGCCCGGAGTTCGAAGAGGTCCGCGAAGTCGGTGTCGACGGTGAGCTCGACGTGGGCGCTCACCGCGTCGGGGCGGTTGCTCACCAGGCGCAGGTGCTCGGTGAACGTGCCCGCCTCGACGCTCTGCCGCCGGAAGACGGTGTAGGCGGGCGGATGGTCCCGGGTGCCCTCGGGGGTCAGCACGCAGGCGGCCGTGTCGTCGGTCTCGGCCGTGGCCGGCACCAGGGCGACGGGGTCGGTGCCGTCGACGGTGAGCTGCCAGCGGCTGAGGTGCCGGGCGTCCTGGACGTACAGCCCGTCAGGGGAGCTGCCGCGGCTGCCGGTGATCGCCCCGTCGGTCGTCAGACGGACGAACGTGGCGTCCCGGACCAGTTGGATGCGGGTGTCGGCGGTCATGGCCGGAGCTCCTCGTGGTCGGCGCAGAGCAGGTCGAGTGCGAGGGCGGCGGTCCAGGAGAAGAGACGGGCGCCGCGGCCCTCGCCGGTGGCGGGATCGATGTACTCGGCGAACCCGGAGCGCCTGGCCTGGTCGAGGAAGCCCGCGCGGATCCGCTCGGCGTCCTGGTCGAGGCCGTGGGTGCGCAGGCCCCGGTGGATCAGCCAGGCGGTGTTGAACCAGGCTGGTCCGCGCCAGTAGCGGTGCTTGTCGAAGGCGTGGCCGGTCAGGTCGTAGCTGGGGACCAGTTCCGTGGCCGGCGCCCTGAATCGGGGGCCGAGGAGCGTGGCACGCAGACGCCGGACCACGTTCTGGGGCAGGTGCGGGACGAGCAACGGGATCAGCCCGCTGACGCTGTCCTCGTCGACCAGGGTGTCGCCGTGCAGGTCGCGCGCCCGGAACAGGCCGGCTTCCTCGTCCCAGAGCCGCTCCACCAGCGTGCGGGTGAGCCGGTCGGCCCGCTCGGTGTGCTGCTCGTCCGGCAGGCCCAGCTCACGGGACATGGCTGCCAGGGCCAGTTCGCTCGTGATCAGCAGGGCGTTGAAGGAGGGGTCCTCCAAGGCGAAGCGGTGCGGAGCCGCCCGGTCGTCGTAACCGGCTTCCCGGTAGTCGGCGGCCAGCCGGACGTAGCGGCCGTAGTCCAGGTCGGTGGGCCGGTCGGCGGGGTGGCCGTGGTCGAGGTCGGCCCGCCGGAACGTGTCGGGAGCGGCGGGTTCCACCCGTGTGAGGGCCTCGTCCCAGCAAGGACTGTTGTCCATGCCGGGTTCCCACGGGTGGACGATGGCGGCCAGTCCCCGGCCACCGAGGTCGCGGCGGGTCAGCACATAGTCGTGCCAGGCGGCGAGGCGAGGATGGACGCGGGCGAGGAAACCCCTGCGGCGGGACTCGGCCGGGTCGGCCAGGTGCACGAGCCACGCCGCCAGGGCGTGCACCGGCGGCTGGACGATGCCCGAGGTCTCGGGGGCCGGCGGGGCACCCACCGCCCGGCCGGCCGTGGAGGACCGCCAGAAGTCGGGGCTGGGGAAGTAGGCGTCGGCGGCCACTGCGGGGTTGAAGACGATGTGCGGGATGCGCCCGTCGGCCCACTGCACGGCCAGGAGGGACTCCAGTTCCCGCTGGGCGCGGCGTGCGGAGAGGTGGCGCCGGCCGATGGCGATGAAGGCGGAGTCCCAGCTCCACTGGTGGGGGTAGAGGGTGCGGGAGGGAACGGTGGAGGCACCGGTCCAGTTGTCTGTCAGGACCTGCGCCGCGCCGCGCCGCAGAGTCAGGTCTGCGGGCGCGGCGGGCGCGGGCCGGTCAAGGATCCCCTCGAGCGAGTTCACGCGCCGGACCTCTTGAGGAAGCCGGGGACGGAACGGACAGCCTCGAGGGGGTCACCGGTCAGGCGGCACTCGAGGGCCAGGTGGCCGTCGTAGCCGATGGTGTGCAGGGCGCCGAGCCAGGCAGGCCAGTCGAGGTGTCCGGCGCCGGGCTGGAAGCGGTTGGAGTCGGAGACCTGGGCATGGCCGATGAGGTCGGCATGGGCGAGGATCGCGGCGGCGGGGTCGGTCTCCTCGATGTTCATGTGGTAGCTGTCGATGCCGATGCGGACGGAGTCCAGACCGACGGCGCGGATCAGGTCGGCGGCCTGGTCCAGGCGGTTGACCATGTGATCCTCGTAACGGTTGAGCGGCTCCAGGAAGAGCGTGACGCCCTCCTTGCGGGCGTGCTCGCCAAGGTCGGTGAGGCCGGCGAGGAGCACGTCGCGGTCCTCCTCCTCGGTGCGCGGCGGCTCGAAGGGGGGAAGGCGGCGGGAGAACATGCCGTAGGAGGCGGGGGTCTGGGCGCCCACACCGCCGATCTCGGCGATGACGGTGAGCTGGGACTTCATCTGCGCCACGGCGTCGCGGCGCAGGTCGTCGTCGAAGGCGCCGAGGAAGTGCAGCATGTCGACGCAGACGGTCGGCATGACGACGCCGTCCTTGCGTGCCTGCTTGAGCTCGTCGAGGCGGGAGGCGAAGTGCAGGGCGCCCTTGCCGCGCAGTTCGATGGCGTCGTAGCCGGCCTGCTGGGCGAAGTCCCACTTGGCCTGGAGGGTGTCCCCGGGCAGGAGTTGTTCCTGGGCGGCGGTCTTGAGCATGGGGGGCCTTTCGGAAAGTCCGGTCTTTGAAATCCGGTCTCAGAACTCCAGGACGACCTGCAGGGCCTCGGCAGGACGCTCGTCCAGCAGGACGTAGGCGTCGGCGGCCTCGGCGACCGGGACGACATGGCTGACCAGGGCGGACACGTCGACCTGTCCCTCGGCGACCAGGCGCAGGAAGGTCTGCTGGAGGCGTTCGACCGTCCAGCGGTTCGACAGCTGCGGGGGCACGCCGCCGATCTGGGAGGAGATCAGCTGGACCCGGTTGTGGTGGAACTCGTCGCCGAGTCGCAGGCCGATACCGTCGCCCTGGTAGAAGCCGGAGGCCACCACCCGTCCGCCGACGGCCACCGAGCGCAGCGCCTCGTGCAGGGCCGGGTAGGCACCGCTGATCTCGATGGCCAGGTCGGCGCCGAGGCCGCCGGTGGCCTCGCGGACGCGTTCGGCGACGGCGTCGGTGCGGGCGTTGAGGGTGTGGTGGGCGCCATAGTGCTTGGCGGTCTCCAGGCGGCCGTCGAGGGCGTCGACGGCGGTGACGCGGGCGCCGTTCAGCTGGGCGAGCCGGGTGGTGAGCAGCCCGATGACGCCCTGTCCGAACACGGCTACGTCCTCGCCGACGTGGATGTCGCCGGCCAGCACGGCGTTGTACGCGATGGCGCCGACCCGGGCGAACGCGCCGGCGAGCGGCTCCAGTCCGGCGGGGAGCGTGTGGCCGACCATGCGCTCGGCGGGGACGATGCCCTCGCTGCGGTGGCCCCAGATCCCCCAGACCAGGTCGCCGGGGGCGGGCATGCCCGGGGTGTCCACCAGCTCGGGAGACACCTCCAGAACTTCGCCGACCTCGGAGTAGCCCCAGCCGGCCACCGGGTACGCGATGCCGGCCGCGCCGTCGCGGAAGAGCCGCGCCTCGGGATCCCAGGTCCGGGTCAGGTACGGGTTGGTGCCGCGGTACGCGGTCAGCTCGGTGCCCGCTGAGATCCCCGAGTAGCGGGTGCGCACGCGCAGATGGCCGGGCGGCAGCTCGGCACTGACGTGCTCGGCCACCTCCACCTGACGGGGGGCTGTGAATTGGACAACGCGTTCCACGGGTGGCTCCGGATGGTTGCGAAACAGGTTGTGGCGACAATATCTCGAACTTATGTCTTGTCAACACGCAAAACTGATGCTGAGATGCCTTCCAGGTTTACATAAGTCGGAGCGAGGACACGCGATGCGCATCAGGACCCTGAGGTCGAGGACGACCGCGGTCGGCATCACAGCAGCCGTGGGAATCGGCCTGCTCTCGGGCTGTGCCGGAAGCACCGGGCCCGGCACACCGGACCGTGAGATCACCGTCTGGTCCCAGGAGAACCTCCCTGACCGCGTCGCGGCGACGCAGAAGGTCATCGGCGGGTTCGAGAAGAAGACCGGGATCAAGGTGAACCTCGTCGGGGTCGACGAGGCACAGATGCCGCAGCTGATCATGTCCGCGGCGGCCTCCGGGAAGCTGCCCGACGTCATCGGCGCGGCCCCGATGGGACAGGTCTGGCAGATGTACAGCAACGGGTTGCTGAACACGGACATCCCGAAGCGGATCGTCGACGGGCTGGGACGGGACACCTTCAACGCCAACGCGCTGGAGCTGACCTCCGACGGCGCCACCAGCCTCGGTGTGCCCTCCGACGCCTGGCTCCAGCTGCTGGTCTACCGCAAGGACCAGCTGGAGAAGAAGGGCCTGGCGGCCCCCGACACCTACGCCAGGACACTGGCCGCCGCCAAGGCGCTCACCATCAAGGGCCGCGACGGCATCTCGGCCGCCACCGACCCCAGCGACGCCTTCACCTCGCAGAGCTTCGAGAGCATCGCCCTCGCCAACGACTGCCAGCTGGTCGACGACCGGCACGAGGTGGCCCTCGACTCCCCGCAGTGCGAGACGGCCTTCAAGACCTACGACCAGCTCACCCGCGCCTACGGCGCCCCCGGCACCCAGACCGTGGACTCCACCCGGGCCACCTACTTCGCCGGCCGGTCCTCCATGATCATCTGGTCCTCGTTCCTGCTGGACGAGCTGGCCGGGCTGCGCAAGGACGCCCTGCCCAGCTGCCCCGAGTGCAAGAAGGACCCCCAGTACCTCTCCGACCACAGCGGCATCGTCACCGCGATGAAGGGTCCCGACGCGAAGGAAGCCGCGCAGTTCGGCGAGATCACCTCCTGGGTGACCACCAAGACCGCCGAGACCGCGGCCTCGCAGGAGTTCATCGAGTACATGATGGGCACCGGCTACGAGTCCTGGTTCGGCCTCGCGCCCGAAGGCAAGATCCCGGTCCGCAAGGGCACCGCGTCCGACCCCGAGCGCTACCTGAAGGCCTGGCGCCACAGCGACATCGGCGTCGACACCCGCAAGCCGCTCGACGAGGTCTTCCCCGACAGCCTGCTCGACCAGCTCGCCGACGGCGTCAGCAACATGCGCCGCTGGGGCATCACCCAGGGCGAGGGCGCACTGGTGGGCGCCACCAACGGTGAACTGCCGGTGCCCAAGGCCATCGGCGCCATGTCCGGCGGCCAGACCAGTCCCACGGAGGCCGCACGGGAGGCCGACGAGGAGGTCGCCGCCCTGAAGAAGTCTCTGCAGTAGCCGCCCACCTGCACTTCACGAAGGTCTCTCATGACTACAGCCCCAGCCGGCGCGCCGCAGCGCCGGGACACCACCCCCCGGTCGTCTGCACGCTCCGCGTCCCCGGCCCGGCGTCCGATGACCGCCAGCCGGCGCGAGAACCGGGCGGGCCTCGCGTTCGTCTCCCCCACCTTCCTCGTGGTCCTCGTGGTGGTCGTCCTGCCCATCGCCTGGACCGTGCTGCTCGCCTTCCAGAAGGCCAAGCTCGTCGACATCCAGGGCATGGGCCTGTTCGGCAACTGGTCCCTGGACAACTTCACGCAGGTCTTCGACTCGGCCGGCTTCTGGTCCAGCCTCTCCACCACCTTGGTGTACACGGCCGGCGCCACCTTCGGCTCCATCGGCCTGGGCCTGATCGCCGCGCTGGCGCTGCGCAAGCCCTTCCGGGGGCGCGGACTGCTGCGCGCGGCGATGCTGCTGCCCTACTGCGCGCCCGTCGTCGCCGTCGCCTTCGTCTGGGAGGTCGCGCTCAGCCCGCAGTACGGCATCGTCAACGACTGGGGGCGGCGCCTGTTCGGCTGGGACGACCCGATCGCCTTCCTGTCCACCCGCGAGTACGAAGTACACCTGCTCGGGCTGCACTTCGACATCCCGCTGGCCCTGCTGACCGTCATCGCCTTCGAGACCTGGCGCTACTTCCCGTTCGCCTTCCTGTTCATCCTGGCCCGGCTGCAGGCGGTGCCCGACGGCCTGGAGGAGGCCGCGCTGGTCGACGGGGCCACCCCCACCCAGCGCTTCCGGCACATCCTGCTGCCGCAACTGATGCCCGTGATCGCCCTGCTGTGCGTGCTGCGGTTCATTCTGACGTTCAACAAGTTCGACGACGTCTACCTGCTCACCGGAGGCGGCGCGGGCACCGACGTCGCCGCCGTGCGCGTGTACGACTTCCTCACCGCCCGCTACGACGTGGGAGCCGCGGCCGCCCAGGCGCTCGTCCTGGCCGCCTGCCTGGTGATCCTGCTGGGCCTCTACTTCAAGTTCTTCGGCAACAAGGTCCAGGAGGAAGCGTGACCCGCAAGACGGCCCTGACCCGGGCCCAGTTCGAGGATCGGTTCTTCGGCGTCCTGCGCTGGTTCGTCATCGCGTTCCTCGTGGTGATCACCGTGATCCCCTTCTACTACATGGTGCTTCTGTCGCTGAAGCCCATCGACGCGCTCCTGCTCGACCCCGGCTCCCTGTGGATCTCGGCGAAGGACTTCACCTTCTCCACCTACGAGGACGTCCTGCGCTCCACCGAGGACGGCGGACAGGGCTTCCTGAAGTTCCTGCTCAACTCAGCTCTGGTGTCGCTGGGTACGGTGATCCTCACCCTCGTGGCCGCCGTGCCCGGCGCCTACGCCGTCAGCCGGCTGAAGTTCTTCGGCCACCGTCAGATCAGCGCGCTCTTCCTGGCGGTGTACCTCTTCCCGACGACCCTGCTGGCCGTCCCCCTGTTCGTCATCTTCGCCAAGGTCGGGCTGTCCTCCAGCCTCGTCGGTCTGGCGATCGTCTACGTCGCCCAGACCGTGCCCGTGACGATCTACATGCTGAAGAACTACCTCGTCACCATCCCCGCCTCCATCGAGGAGGCCGCGGCACTCGACGGAGCCTCCCGGATCCAGACCATGCGCAAGGTGATCCTGCCGCTGGCCCTGCCGTCACTGATGGCGACCGGCCTGTACGTCTTCATGATTGCCTGGAACGAGTTCCTCTTCGCGCTGCTCTTCCTCGCCGCCGATCCGGACAAGTGGACCGTCTCCCTGGGCCTGGCCCAGCTGTCCAACGGCATCGAGGTGCCCAAGACCGTCCTCATGGCCGGATCCGTGGTGCTGACGATCCCCGTGGTACTCCTGTTCTTCGCCGCCGAACGCCTCCTGACCGAGGGTCTGACCAGCGGCGCCGACAAGAGCTGAGCCGTGAGGAAGAGCCGATGACATCGAACCAGGTCAGCGCGGGGGAGCTGCTCCAGCTCATCCGTGGCGGCCGCGCCAACACCCGCGCCGACCTCCAGCGTGTGACCGGACTCTCCCGCTCCACCGTCGGGCAACGCCTCGACCTGCTGAACAGGGCCGGCTGGCTGCGCCACACCACCGGCACCTCCACCGGCGGCCGGCCGTGCGACCAGATCGAGTTCGATCCCCGCCACGCCTCCGTCATCGCGGTGGACCTGGAGACCCGCCACGCCCGCGCCGCGGTTGTGGACCTGGCGGGGACCGTCCTGGCCGAGCACACCGGGGACCTGGACATCGCCCAAGGACCCGATCAGGTCCTCGACCGGGTGGCCGGCCGGCTGCCCGACCTGATCGCGGCGGCCGGCATCACCCCGGCCGCCGTCTGCGGCATCGGCCTGTCCGTGCCCGGACCCGTCCACTGGGAAGTGGCCCGCGTCGTCCAGCCGCCGATCATGCCCGGCTGGGACCAGTACCCCATCCGTGAGCGGCTCCAGGAGGTCTACGCCGCGCAGGTGGGCGAGAGCGGGGAGGCCGGGCCGGTCCCGGTCTTCGTCGACAACGACGCCAACCTGATGGCGCTGGCCGAGCAGCAGGCCCACTACCGTGACTGCGCCTCCTTCGTCCTCGTCAAGGTCTCCACCGGTATCGGCGCGGGCGTGGTGATCGGCGACGACGTCTACCGGGGCATCGACGGAGGCGCCGGCGACATCGGGCACATCCGCCTGCACGATCATCCCGACGCCCTGTGCATGTGCGGCTCGTACGGCTGCCTGGCCGCCGTGGCCAGCGGCAGGGCGCTGGCGCGGGCCCTGGCCGAACAGGGCCTGCCGACCACCTCGGGCTCCGACGTGAGGCGCCTGCTGGCCGACGGCAACCCCGAGGCGATTCGACTGGCCCAGCAGGCCGGACGCCTCGTGGGCACCGTGCTGGCGACCGTCGTCACCCTCCTCAACCCTGGCGTCCTCATGATCGCCGGAGACCTCGCGGGCATTCCGTTCACCACCGGGGTGCGCGAGGTCCTCTACCAGCGGGCCATGCCGCGCACCACCGCCAATCTCAACATCGTCTCCTCGCAACTCGGTGACCGTGCGGGCCTCGTGGGCGCCGCCGCCATGGTCGTCAGGTTGCTCTACTCCCCCGAGCACGCCGACGACCGCCTCAGCCGGCTGTCCCCGTGACCGTCGCGCCACCGAGAGCAAGAAGGAAGCAGCCGTGATGACCGATTCTCCGCCCTGGCCCCACCGACCCGTCGAGGTCGGGCTCGTCGGCGCCGGCCCGTGGGCCCGTGCCATGCATGCGCGCGTCCTCGCCGCCGGGCCCGAGACGCGACTGGCCGCCGTCTGGGCCCGCCGCACCGACGCGGCGCGCGAGGCCGCGGCGCCGCACGCGGCACATGTCGCCGCCGATTTCGACGAGCTGCTGGATCACTGCGAGGCCGTCGCCTTCGCGGTCCCGCCCGCCGTCCAGGCCGAGTTGGCCCCGCTGGCGGCGAAGGCGGGCAAGGCCGTTCTCCTGGAGAAGCCCCTCGGTCCCGACCTGATCGCCGCCCGGCGGGTGGCGGACGCCGTCGCCGAGGCAGGCGTGGTCTCCCAGTTCGTCCTCACCAAGCGCTACCACCCCACGACCCGCGCGTTCGTCGACGCCGCTCGCACCCTCGACGTCCGCGGCGCCCGCTCCTGCTACCTCCACGGAGCCTTCCTCGCCGGTGAGATGGCCACCGGCTGGCGTCTCGAACACGGTGCCCTGCTCGACCTCGGCCCTCACCTGATCGACCTCCTCGACACGGCCGTCGGCCCCATCACCGGCATCCGAGCCACCGGCGACCCCCGCCAGTGGATCGAACTGACCTGCGAACACGCCAACGGCGCCGTGAGCCAGGCGTCGTTGTCCGGGTCCGTCAACGTGGAGCGAGTGATCACCCGGGTCGAACTGTTCGGGCCCGGCAGGCCCTTGGTCTACGACACGGCGGAGATCGACCACGAGGAGTGCTGGCCCGTCCTGCGCCGCGAGTTCGCGACCACCGTGCGCACAGGGACGTCCGCCGAACTCGACGCCCAGTACGGACTGCGCCTTCAGGAACTCCTGGACGGCATCGTGTTCGCCTGAGACATCTCTTCGCCCGCTGTCCCCTGGCGACCCCGATGAACCGGCAGCTCACCGTGCGGCGACACGACGGACGGCCGGCACACCTGGCCTACCCGGCCACTCCTCGCACCCCGACCGGGCCTGGCAGCCGACCTGGTGTGACGCCTTCACCCGCGCGTCACACCAGGTCGGACACACTGTCACCCGGGCGGGACCCTTGGGCGGCGGGCGATCCCGGCTGCGGTCGCGCGGCGGCACGCAGCGCCTCCTCGACCCGGCGGTCCACTACGGTGAACCGTTCCGGCCGCTTCTTCGGCATTGACGCTGCGTGATGCCTGCCCGGCATCGCGGGAGCCGCAGGAGAAAGGGCCGGGGGTGAGGCACAGATCGGCAGCAGCGCTATGCGTTTTCTCATGCCGACCCGCCCACCGGCCAGAACCGCCGACAGGCGCGCTGCTGACGACTGCGCATGGCACCTTGCGAGTGTCCGCGCCCGCTGCGCCGGACAGGCTCGGCATGCGCGGGCCCTGACCGTGACGGACGCATATGCAACACGCGCGTGACCGAGTGGGGGCAACGTCGTTGGACGGGTGATCACGCGACCTCTCCATCCCCTCAGGGGCGTGATCACGTGTGGGGGCCCGGAGCGCCAGCGCTTCAGCCCCGGGCCCCCACTACTTGGCTTCGGACGGTCATGCCCCCGCCGCTTCGGCCAGTCGACATCGTCAGATGCCGGCCTCTCGATCACCCCGCAGGGAGCCCCTCTGCAAGAGGCCATAGACGTCGTGTCAGGCAACCGTTGCCCAGGGCGGCAGCGCGCGGGCCTCAATGCCTGACGCCACACGTGCCAGTGGCCTTTACGTCCGGTAGGCATCGTGGCATGCGTCGCGAGCCCTCGATCGGGGAGCGGGACATCCTCACCCGGTACTGCCGCGACTGGGCCGAAACAGTACCTCGGCCCCTACGTGCAGCACCGGTGGCGGACTGAGCTGGAAGACGTCGCCCGCCGGCGCAAAACGGTGCCGAGTGCCGGCCGGATGTCTACCTGGGTGACAGGCCCAAGAGGGTCACGTTTGTGTCGCGCTTGAAGTGCGGCGAGTAGTTCTTGAGGGAAGTTCTACGCGGGTACGCCGGCAGGCCGCGTCGTTGATCTGGAGGTGCAGACGTCTGGGTGCGTGCCTGTCAATCTCAACGGTCTCTCTCCCTGGCAACCAGTTCGCGGGCGGCAGGAGCGATCTCGGCGCCGAAGCGTTCGATCATCGCTGGGTCGTCCCCGCCGATGATGAACGCGCTGATTCCGTGGTCCAGGGCGAGTTCAGCAATCTGCTCCGGCCACGCCTCGCCAGGTGCATTGAGGGGACCGCGTGATGTGGGTGCGAATTGGGGTTGCATGAAGTTCATCAGCCGGCGCACGGATGACGGAGTGCGCGCCGCCGACTCTGCGGCTTCGTCGATGCGGGCGTTCATTTCGGGTAGCGAGTCAACTCCTCGCGGCAAGTACTCGATGGACGGCAGCCAGCCATCGCCGACCTCGCCGGTCAGGGCGAGCATTTTGCTCTTGTAGGCACCGACCCATACGGCGATGTCGTGTGCTGGCCGTGGCCCTCGCTTGGCACCGTCAACTTCGTAGTACTGGCCGTGGTGGTGAACCCCGCCGCGGGTGTCGGTGTCCCATAGGTCACGGATGATGGCAATGCCCTCACGCAAGGCCTCGACGCCCTGTCCGGCCGTCAGGCGGCGCCCGCCCATGGCTTCGATGCCGTCCCAGAAGGCGCCGGCGCCGATGCCCAGTTCGAAACGGCCGCCGGAAAGATTGTCCAACGAGGCCGCCGCCCGTGCCAGGACAGCCGGCGGACGCAGGGGGAGACTTGTCACGTTCGCGCTGACATGGACCCTCTGGGTGCGGGCTGCCACGTAGGCGAGAAGGGTGGAGGTGTCCAAAAACGAGGCCTGGTAAGGGTGGTCCTGGAAGGTGACCAGGTCCAGGCCTGCCCGGTCCGCGGTGACAGCCAGGTCAACGACTTGCTGGGCTGCGCCGGCGGCTGGGGTGATGAACGAGCCGAAGAGCAGATCGTGTCCGTAGTCACTCACGGGGAGCTCCTCACATTTCGCGTGCGTCGGCCGAGATGGCCCGCAGGCCCGGGTAGGGGTCGATGTTGAAGTTGTCGCGGAAGAGGTTGTCCGGATCGTACTGGCGCTTGACCTCCCGCAGCCGCTGCAGGACGGCGGGCGGGAAAGCATCGTGGAGTCGCTCGGGTCTGGGATCGGTCTCGAAGCTGAGGTAGAGGCCGTCGAAGTGGCGGCGAAGCGGGTCCCAGACCTGGTTGAAGCTGTCGTGGCGGGCTCCCATGGCTGTCACCTGAAAAGCTGACGCCCGGTGTGGAAAGGCCATCTCGTCGGCGGAGACGTCGGCGATAGCCCCGCCCATGGCACGGAGTTCGAAGAAGTGCACCTGCCCGGAGCGCAGGAGGTCGGCAGCGTCACTGGCGAATTGGGAGGTGAGCGTAGGCAGGAAGCCCGATCGGGAAACCGGCTCTCCGAAGCCGCGGTGACCGTCCGGGCCGACGTCGGCTGCGGATGCCATGACGCCGGCATACGGAGTGACGACGACCTGCTGCTGGGTGAGCCTCCCGATCTGCGCGAAGGGCGTCAGCCGCTCCACGATCACATCGGGTTCCGGGTTGTCGACGAGACCGAGAAGTTGGATGTTCCAGTGGCCCTGCTGGGGGCGCCCGGTGATGAAGAATACCGTGGTGTCTCGGGGTGCTTCGGAGGCGATCCTGCCGAAGTCGGTCAGCGCCTGCGTGATATCTGTGGTGACCAATCCGAGTTGGGCATGGCCCACTGGCCCGATTCTGTCCGCCTGGAATTCGAATGCCGTAGCCACGCCGAAGTTCGCGCCAGCCCCGCGCACCGCCCAGAACAATTCGGGATGTTCTGTGGCGCCGGCCCGGACATGACTGCCGTCGGCGATTGTCATCTCGACGGCGCGCAGGTGGTCGATGGTGAGCCCGTGGGCGCGGCCCAGTAGTCCGATGCCGCCCGCTGTGGCCAGTCCGCCGACGCCGACGCCACCGTAGTCGCCGGAGCCGATTGCCCAACCGTGAGGGTGCAGGGCGGAGGAGACTTGCTTCCACGTCGCTCCTGGTCCGATGCGTACCAGGCGTTGGTCGTGATTCAGCACTTCGACGCTGTTCATGCGGCCCAGGTCGACAACGAGGCCGCCGACGTTGGTGGAGCGGCCGCTCACGCCGTGACCAGCGCTGCGTATGCCGAGGGGCAGGTGGGTGTGTTCGCGTGCGAAGCCCAGAGCATCTGCGACCTCGTCCGGGGTTCCGGGGCGCAGTACAAGGCCGGGTTTGCCGCCTCGCAAGTAGTTGGATGCGACACCGTGATAGGTGGGGTCTCCGGGCTCGACGGCGTGGCGGGCCAAGGTCTCCGGTATCGCGTCGTAGTCGATACCGGGGCGGCGGCGGGCTCGTACAGCCAGAGGGCGACTTGGACGGGCGGTCTTGGGTGCGGTTTTCATCAAGTCCGCGAGCCGCTCGACATCCTGGGGTGACTCGACGGGCACGACCACTGGTAGGCCGCCTTCGGCCGCGGTCGCCAGCTCATCAGCCGACGCGCTCCGCGATGCGGTCACCCACGCTGCGGCGTCGGTCACGAGTCGGCCCGGAACCAGGGCCTGCAAACTCTGCGCGGCCTTCGTCACCACCGACCGGTAGGGAGCCGATGCATCCTTTTGGGAGAGCCTGGACGCGTTGGGGGGCACCACGCCGAGGGTGATGTGCTGCGTACTTCCTGCCAGCCAGGAGACAGCAGTCCACGGATCCATGCCGACTGACGCGCCTGGCTGGTTGGGGGCATGATCGGCCAGGGCGTGGGAGTCGATGACGACCAATGTGAGACCGCGTTCCTCGGCCAGTCTGGCCAGCTCGATCCAGTCGCCGTCAGCGGCACTCAGCTTGGCCGGATCGAAGGTGATTCCCAGTTCCATGTCTCATCCAATGCCTGACACGAGCCCTGTGACGCTGCGGCACGGGCTCAATAGGTGCGGTGTCGAAAGCGAACGTGCCGATTACGGCAACGGTGTTAGCCGAGAGGCCGGAGGTCCCCGGGGCGTGGTCTCAGGAGGTCGCTCTGTCCCTGTCGTCGTGGTCGAGACCGGGTGGGGCGTCCCGGCGCATGCAGTAGCGGCTCGGTGTCGCGACCTGGCGGAGTGCCCAGTTCTGCCGCGGCAACTGGCCCAGGCCGGGAAGCCTTGAGGCTGGATCGCGACCGCCGGCGAGGGGCGGTCGCGCAATCCGTGGCGCACTGTGCAGATCAGGCGATGTAGAAGGGGCCGCCCGTCCCCTCCTTCTGGTAGCCCAAGTGGGTCCGCTCCGTGCGAGAGGTCTCCGCGACGGTCCAGGCGTGGTACTTGGTGTTGACGGTTGCGCCGGCGAGCCGCTCAGGCCAGGTCTGACCGTTGGAGGTGGTCTTGGTCAGGGTCTTTTCAGTGACGTAGTTCGCGATCGAGTTGATCCAGTTCTCACCGCCAACGAGCTGGTGCTCGCGGCCCAGCCCTTCGATGAAGCCCTGCAGCGCCTCGATGTTGCTCATCTCCCGCAGGGCCTCCTGGGAGAAGTTCAGAACGTCGTGCCAGTACTCGCGCACGATTTCCACGTCCTCGCGGGTGCCCCAGCGGGAGATGTGGCCACCGATGAGCGCCTTGAAGTCGTAGGAAAGGATGTCGTCGTGGGCCTGGTAGAAGCCGCTAATGTTTTCCGAGACGTCGCAGTGCATGAAGGTCACGGAACCGGGGCTCACGATGTCGATCTTGGTGAGGACCTTCTGTTCCGGGCCGTAAATGTAGATGTTGCCCGGCGTGTGGTCGGCACCCTTGTACGACAGCTCCAGCTTGACTCCCCCGACCTCGAGCTCCGCGTCCGTGTGGAACGTCTCGGTGGGCAGAGGACGGTACTTGTCGGGGAAGCGGGTCAGCAGCTCCCGCGTGATGTCATGCGCGACGATCTTGACTTCGGGGCCGAACTGGGATGCCGCTCCGATGTGGTCCGAGTGCCAGTGGCTGTAGATCAGGTGGGTGACGGGCTCCCGGGTGACGGAGCGCACCGCTGCCTGGAGGTTCTCGCCTAGTCCGGGGGGAGCGTCGATGACGATGACGCCGCTGCCCGTGACGACGAAGCCTCCGTCGTACCCGGACGGACTCGTGACCCAGTAGAAGTTGCCGCCGTCGCCCACGTTCTCGACGTGGTAGCCCTTCTCGTAGAAGGCGGGGTCGTTGAGGTACTCCGGCATGAACTGCTTCGGAGACGGCACGTGCTCGGAAGCCAGAGCCTTCGGGAAGCCCCACTTGGTCGAGTAGAAGTCGCCGTACTTGCTAGCCATGGTCGTCCTTGTCTGTGACCGGGCGGGGCCCTCGGGTGCGGCAGATGACTTACCGGTGTCGACCTCGGCAGAGACGACAGTCTTCCCGGCACTGAGCCGAGGCTGCGTCGAGAGCACCTGGGACTCCGCGGAACGTATGTCGCAAGCGTGCTGCTAGGCAGACCGTTTGTCAAGAAGATGAATCCTTCCGCATCGCACACCCACTGATCAACTTTGATCCGGGCGTCACCACCTGCTCTAATGACTGTAAGTATTTAAAATATTACACGTCGTTGCTATTAATGCGTGACGAGGGCCACTATCTGTTGACAAGACCGTCTCTTTAAAACATGGTTTACAGGGTCAATGATTAGGCGTCCGTAGCGGCGCTCACCAGAGAACGAGGACACGCCATGCGCATCCGGGCAGCAGTAGCGGAGGGCCAAAGTCAGCCGCTGGTGATCAAGCAACTAGAGCTCGACGAACCCCGGGACGGCGAAGTACTGGTCAGACTCGTAGCCACAGGCATCTGCCAGACAGACGCCCACGCCTGGCACCAGCGCATTGCAGTCGGGCTCCCGCTGGTGCTCGGACACGAGGGGGCCGGCATCGTTGAGAAGGTGGGGGCGTCGGTAGACAGCCTGAAGCCTGGCGATCATGTCGTTCTGTCGTTTCAGTCCTGCGGTCGGTGCGAAGCCTGTCTCAGTGGCCACCCGGCCTACTGTGATCAGGCCTTCGCCGCAAACTTCTCCGGCGCACGGCTCGACGGCACTCGAGGCCTGCACCGCACCGAGGCCTCGGACGGAGATGTCAACGGACACTTCTTCGGCCAGTCGTCGTTCGCCACGCATGCCCTGACGAGTGTCTCGAACACCGTCAAGGTGACTCATGACGCTCCGCTGGAGGTGCTGGCTCCGCTCGGGTGCGGGCTGCAGACGGGTGCCGGGGCCGTGATGAACTCATTCGCGCTGCCTGCCGGAGCGACGATCGCCGTACTGGGTGTCGGAGCCGTTGGGTTCGGTGCCCTGATGGCAGCCCGTGTGGCCGGCGCGGCCAAGATCATAGCCGTGGATGTGCACGCCGAACGCCTTGGTCTGGCGGAAGAGTTGGGCGCGACCCATGTCATCGATGCGCGTCACAAGGACGTGGCCGCAGCGATCAAGGAGATTGTGCCCAGGGGAAGCGACTTCGTGCTCGACACCACTGGCCGTCCGGAGATGCTTGGCCACGCTGTCGCGTCTCTGGCCTCGATGGGCCAGGTCGGACTCGTGGCGGGCGGCTCACCCGAGGCTGCAGTGCCGGCGGCCGAACTCGCTCTCGGCAAGAGCGTTGCGGGCATCGTCCAAGGCGATGCCCAGCCACAGGAGTTCATTCCCTATCTCATCGAGCTCTTCCAGTCCGGCGACTTCCCGATCGACCGTCTTGTGCGTTTTTACGACTTCGACGACATCAACACGGCGTTCGCTGACGCTGCTCGGGGTGACGTCATCAAGCCGGTGCTGCGCATCGCCGTCCCGGTCGGTTAAGGACCGTGACGCGGCGCTCAACACCGCACGGCAGCGGTGCCCCCAGGCAGCCAGGCCTGTCGGTGCCTCCTTCTTGGAACCACCACGCGCTCACCGGCCGACCGGAGACCTCACGGCGTACATACCGGCCGGTGGCATCTCGCTCAGACGTAGGTGACTCATGCCTTCACTTTCGGCATCCCGTTCCCATCCCCCGCAAGTCACCCTGCTTGTTCTTCTCCTCGCTGTCTTCGCATTCGCTCTCCTGCAGTCACTGATCAGTCCCGTGCTGCCCCTGCTCCAGGAGGACCTCGGCACAACGCCGAGTCTGATCCCCTGGGTCATGACCGCCTTCCTCCTCTCCGCCTCGGTCTGCACACCGGTAGTCGGTCGTCTCGGCGATCGCTACGGCAAGGACCGTGTCCTCGTCGTCTCACTGGTCATCCTGGCAGCAGGCTCGGCCATTTCGGCGGCGGCGCCCGACATCTCCCTCATGCTCTGCGGCCGGGTGGTGCAAGGGGTGGGCGGTGGAGTACTTCCGCTGGCCTTCGGCATCATCCGCGACGAGCTACCGCGGGAGAAGAGGCCAGGTGCGATCGGGATCGCCGCAGCGCTGGCCGCTGTAGGCGGTGGCGTGGGCGTCGTAGTGGCAGGGCCGCTGGCCGACACCTTCGGTATCCGGTCGCTGTTCTGGCTCCCGGCAGCCCTGATCCTCATAGCCGCTGCCGCCTCCCGGGTTGCCATACCGTCCTCGTCCGCCCGGAACTCCACTCCCGTCAGCTGGCTCGCCACAACGCTGCTGGCCGGCTGGCTCGTGGCACTGCTGGTGCCGTTGGCTCAGGCGTCCCAATGGGGCTGGACGTCGCCCGCGGTGTCTCTGCCCATCCTTGCCTCCGTCGTACTCGCGTCATGGTGGGTGATTACGGAAAAGCGGTCGGACCGCCCCTTGATCGACATGCGCATGATGCGCAGCACCGCCGTGTGGACGACAAATCTCGTCTCCATGCTTTTCGGCGTCAGCTTGTTCGCCGTACTGGCCTTCCTGCCCATCTTCGTGCAGACACCGCCAGGAGCCGGCTACGGCTTCGGCGCCAGCGTCACCCAGGCCGGACTGCTGCTCCTGCCGATGACCGTGACCATGTTTTTCGCCGGACTGCTCTCCGCACAACTGGTGAGAGCGTTCGGGCCGCGTCACGTCCTCGTGGCGGCTTCGGCGCTCAACGTCGTGGCGGTGGTCGCACTCGCCGTCGAACATGACCGCAGCTGGCATATCGCAGCTGCCCTGGCGCTGATGGGGGTGTCCCTTGGCATCGCCTTCTCAACCATGTCGAACGTCATCGTCGCCGCCGTCCGCCCTGACCAGACCGGGGTTGCCAACGGCGTCACTGCCAACGTTCGCACCATCGGCGGGTCCGTCGGTGTGGCCGTTATGAGCGGCATCCTCGGAGCCCACACATCCGCCAGCGGCCTGCCGACCGAGAACGGCTACACCTACGGCTTTGCGGTCCTGGCACTTGCCGGCGTCGCCGCCCTCCTTGTCGCTGCCTTCATCCCCGCGCCGAAGCCAGAGCCGAGCGGCCACTGACGGCTTCTCGGGGCAGCGGGAAGCGCGGTCCTTCTCAGGCACGGCGGTAGGGATGCGGTTCGGCGTCGGCACATTCCAGCAAACCCGTGGCAGCACCACAGTCTCGATGGACCCGCTCGGCGCCGCGGTGGCGATCACGCCGTGGAACCTCAGCGCTGTGTTCGTGGCGCAGAAGGTCGCCACTGCCCTCGCTGCCGGATGCACGGTCGTAGTGAAGCCCCAGCGAACTCAGCGCAATGCAGACACAGATCATCATGGAAGCGTTCGATGCCGCGGTCCTTCCCTCTGGTGTGGTCAACGTCGTCACAGGTCGCGGCGCAACGGTCGGAGACGAATAAAGCCGTCTGCATCGGGCGGCACCATCACACGTACGGGCTCGAGTCCTGCCTTGAGCCCCGAGCCGTCACCGCGTGATCACACACGAATCCGCGCCGATCAGCACGCTCGTCGCGGTCGTCGCGGTGGGGCTTATCCCCGACGGACTCGGTAGTGCCACCGCCCGCCCAGGAACAACCGGGCCGAACGGCGGGGCAGGGCACGAAGACCCCTGCCACGCCCGGACCAATCTGGTTCTCGGCCGAATGCAAACGTGACCAGCGGCCTTCGATATCCCTTGCAGACCGTAGGCGTTGCATACCTTCTGCCAAAAAGGTTAGTCTGGGATGGAATGGGTGTCCCGATGCCGCACCGAGGATGGGAGGTTCACAGTGACGTCAAGAAGCAAGGCTGACCGAGCGGACTCACCAATGGTGACGCCTCTGCTGGAGGACGACTTCGGTTTCGCAATCGGCGTGGTTTTCCGCGCCTACGCAAGGTCCGTTGAGACGACTGTCGCCAACCTCACCGGCGGCCCTCGCGGTTACTTCATTCTCGCCGCCGCAGTTCGAGGAGAGGCGTGCAGCCAACGGTTCCTCGCTGACCGACTAGGCGTTGACCGCACCATGATGACCTACCTGCTGGACGACCTGGAGGAGGCCGGCCTGGTCGAACGCCAGCCGGACCCGGCGGACCGCAGGAGCCGACGGATCGTGGCCACCCCGAACGGCACAAAGTTGTATGAAGCGCTGCACGCAAAGGTCAACGAGGTCGACGGGCTGCTTCTCTCCGTTCTGCCCGAAGAGTCACAGACCGCGTTCCAGGAGATGATGTACGCGATCGCGCGCGGAGTCACGGCGAACGAGCAGACCGAGGCCAGCGAGGGTGTCGTGGAGCCGACGCGTCCCGGTAAGCCCGCGCGCGCCGTCCGGCGCAGGCGCTCACGCCCGAACATCTGATCACCCTCCGAGCGGATCCTTCTTCCCCGCTTCGGATGGGTGAGGCCTGATCCGCACCCGGGAGCGCGTCTCTATGCAATCGCCTCAACATGACCCAGGCGGGGCTTGCAGGCCCCCTTTCCGTCCCGAGGTGGCAGGAGGTAGCCGGTAACGCCGAGGTAGCGACAGGGGCCGGCGACATCGTGATCATGCAGTCCCGGTGGGTAGGCGGCGCACCCCTGTCAAGGCGCCGATCAGACGGATTCCGCATTGACTCGTCCGTCTCCCCCGTCTCCGCTTCCCGGGCCGTCGGAGAGGATATCCGCGAGACCTGACCGAACGGCGCGGTGATCTACCGTGGTCTTCCGGCGCCCCTGTGCCGCACCTCACCGCCGACGCCCACATCACGGGCTGTCCGATGCCTTTCCTGGCGCACAGCAGGCGAAACGTCCACCGTCAAGGACACTCACCGTCATCACCAGCCGTGCCGGGCTCGCACGAGCCCCGGCACGCCGAAGGAGCGGTACAAGGGTGGCCATTGCCGCTCAAGTCCTCACTTGCCCAGCACACCGCCTCGGACACAGGCGCGGGCGTCATCACGCCACCGGGACACCCGCGTGCGCGAGGCACTCAGCGAAAGGCTTCAGGCAGGTCTGCCGTCCGTGCCCGCATGGATCAGGGCATGGGTGGCCTCAGCGGCTCTTCGCATGTTCCACTTCACCAAGGGCTGCAACGCGTCGATCAGAGCGTCACCCAGGGGCGTGAGACTGTAGGTGATCTGCACGGGCGTGGTCGGGACCACGGTCCTTCTGATGAGTTCCTGACGTTCGAGTTCCTTGAGCCGCTGGGAGAGCAGGCGGTCGGATATGCCGTCGATCATCGCCCGGTACTCCCCGAATCGCCTGGCCCCCTGGGCGGCTGCGCCCAGGATCGAGCCCGTCCAGCGGCGGCCGACGACTTCGAGGGCCTCCTGGAACCTCGGGCAGGTCTCGTCATGAATGGAACTGCGCTCAAGCTGTCGAGGCACGTGATCACTCCTTAGTCACTTACTAAATATTAGCACCTTATGGCTTGTTTGCCGCAGGTGGATGACTGCCGCACTGTGATGACATGACCGACTACGGACACCAGCTGTCGTTTGGCTTGAGCCTCAACCCGGCCGCAGATGATCTCGAAGAGACCCGCCGACTCGCGCGCCGGGCCGACGACGGCGGCCTGGACTACCTTGCCGTCCAGGACCACCCGTACCAACCCGGATATCTGGAAACCTGGACGCTGATCAGTCACCTGTCAGCGGTGACTGACCGCATCTCGTTCGTCACCGACGTGGCCGACCTCCAGTTGCGGCCCCCGACCATGCTCGCCAAGGCGGCCGCCTCCCTGGGCATCCTCACGGATGGCCGCGTACAGCTCGGAGTCGGCGGCGGCGCCTTCGCCGACGCGATCGCGTCGATGGGCGGCCAGCCCCGGCGCGGCGCACAGATGGTCGCCTTCACCGAGGAGTCCCTCCACCTTATGCACCAGGCTCTGGCCGGTGGCGTGGTACGGATGCAGACCCCCCACCACGCCGTGACGGGATACCGCGCGGGCCCCGTGGCGTCCACGCCGGTGCAGCTGTGGCTGGGCGCCCAGAAGCCGAAGATGCTCGCCGTGACGGGCCGGGCGGCCGACGGATGGATCTCCCCACTGAACATCTACGTACCTCCCGAGGAGGTACCCGCGCGCCAGCTGATCATCGACGAGGCGGCCACGGCCGCCGGGCGCGATCCGCGGTCCATCCGGCGCGTCTACAACGTCATCGGGACCATCGGGGCGCACGGCGCCGGCCAGGGACTCGTCGGGGACGTCCAGATGTGGTCGGACACCCTCAGCGACTGGGCTCTGCGACTGGGCTTCGACACCTTCATCTTCTGGCCCGTGGGGGACGCGGAGGCCCAGCTCGAACTCTTCACCTCACAAGTCGTACCCGCCGTGCGCGCACGCGTCGCGGCCGTCAGGGGGCAACGATGAATCGGGAACTCGCCACTGCGTCGGCCGCACTGTCCGGCAAGCTGATCACCCCTGACGACAGTAGGTACAGGGAGTACCGCTCCACGTACACCACAGTGGGCAGCCCCGCCGTCGTCGCCGTCCCGGAATCGGCCGGTGATGTCGCCGCCGCCCTGCTCTTGGCCCGGGAGCGCGGGCTTCCTCTCGCGGTGCGCAGTGGCGGGCACGGCCTGTCCGGCAGCGGCACCAACAACGGGGGCATGGTCATTGATCTCCGGCGGATGAACAAGATCACGGTACTCGACCGCAGGAAGCGCCGGGTGCGGGTCGAGGCCGGGGCCCGCTGGGCGCAGGTAGCAGCGGCCCTGAGCCCGCACGGCCTGGCCATCAGCTCCGGCGACCACGGCAATGTCGGTGTCGGCGGGCTGGCCACGGGCGGTGGTGTCGGGTGGCTCGTCCGGAGCTTCGGACTGACGGTGGACCGCATACGCGCCGTCGAGGTGGTGCTCGCCGACGGTTCCGCCGTGCGCACCGACGCCTCCAACGAGCCTGACCTCCTGTGGATGATGCGCGGCGCGGGAGCAGGCGCGGGTATCGCCCTGGCCTTCGAGTTCGAGGCCGTCGAGCTGCGCAACGTGGGAGTCGCGCAGATCGTCGCACGTGTCGATCCTGCGGGCCAGGTGCTCCAGCGCCTGGACGCTGCTCTGAGGGACGCCCCGCGAGAGCTCACGACCGCCCTCATGCTGTCCTCGCAGGGCTCCGTGACAAGTGGCTTCATCACTGCGGTCGTGGCCACGGACGATGAGCACGTCGTCCGACGTTCAATCGAACCCCTTCTCGGTATCGGTGAGGTGGCACTCCAGCAGGCCGTGATCACCCCCTACACGAACCTGGTGCCACGTGAGCACATGCACTCCAATGTGGGGCAGATGCGCTCCTCCACGACGAACGGTCTGATCACTGACATCACGCCGGCCGCTGCCCGTGCCATCGTCGCCATGGCGAGCGGGCCCGCCCCCGCGCACGTCCAGATGCGGTCGCTCGGCGGCGCGGTCTCCGACATCGATCCCGCGGCCACCGCGTTCCCTCACCGGCATCAGCGGTCCCTCGTCATCGCCTCCACCTTTCCTCCTTACGGCCGCGAAGCCCTGGGCAAGGCGTGGGAGCCGGTGGCGGAACATACGGAGGGGGCGTACGTGAACTTCAAGAGCAACCCGGACGAGGCCACGTTTGACCAGACCTATCCAGGGACTACCGGTGCCCGCGTTGCCGAATTGCGGAAACGCTACGACCCCGAGGGCATTCTGCGTCCGGACAACTGACCGGGGAGCATCGCGGCCTCAGTCAGGACTGCACCCTCACGTGGTTCACGCGGAAAAGGCTCTGCCTCTCAGGCTCCGAACAGCGCGACAGCGGGAAGAGACAGGTCGGACCTGACGCCGTAGAGGCGTACGGGACGGGCGTCACCGGTCGGCGGCACCGCGGGCGACGTACACGTCAGCTTGTGCCACTGCCTCGAGCCGGACTTCGAAGGTCGGCATCCCCGCTCTCTGATCAATGTCAGACGGTGTGACTGCCGCTGGATGATTCAGCTGCCCGTGGCAATGCGTACGGCTTCTGCGGGCGTGTGGGTGGAGTCGTTCAGAGAGGCGAGCAGGCGTAGACGGTCTTCGGAGTCGCTGCCGGGGCGGACATGGTAGGTGACGAGGGTCTGCCCTGGGCTGCCGGGGATCAGCAACTTCTCATAGTGCAGTTCCAAGGCGCCGACCTGAGGGTGTTGCAGCTGACTGGTGCCGGTGGTCTTGTGTTTGACGTCCTGGCGTGCCCAGAGCCTGCGGAAGCGGTCGCTGCGGACGGACAGCTCGCCCACGATCTCGACGAGGCGTGGATCAGTTACGTCGGGACCGGCGACGGACCGGAGGTAGGGCACGATGCGGGCGGTCATCTCGTCCCAGTCGGAGTGCAGGGCGCGCAGTTCAGGTTCCAGAAAGGCGGCGAGGATGCTGTTCTGGCCGGGTGCGTTGAAGGGGGAGAGTGCGATCGCCAGAGGGTTGGCAGCAAGCACGTCCATGTAGGTGCCGTGGACGTACGCCGGGGTCAGCGGCCAGGTGTTGATGAGAGTACGGATGCCGTCGCCGGCCTTCTCAGGGCGGGGGCGTCGGCGGCGGATGCGGGGGGAAGCGGCGAGCTGGATGAGGTAGGCGGTGGCCTCTTCGTCCAGTTGCAGTGCGCCCGCGATGCTGACCAGGACCTGTTCGGAAGGGTGCCGGTCGCGGCCTTGTTCCAAACGCACGTAGTAGTCGGAGCTGACGCCGGCGAGGAAGGCGACTTCTTCCCGGCGCAGGCCCGCCACGCGCCGGTTACCGGTATCGGGGATGCCCACCACGCCGGGCTGGACGAGTTCCCGACGGGCGCGTAGGTAGGTGGCCAGAGGGCCCGGGTCACCGGTGGCTGTCATGGCTCCAGGGTAGGCAGGTGGTGTCAGGTCCGGGTGGCCCTGTCACTCCCAGTCTCAGCTGGTCCTGGGCGGCAGGCCATGAGTTCCTCACAATGGCAGAGCACGGCCGAAACCGGCAGAATCAGTCAATAACACCGTCCCTGCCAGATGCGACGGGGCAGGTTCAGCCGTGCTCCTGTAGCCCCCTTCCTGACCGAGGAGCACCCGTGTCTGCACTCTTTCGCAGCCCATTCGACCGCAACTCCACCGCTGCTCAGGTGATCGACGGGGTTGATCTGTCCGGCAAGCGTGCCGTGGTCACCGGCGCCACCTCCGGCATCGGTGTGGAAACCGCCCATGCGCTGGCGTCCGCAGGCGCCGATGTCACACTCGCGGTCCGGCGGCCCGATGCCGGCGAGGCGGTCGCGGCCGACCTGCGGGTCAGGTCCGGCAACGACGCCGTTCACGTCGCCCGCCTTGATGTAGCGGACCTGGACTCCGTGAACACCTTCACCACCGGCTGGAACGGCCCCCTGCACATCCTGGTCAACAATGCCGGGATCATGATGCTGCCCGAGTTGGAGCGGGGCACGGGCGGCCACGAGCAGCAGTTCGCCACCAACTACCTGGGTCACTTCGCCCTGGCACTGGGCCTGCACCGGGCACTGGCCGCGGCAGAGGGCGCACGCATGGTGACCGTGTCCTCCAGCGGCCACCTCTTCTCCCCGGTCGTCTTCGACGACCTCGACTACCGCTTCCGCCCCTACGACGCGCTCAGCGCCTACGGCCAGTCGAAGACCGCGGAGGTGCTTCTGGCCGTCGAAGCAGACCGACGCTGGTCGGATGAGGGCATCCGGGCAAACGCGCTGCATCCCGGAGCGATCGCCACCAATCTCCAGCGGCACACCGGCGGGCTGAAGACGCCCGAGCCCTACCGCAAGACCATCGAACAGGGCGCCGCCACCTCCGTCTTCCTCGCCGCCTCCCCGCTGGTAGAGGGCATCGGCGGTCGCTACTTCGAAGACGTCAACGAGGCCCCCCAGGTGACCGCACGGCCCACGGAACTGGGTGTGCCGGGAGTCGCCGCCTACGCGCTCGACGCCGCGAACGCCGAGCGCCTGTGGAACCTCAGCGCTGGCATCTTGTCCTGACCCGGTCCAGGAAAAGTGCGGGGACCTGAAGAAGGCAAACACATGAGGAAGATCAGCAAAGTCGGTTTCATCGGGCTCGGCGACCAGGGCGGGCCCATGGCCGAAGCGATAGGCGAACAGGGTTTCGACCTACATGTCTGGGCGCGGCGGCCAGCCTCACTCACCGCCGTGGCAGCAGTGCCCCACTTCGTACACGACACAGTGGCCGACCTGACGGCCTCCGTGGAGCTAATCGCGCTGTGCCTGCGCGACGACGCGGACATCTGGAATCTGCTCGACGACCAGGGCCTCTTGGCGAACACCGCCCCAGGCACGATCATTGTCAACCACGGCACAGGCGACCCTACCGAGGCCGAGCGGATCGGCGCCCACGTCGCCGACGTAGGCGCGGTGTTTCTGGACGCACCGGTCAGCGGCGGCGGTCCAGGTGCCCGCGCCCGCGCCCTCACCACATTCGTCGGCGGCCCGGCGCAGACCTTCAGCGCTGCACGTCCCGTGTTCGAAACCTTCAGCGACACGGTGCGGCTCATGGGACCGGTCGGAGAGGGACAGCTCACCAAACTGTTCAACAACGCACTGACCATTACCAATATGAAGAACGCCGAGGACGTCCTCGCTCTGGCGGCCCACGTCGGTCTCGACCTGCCCGCACTGATCGAGGCCATCAGTGCCAGCAGCGGCGGCAGTGCGGCCCTGCACGCTCTGGGCACCGTCATCACCCCGGACCTCGCTGAACACCTCCACCCGTTGATGCGCAAGGACATGCAGCATTTCGCGCACGCCGTACGCGAGCGTGGCGCACGTCCTGACGCAGTCCTGGAACGTGGTGAGGCCGGAGCGTCCGGACTGGTCGAAGCCGCCCGTCTGCTCGCCAATGCAGGCCGGAACGTGGCCCCTCAGCAGGAACCGCACTCGACGCCCCACACATGACAGCGCCGCCTGGACGCGTGCGAGGGCCGACCGCTACGCCGACTGATGCCGGCACATCACGCCGCCATGCTCGCCCTCACCACCCAGGAGCATGTCCGCCGGTCGCCGTCGCCTGCCGGCGACCGGCGGACCCTTGTCCAGCAGCGGGATCAGCTGGGTGACGTCGTTGCGGTTTCCGCCGGTCAGCGACACGGCGGGCGGGATGCCCTGCCCGTCGGTGAGGACGTGGTGCTTGCTGTCCGGTCATGCACGGTCGACCGGGCTGGGACCGCAGCCAGCGGTGTCCGAACCGACCAGGCGTTGTTGATCAGGTAACCATCGGCTCGTCTGCTCGTTGGTCGGGGCGTGGGGGAAGCGTCAGTCGGGGCCATGGATCGTGTTCGGACGAACTGTGGTCGCTCGTCGAGCCGTTGCTGCCCGAGCCGGGGCCGGGCAGGCCGCGGGTGCCGGACCGGCAGGCGTTGTGCGGGCTCAGTCGTCTGTCTCGGCGACTGGCTTCTGCCACGGCCACCGCCCGGTGATCTCGAGCTCGAGAGAAATGCTGAGGAAGGTGCGGATGGCTACGATCACGGCCAGCACTCCGACACTCGTGAATGTCGGTGAGACAGCCACCGTACGAATGATGTCGCCGGCCACGAGGAACTCCAGCCCCAGCAGGATCGACCGCCCGACGCGACGGCGATAGCCACGGTACACACCTGCCTGCCGACGCCTGAGCCGGACAGCCGCGAGAACGGTCGCCCACAGCGTCCCCACGACTATGATGACCACGCCCGCAGCGTCAACGGCTCGACTGACCAGCTCCACGGTGTGTTGGAACTCCACAGCGTCCCCTCTCACGCCTTGCCATCGTCCCGAGCGCCGGCTACAGCGGACTAGGCGCGTCTCCGTCCACTGCGTCCCCGCTCAGTGAACCAACCGTCGAATGACCCTGGCGAAGCAGGAATGCGGAGGGCCGCGAGGACCACTTCCGGCTGAGAGTCCCTCAGTTCATTCGATCGAGCACTTCGTCGGTCGACAGCAACTCGTGCGCGAAGAAGCGGTAGTTGATAATCGCGGCCTCATATCCGTCACCCCACACCGGATGCCGGGGTCCCGCAGTGGCATCCCTCACCACGGCGACCTCAAACCCCTCTTCGATGAGGTGCCGCATGTGGGACTCGACGCACATGTTCGCGAGCATCCCGCCGAGAATGATCCTCTGTATCCCCCGCTTGCGCAATTGCAGCACCAGATCGTTGGTTTCGGGTCCGAATACCTTGTGCGGGCTAGCAACCACTGTTTTGCCGTCTTCAATGTAGGGCTTGAAGCGGTCCACCCAGTCTGCCCCGGAGCCTTGAAACCCGGTCAGATCGAGTTGCCCCGTGCGTGCGAACGTGTGCGTCTCGAGCTCGCTCATCTCGAGCGGCCCGTTCATTCGCCATCCGTTGTCGGTCGGGTAGAAGTAGTGAGGCGAAATGAACACCTCGTAATCACCCGCCTTCGCCGCCTCGAATATCCTTTCCATATTCTCGACGGTTCCATTCTCCGTGACGCTCGCTCCCACGGCGTCCCAGTTCACCCCACTCTCGCTCAGGACGTCGTTCTGTGGGTCAATGAACACGACTGCCGTATTGGTCCTGTCGATTTCCACCTGGACTCCTCACACGATAGCGAACGCTGTAGGCTACCTATTCGGCACGGCGGTAGCCTCCCCTGTGCATTCCGGCCGGGTGACTCAAGGCCGTTTCCTGGGTGGCGATTACCAGACGCCTAGCAACATCATTCAAGGCCGTGCTCGAGTTCGGGCTCCTGGTCCTTGAGGGGGCGCTGATCCGGCCATTCGGTCCCGCGTTCCATTGTGACCCATCACGGGGGATCGCGCATCGGCGAATTGCCACACCTCGGGTGCTGTCTACCGGCCATCGGGGCACGGCAACCTACGTGAGCCGTGGCCCTCGTGGACAACCCTGACGTGCGTACTCCAAGGGAAGGGCCGGCCGCGCGCCAGCGACTGACCTCGAGACGGTCAGTCGCTGGCGGATGCCTGACGCCCCTTGCTCAAGGGAGCATCCGCCCATGTCGCAATTGCGCCCGGGAAGCCCCTCACCGGACGTCACGTCGCGTTTGTCTGAGACCTCGCCCGGCGGCCGCCGTGTGCTAGGAGTTCAAAAACTCAAGGATGTCGGGGTTAAGTACGTCAGGATGGCTCGACAGCATCCCGTGGGGCAGTCCCTCATAGGTCTTGAGGGTTCCGTTTTTGAGGAGTTTGACCGAGAGAACCGCGGAGTCATCGTAGGGGACGACCTGATCGTCGGTGCCGTGCGCGACGAGTACGGGAATGTCGATCTGCTTGAGGTCCTCGGTGAAGTCGGTCTCAGAGAACACCTTGATGCACTCGTAGTGCGCCAGGGCGCTTCCCATCATGCCCTGTCGCCACCAATCGTCGATCAGCCCCTGCGAGACGGTCGCCCCAGGCCGGTTGAAGCCATAGAACGGGCCCGAGGGGACATCAATGTAGAACTGAGAGCGATTGGCGGCGAGAGCGGACCGCAGTTCGTCGAACGCCTCGACCGGCGTACCTCCAGGGTTGGAATCCGACTTCACCATGACGGGTGGGATCGCGCTGACCAACACTGCCTTCGCCACACGGCCGGCCTTGGCGCGGGCGACGTAGCGTGTGACCTCGCCTCCACCTGTCGAATGCCCAACATGGTAGGCACCCTGGAGGTCGAGTTCGTCGGTGAGAGCTGCGACGTCGGAGGCGTAGGTATCCATGTCGTTGCCAGTTGCGGTCTGGCTGGAACGGCCGTGGCCTCGGCGATCATGCGCGATGACTCGAAAACCATGCTCCAGGAAGAAGAGCATCTGGTTGTCCCAGTCGTCGGCGCTCAGCGGCCAACCGTGATGGAAGACGATCGGCTGGCCGTCGCGGGGACCCCAGTCTTTGTAGAAGATGACTGTGCCGTCGTTGGTGGTGACTGTGCCCATTGCTGTGCCCGTTCTTCCGTGAGGCTGCCCGGTCTCGCACTCAATGTGCAGCGGAATGTGCAGCGGATCGCGGCGACCGGGCCCGTCGCTGCCCTTGACCTCTTGGGTCGTTGGCGCGATGCATGTCTCGCAAGCGTACGCCCACATGAGCTAACTCACACTTCGGCTGCTATGTCTCACACAAGCACAGTTCCTGACCCCCATTCGGGCACCCGCCACATGCCCATGCCAAGATGATTCGGCAGGTTTGGGCTTCACCTGAGCGCATCATGGCAGCAACTCCGTTGCGGCAACCGGTCAAGCGTCGGGGAAACCGCCCGGAAGGGAATCGAGGCGCAGACGCGTCAAGGTCAGACGACTTATCAACCAGTGGCCGCCTTCCCTGCGGTACTCCTCGTGGTAGTGCCCCCAGCCGTGAATCCCCTTCAGTGGTTGGTCACCTTCCGCGGGAAAGGAGACGATATCTTCCATCCCCCAAATCGCGGTCGCCTCGGTGGCGCCCCTGACTTCGATCTCCGGCATGCTCACGCTGTGCACGCTCGTCGAATCTCCCAACCATCTTCGAGCGAGGGAGATAAACTCTTCGACCGACTGACTGTTTCCCGCTATGGCGAAACGGCAGTCATCGGTGAACAGTTTCCGAAGCTGAGCCCATTCTCGCGTGTCCACAAAGCGACAGTAGCGGGCCTTTGTCTTTTTTATTTCCTCGACGTCTGCCAGAGTTTGCAGATCCCACATGCGTTTCTCCGCAACTTGGGGAAACCAGCACTGTCGTCGACACTCGACCTGCCGCAGCCCCGTTTCGCAACACGGAAGCAACCGTCTCCCATTCCGCCAGAACACTGGGTGATGATCAGCCGCCCTGCGTTTGGCGTCTACTCGTCGCCTCCGTCCTGGCTGCGGACCCTCCTATTGCGGGCTCCGACGACCAGAGTAGTGATTGCCGCCGTGACACCCATCGAGAGCGGCACCATCCAGTGTCGGTTGAGCGCATGACCCAGCAGATGGTCGAGTGAGAACAGGCCTGGACCCGCGATCGCTAGGCCAGTGGCCGTCAAGCCAAGCGAAACCGCATACTCATATCCACCTTCCTGCGCAAAAAAGCCGTTCGGTGCATGCACGGCCGCGGCGCCCGTCATCGCACCTGCCGCCGCGGCGCCGGCCGCCGGTGTCGCCAGGCCCAGCGCCAGCAGGGCACCGCCACCCAATTCCGTGAGTCCTGCGGCCGCCGCTGACCGTTTTCCGGGGACATAGCCCACCGCTTCCATGGCAACGCCCGTTTGCTCAAGGCCGCCACTACCTCCGAACCAGCCGAACAACTTCTGTGCCCCATGCGCAGCGAGCACGCCGCCCGCTCCTAGGCGGAGGAGCAGTAGCCCCAGGTCAGGTCGGCCCAGACAGGCGTTACAGGACACAGCAACCTCCCAGGGCAGTCAAGGGCTGGGAATCCGGTTTGTACTTACTATTCCACCTGTTGGCCCAATACGCCTTCCCAGCGTGTACCGGGGCATACGCGAGCGGCTCCTACCTCCAGCATCCCGTGCCGACGCCTGTGCAGGAGGACGATGCCGAGCGAGCAGCCGGCAGGACGCGGACGCGGTCAACGCGCGCACCGCATGGGTCGGGGTGCGCTGGGCTCATGGGTTGACTGGAGGTCAGTATGCGGGCGCGATGATCGACCGCCCGTCGTTATGGCGTGGTGGTTCGCCGAGGCCATGAGCAGGACGGGCGGATGACCGTCGACCGTCGGTGGCTGTGGGACGAGACTCCCTGGCCCGAGCAGGTGTCGTCGGAGTTCCTGGTCTCTCGGAGGAGGTCCTCTGACTCGGAGGGAGCCTGCTTGGGCGGTCACTGCCAGATGCTGTCGGTGGTCAAGCGCTATCAGCGAGCGGGTGACGGTTCGCCGATCTGGTTGTTGTGCCAGGTCCCGGCAGTCATCGCCAGGGCCCGCTGAGCCACCAGGATCGCGACGCCTTCGAAGGGCCGCCCGCAGGTCAGACAGGTCAGACAGGTCAGACAGGCCTCGCCGAAGCAACTAACGCCCAGCTCGGTGAGCTCCTGCTCGAACACCTTCCGCCCGTCCAGCTTCGGGTTCACCAGCGTCCACCGATCCGCTGGTCAGAACTCGAGAATCAGGCGCCCGCGCACCCCCCCAGCTTCGAGGAGACGGTGGGCATGCGCCGCCTCCTCAGGCGGGAAACGACCCGCGACCCTCATGGTCAGCTTTCCCTCACCAGCGAGCTGACGGAGAAGGTCGAGCTTGTCAGGACGGCCGTCGTAGTCGTGGACGAACGTTGCGAAAAGCTGCACACCATGCCTCTCGGCTGCCTTCTCGAACGCTCGCTGCCCAGACACACCACGTACGGAGGCGAGCCGGCCACCCTTGCGGATCGCGCCTAGCAAGGGAGTTCCGATGACCGCTGCGTCCACTGCGGCATCAACGCCGTCGGGGGCGTGAGCGCGAAACTGCTCCGCCACAGCAGAGCCGCGGGGAACGACTTCGTCCGCGCCCAGCGCGGCAACCAACTCTGCATCTGCCGACGACGCATCGGCCAGTACGCGGTGTCCAGCTACCTTGGCTAGTTGCACCGCAAACCCTCCCACCGCTCCGGCGGCACCCGTCACCGCGAGAGTGCTGCCCGTCGCCAAGTCCAATTGATCAAGGGCTCGCAGGGCAGTCAGTCCATTGAGCGGGAGCGTGGCCGCCTCGGCGTCATCGGCTCCTGCCGGCGCTGGTACGACCCAAGAGGCAGGAAGGACGACCTGTTCAACGTATCCGCCGCCGTTGCGCAATGTCGGATTCACCATGGCTATCACTCGATCGCCGACGGAGAGGCCGACATCAGAGCCGACCCCAACCTCGTCGATCGTGCCGGCCACGTCAAGCCCAGGAATGATGGGCTCTGAACCTTGGAACCGCAAGGGTGAGGCGCCACTTCTGATCACGGTGTCCGCCGGATTGACGGCCGCCGCTCCGACGCGGATTCGGACCTCACCGGGGCCCGCGTGGGGTGTATCCCGATCAACGACCTGGAGCACCTCCGGGCCACCGAAGCTGAAAAGGCCTACTGCTTTCATGGCGGATCCAAGGAAGACGTGGAGTGGCATGGCATGGGGTTCTCATTCGATGCTCTCAGTGCTTGCGGCACTCCGCCGACTGAAGCGCAGCGACGGCATCTACGGACCCCGGCCACGTCCCCCATGCGGTGGGGTATGGAGGCGCACCGGGGTCGGCTTCGGGGCGCTCGGGCCACCGACTGTCTGGGCGTGCCGGCCGCCTCCCGGGCGTGCCGCCGCCTCCCATCGTTGAGGATGGCTGCAGGAGGGCTGGATGGTCACGCTGGGGACAGGAACGACCGCTCAGACAGAGCACTGCCTGGGGGCCTTTCAATGGGACGAGTGCCGCACTTTCTCGCCCGCCAGGTCAGGAGCAGCTGCTGTGGCGCTGGTCCGATTCAGAATCGTGCATCCCTGACCGGTCCTGATGGGTGCGGCCTGTGCCCACTCCGCACGGCGCCATCCCGTCAGCCTGCCGCACACCAACAGGGCCGGGGTCCCTCGAGTCGATGGTGCGCAGCGTCGACCACCTCGGTTTGGCCGGTCACATCGAAGCCCACGTCAGCGTCGGCGAGCTCGTCCGACTCCCCCGCCGACGCGACGAACGCCCCCCTAGGCATGGAGATCGTGGCCCTCGGTCTCGGGTTATGCCTCGGGGAGGATGGACACGTTCTCCGCGAGCAAGCCGTCGACCAGGGCCGCGTACCTCTCAGGCCCCCAGAGTGGTGACGTCTCTCCTTGAACAGGCGCATCACCGTGCGTGATGAAGAAGCCCTCGTGCCCGCCCGGGGTGTACATGAAAAGGAACGTCGCTTCCTTGTCCCCCACATTCTTGAATCTATGGCGCGTGTTTCGCGGTACGAAGACGAAGTCTCCGCTGTTCACCGTGAACACGCGCTCGCCGAGGAGGAATTCAAGCGTGCCATCCAGGACGTAGAACGCCTCATCCTCATTACCGTGTGCGTGCGCCACCGGTCCGCCGCCCGGCGGAACGACGGCTTTGGCGAACCCCAGGGAACCGTTGGTGTCATCGGCGGTGACCATGATCGTATAGGTGTCGCCGGCGAGCCAGCGAGAAGTTCCTTCGCCTCGACGGACATGGATGCCGTCCTCACGTGTCCAACGAGGGTCGTTCTTGTCGGGTACAGGAAATGGGAAGCTCATGTGTTCTCCTGGGTTCATACAGGCACGTTGCTGCGGGGCTGGTGGTGCGCTGTGACTGCGTTCGGCGCACGCCGTCGCCGACACTGCCCGGATCACCGCAGTGCCGGAAAGAGCTGCCGGAGTCGTCTACTGACGCAACTGAAGGCCCCTCAGACGCTGAGTGCGACCCCTCCCGCGACACTGAAGGTCCAGGCGGAAAGCAGGAGGTGACGCACGCACAGTGAAGCAACACTCGGGCCTGCAGCCCAAGGCAGCAGTGAGTGGCTTACTAAGAGTTAGTTCCGAGCCTACGAGTGCTGCCCCGGCTCGTGGATAGCGGCGCTGCCGTGGTTGTCCGCCCGAACTGGCGCCCCCATTCGTCACCGAGGTCAGGGACGCGAGGGTGGAACCGTAATGTCAGTCCGTCCGGGCACAGGTAGGTGGTCTCGAGGTCCCTGAGTCGCAGCGCCTCAGGGGCCCGGCACCGGGCATCCGAGCACAGTGGCGGGTCCAAGCGCCAGTGGCTGACAGCCGAGTCGGCGGGCCGGTACACACCGCTCGCCCACACACACAACGGCGACTTCCCAAGCAGTCCGCCTCAGTCGCCTGCCACCGTCATGCCCGCCAGGCGGCACTGCGGACAAACGACCCCTCCCAGCACACCACACCCTCCAGGGGGCCACACAGGGGCGACAGGCAGAACGTTCAGTCAAGATCGAGCAAAGATGAAAGCAGGAGGAGTACCCGCCTCCGGCGGGCCACCCATGCTGAAGCATCGGCCCTGCCCATGAACGGCCTGCCCTCCCGATAGGCCCCGGACCTGCCGGCCCTGCCCGCCGGGCGCACAATCGCGGTCACCGGTGGCGCGGGAGTGGTCGGCGGCTACGTGATCCAGATGGCGAAGGCCGCCGACGGACTCACAGTGGTCTCGGATACGTCGCCACAGGACGAGGACCTCGTACGCTCCTTCGGGGCCGACATCGTGGTCTAGGCTCCGAGCCAGATTTCGATGTGGTGAGCGGGGAGTGGTCCGCGTTTCATTGTCGGGACCGTGCAGTGCTCTCCCTTGCAGCGCAGGGGTCCTGGTTCCGCACTGTTCCATGCTCCGCGGATGATGTTGATGGCCTCGTCCAGTCCATCGACGGCTTGACCGGGCGTCAAGCGCATGCTCCCCATGCCGTGCACGGCCTCAGGGAAGGCGTCGGCATCGAGCCCGAGTTCTAATCGGCCACGGTCAATTCGAATCGGCCACGAGAAAGGAGACCGAAGCTTGCCGTCGCTCGGGCAAGCATCGCCGGTGGCCGCGGCTCAGCCAGCGCTAGCACCCGTGCTGGAGCATGTGCCGTAGGAGTGATGAACGTACCCAGCAGGAGGTCGTGGCCGTAGTCGGGCATGGTTGCATCTCCGGGCACACGGCATCAGCGACTCGTCAATCCGGCCTGTGACCATTGTGGCGACGTACCCTTGGAGCCGCACATTCCTCGCCAACTGGGAGGCCGACCTGGACGAAGCGGCGACGCGCCTCGCATTCCCCCCAGGAACGAGCTGTTCGAAGACACACCTGAGCGTTGTCCGTCCGCAATCGATACGCCACACTCCGCTCTGCTCATCTGGTGAGCCCGTCACGCCAGCCCTTCAGTGCTGGACGCAACTCCCCTGGCGCCTGACCGCTGATGCGAGCAGGCGGGATTTGTTGTCTCATTATGAGAACGGACAGTGATTCCACCGTTGTCACCCCAGGAGGGAAGAAAATGAGCGAGACGGAGAACGAGCTACACATCGACATTCCAGTCGAGCTGACAAACGTGAAGATGGTCTTCAGCATCCCATCGCTGGCCTTCGAAGGGGATCTACCGGCTTCCATTTTCCATATGCGCCTCATCACGGACGACGTCACGGAATGGAATGCCGAGTCCGAAATCATCGCCATCTTCCACACCAACGCCGGCCATGTAGTACTGAATGACGCCGCATATAATGTTGAGCGAAAGATCACCGAGGGAAATCCTTACAGGCAGATGATTGCCGACCTCGTCCAGCGTGGCGTGAAAGTTGAGCTGTGCGGGGCGACCGCGAAGGCGCACGGATGGGGAAATAGTCAACTGCTTCCCGGGGTCGCAGTGAACAGAAACGCCATGGCGAGGACCGTACAGCTTGTGCAGGAAGGGTTTGTGAAAAGCACGGAGTAAGCTGCCACCTGACCACGCCCCGGTTTCATCACCGTGTTCCCGATCCGCGACTCTTCCCAACCCGGAAAAGCCTCAGGCGGAACCCGGCCCAGGCTGCGCCCTTGTAGCCGCGCGGGTGACCACCTCGGCGGTCCGGGCAAGCAGTGATGGTGCAGGCAGGCACATCTTTGCCGTCCCTGCCCCGCGGCGGACACCGGCCGTAAAGCGTGCCTGCTCCACCTTTCTCCCGCTCTCCACCACCGCCGAGCAGTCTTCCCAGCTACCGGTTGCCCGCCAAGGCGCCTCCAGGCCAACGTGCGGCGACAGCGCGGGAGCGCCGGCGACGCTTTGCGGGTCCAGTGCCCTCCGAACCGGGACGGCAGCACTCACCGGATCAGGCTTGGACCGTGCCCCATGCCCTATGCCATGTCTGCCGGAGCAGGGCGACGTGCGTTCCATCTGATGACATCAGCAGTTCGGGACGCGACAGGGTGTGCAGCCGCCACGTGCCGCCTTGGATTCCTTAATCAAACGTACTAGTCTGTTTGATTAGGAGGTGAGGGATGGCTACGCAGGTCAGGAAGACGAAGTCGAGGGAGAGGATTCTCGCTGCGGCGGCCGAGTTGTTCTACGCCCACGGGCTGCGCGGCGTTGGCATCGATCAGGTCCTGGAGGTGTCAGGTGTTGCGAAGTCGACCCTGTATGTCCACTTTCACACCAAAGAGGAGCTGATCGCGGCGTATCTACGTAAGACAGACGACTCATGGATGGCGCAGCTGCAGGAAGCTGCCGCCCGCGCAGGCGACGGCCCTCAAGATCATCTTGTCGGGCTGTTCGATGCTCTGACGGACGCCTTCGACCGCCACGGATTCTTTGGCTGTCCGTTCGTGAGCGCAGCGATCGAGACGGACCTCGACTCGGAAGCCCGCGCCATCACTCTGCAGCACACCCAACGACGTCAGGCGTGGCTGACCGAGTTGAGCGAGCAGGCAGGTGCTGACAATCCGGCTGCCCTCGCCCGGCACATAGGGCTCCTCATCGACGGTGCTCTGACCTCTGGTCGCCTACTGCAGGACAAGGCCGTCGTGGACGAGGCGAAGTCCGCAGCACGGCGCTTGATCGCCGACCACGCCTGACCAACCCATGCGAGCAGCCCCACCGATGCAGGCTGCTCGGCCCGACGCAGGCAGCGGTCCCGCTGTCGCCATCCCTCTCAACATCCGATACACAGGAAGGCACGCTCATGCGCGCGATGATCCTTGAAGAGTTCGACACGCCCTTGGTCCTTCGGGAGATCGAAAAGCCCGCTCCAGGACCGGGCCAGGTACTGGTCAGAATCGTATCCAGTGGCGTCAACCCGCTGGATGCCAAGATCCGGGCCGGCAAGGCGCCCCACGCGAAGCGCACGCCTCCAGCCGTTCTGGGGCTGGACATGGCAGGCGTGGTCGAGGAGGTCGGCATCGGTGTCGACGACTTCACCCCCGGCGACGAGGTCTTCGGCATGACCGGAGGCGTCGGAGATGTGCAGGGTTCGCTCGCCGAGTACGCGGCGGTGGACGCCCGTCTCATTGCACGCAAGCCTGCCTCCCTCACCCTGCGTGAGGCCGCAGTTCTGCCTTTGGTCTTCATCACGTCGTGGGAGGGACTGGTGGACCGGGCTCACGTTCACGCGGGACAGAAGGTCCTCATTCACGGCGGAGCCGGCGGTATCGGTCATGTGGCCGTGCAGATCGCCCGATCCCGCGGTGCTGAAGTCTTCGCCACAGCATCCTCCTCGCGGCTGGAGGTCGTCGAGCGGTTGGGAGCCACTCCCATCGACTACACGACCACTCCTGTGGAGGATTACATGGCCAAGTACACCGGTGGAGAGGGATTCGACGTCATCTTCGACACCGTCGGTGGGGCCGTCCTCGACAACTCCTTCAAGGCTGCCCGCACCTACACTGGCCATGTAGTCAGCGCTCTGGGCTGGGGAACCCACGCTCTCGCACCCCTCTCCTTCCGCGGGGCGACCTACTCCGGCATCTTCACCCTGCTGCCGCTGCTCACCGGGCGCGGGCGGGAACGGCACGGAGAAATCATGCGTGAGGCTGCTGCCCTCGCCGACGCGGGGGCGCTCAAGCCGATGCTCGACCCCAGGACTTTCACCCTCACCGACATCGCCGCAGCCCACGAGGCCGTTGAAAGCGGCGCCGCACAGGGCAAAATCGTGGTCGACGTCGACTGACCGCCGACTGAGCCTGCCCGTACGGCGGTGCACCCAGAGTTGGGCGGTTACCAGCTTCATGCCTGCATAGGCGAACGGCCACCGGCTGATCTCCGAAGTACGGCGTTGCTTCTCATGGTGTGATCGCTCGTTGAGTCGCGAGTGACGGATCTGGTGGAGCGGTTGGTACGGGACGAGTTGTGGGTGCTCTTCCACCGGATGGTCCCGCCGACGGAGGTCATGTGTCCGTAGGACGGCGGCGGTGGCTGCGAACACCTGGCAGCGATCATCTTCGTGCCCCCTCGGGCTGCACCTGGCGGCAGCTGCCTCCAGGGCTCGGACCTGCTTGGTCCACGGGCTACCGGGGATTCGGCCAGTGGAGCCGGGAGCGGACGTGGGTCCGACCGCACCGGTGATGCTCGACGAACTCGGCGAGCTGCACCGGACGCAGCGCGCGATCCACTGATTCTGGTGTGGACCAGCACCGGGCCCGGCGGCTGGTCCGAACCCGACCGACCGCGGCGAGCCTGTACCGACTACCCAACTCATCACTGACCGAGACGGCGTGCCGCTGTCGCTGGGCATCTCTGGCGCCGACATGCGCGACAGCCTCCGCCTGGCCCCCACTCGTCCGCGGGAACCCGCCCATCCGCTCATGGCGCGGCCCACGGCGCGCAGACGGCCCAGCAAGCTGCGCGGTGACGTGAAGCGGACCGTGTCCTGGCTGTCCGGCACTGCCGCTACGAGCGCAAGCGGGAACATTCTCTCGTCTTCACAGCCATCGCCGTGACCCTCATTTGCCACCGCAGACTGACCAGGTGAATGGTGTTATACGACAGCCGCTGGGACCACGACCGGTCCAACAGGTCAGCGAATAGTGCTGTCGGCCATCTCAGGTGGCCGACGCCCTGAAACCCATGACAAGGCCTGTTGAGGCAGACCCCGTCGGCTGCCCTGCTTCAGTGTGAACAGCTCGCACAGGCGTCCGCGGGCTCGTCGGTGGACGGATACAGGGCAGGCCGGTGTGAACGTCGAAGCACGGAGCGATATGACGGCCCATCGGATCTGTTGTGTCGCGCACATGCGACAGCCGTCTGCAGACGTTGGCACGGGAGTAACGGGCGAAGATGCTTCACCTTGGCCCGTCGCCCCGCTCAGGCACGGCACACAGGATCGGTCGGGTGGGTGGCTTGTTTCCCCTTCCATCGCCCACCTTGCCCAAGATGCCGGTCTTCGTGCCCTTTTACTGCCTGTCTGCTTGGTGACTTGGCACAGATGCGTCAAAGCAGGGCCTTTACAGTGACGCGAACGGATGACTGACTGCGAACATCTTCCGCACAACTTGTACAGAGGTCCCTTTGCTTATGTCTCCGTCCCGCGGACGCGGGTTGACTGCCGCTGCCGCGGCCACCCTGGTGGTGCTGACGACCACCAGCTCAGCCGCTTCTGCCGCTACCGCTCAGTCGCCTCCCCCTCCCACCGTAGTGGGCGTCGAGCGTACGGACGTACGCACCGTCACGCTGATCACCGGCGACAAGATCACGGTGACCTCAAGGGGCGACAAGCACGCCGTCACGTCGGTGACCGACGCTCATGGCAGGTCCCATGGCGTGCGGGTCATGACAGTAGGTGCCGACACGTACGTGTACCCTGACGCGGCTCTGCCGTACATCGCGTCCGGAGCGCTGGACGAGAGGTTGTTCAACGTCTCGGAGTTGCTCGCGGACGGCTACGACGACGCCCACACCGACCAGTTGCCCCTGATTGTCACCTACACCGACGCGGCGGCCCGGTCCCGCACCGCGAAGACCCCGCAGGGGGCACGCAAGTTGCTGACGCTCAGCAGCATTCGGGGCGCGGCGATATCGGCGGATCATGCGGAGACAGCGACCTTCTGGTCCTCCCTGACCGGTGCCGACGCCCACCGTGACGGTACCGCGCCATCAGGGGGACGGTTCGCCGGCGGTATCGCCAGGGTGTGGCTGGACGGCAAGGTGAAGGCCACGCTGTCCGACACCGTCGCGCAGATCGGCGCACCCGAAGTGTGGGCGGGCGGAGACACCGGACAGGGCGTGGACGTGGCCGTGCTGGACACCGGTATCGACGTCGCGCACCCCGACTTCGCCGGCCGTATCGCGGCGGCGGAGAGCTTCGTGCCGGATCAGGGCGTCACCGACCGGCACGGCCACGGCACGCACGTCGCCTCCACCGTCGCCGGGACGGGTGCGGCATCGGGCGGTGTGGAGAAGGGCGTCGCTCCCGGCGCGGCACTGCACATCGGCAAGGTCCTGGACAACGACGGCAGCGGCCAGAATTCCTGGATCCTGGCCGGCATGGAGTGGGCCGCCCGCGACCAGCACGCCAAGGTCGTCAGCATGAGCCTGGGTGGCGAGCCCACCGACGGCACCGACCCGCTCAGCGAGGCCGTGAACCGGCTGAGCGAGGAGACCGGGGCGCTGTTCGTCATCGCGGCGGGCAACTCCGGTCCGGAGCCGTACAGCGTGGGCGCGCCCGGCGCGGCGGACGCCGCGCTGACTGTCGGCGCGGTCAACGGCCCGGGCAAGGGAGTGGACCAACTGGCGTCCTTCTCCAGCCGCGGCCCGCGCGTCGGTGACAACGCCGTCAAGCCCGATCTGACCGCCCCGGGTGTGAACATCCTGGCAGCGCGTTCGCAGTTCGCCCCGGAGGGCGAGGGCGCCTACCAGACGATGAGCGGCACCTCGATGGCCACTCCGCACGTTGCCGGTGCCGCGGCCCTGCTCGCCGCGAAGCACCCGGACTGGACCGGGGAGCAGCTGAAGAACGCTCTGGTCAGCACCACGTCGGGCACCCGGCGGTACAGTCCCTTCGAGGCTGGCAGCGGTCGGCTGGACATCGCGGCAGCCGCGAAGACCACCCTGGTGGCTTCCGGGAACGCGTACGCGCAGGCGCACTACCCGTACACACCCGGCCAGACGGTCCGCAAGGACGTCACGTACACGAACACCGGTGCCCAGCCGGTCACCGTGGACCTGAGTCTGGTCGGAGACAACCTGCCGGAGGGGCTGTTCACCGTCTCCGACTCCCCGGTGACCGTCCCCGCGCACGGCACCGCCACAGTGGGCGTCATCACCCATCTCGACGCGGCCCAGGACGAGGGCGCCTACACCAGCTTGCTCACCGCCAGCGGCGCCGACGGAACGGTCCTCACCCGCACGACGGTCGGCGTCAACAAGGAGGGACAGCGGGTCAAGCTGTCCGTCACAGCGAAGGACCGGCACGGCGCTCCCCTGCCTGGCACACTCGTCCTCAAGGACGTCAAACGGGACACCGAGCCCAAGATCTACGAGGTCGACGCCTCAGGCAGCCTCACCTTGCGCCTGCCCCCGAGCACCTACTCGGCGTGGATGAACTCCGATGTGCCCGGAATCGACGGCACGCACACACTGGGCTTCGCCATGTTCTCCGCGCCGCAGATCGACCTCGAAGCCGAGCGCACCGTCCACTTCAATGCTGCGGCGCTACGCAAGGCGGCCGCCCTCACCCCGCAGAGGACCGCCAACCAGTTCATGCGGGTGGACCAGTACCGGAGCAACAGCGGCTTGGCCCCCTTCATGGACAGCTACTTGCCCGACACCTGGCGGTACGACAGCCTCTGGGTGTCCCCGGCCCCGAAGGTGACGGAGGGCTCGTACTCCTTCGCGACCCGCTGGCGGCAGATCCAGCCGCCACTGTCGTTCTCCTCAGGCGCGCAGACCTATGACGACGTCGTTGTGCAGAGCCAGTCCCCCGCCCTAACCGAAGGCACGGGCGTGTACCGGGCCGTCTGGGCCGGAAACGGATCGGCAGCGGACTTCCGCAAGGTGACGGTACGCGGCCAGGTGGCGGTCGTCCGGGTCAACGACACCGTCTCCCCCTCGGAACAGGCTCAAGCCGCGGCCAAGGCCGGCGCCCGGCAACTGTTGATCCTCAACAATGGGTTCGGCAAGTTCGACCCCTGGGCCTGGACCGAGCTGCCCGCCGCTCCCCTGCCGGTGGCCTCGCTCGGCACCGACGACGCCACACGACTGCTGAACCGGCTCGGCAAGAGCGGCACCACGACACTGAAGGTCGTCTCGCACCCGCATCCGCGCTACCTGTACGACCTGGTCCGCCGGCACGACGGCTCCGTCCCCCGAAATCCGTCCTACCGCCCCGGGCCCGCTGAACTGGCCCGTATCGACGAGTCGTTCCGCGACACCAAGCAGGGTGAGGCACACCAGGTCCGCGCCGACGTGTTCGCCGTCGCGGATACCCCCATGCTCAGCAACGCCACCCCGGTCGCGAGGCAGGGAACACTGACCTCATGGGTCACAGCCGGCCCCGACGTCCGCTGGGTCTCCGACGCGACCACGGCCGACCTCGGCCAGCGGAGCGCCGTGCGCTCCTACAAGCCGCGCGGTAGCACGAGCGAGAACTGGTTCTCACCCATCCAGCGTCCGAGGGCCGTCAACGACGGCATCAGGTTGCGGGCCCCCTTCCGCACCGGCGACATCATCAGCACGTCCGTCTTGCCGGCCTGGGGAGACTCCGGCGCTCACGCGGGCGTCGTTTGGGCCGCCGGGGACACCTCGAAAACCTCGCTGTACCAGGGCGACCGGCTCCTCGGCGAGGACGTCAACGAGCACATCGTCACCGTCGACGGCGTGGCACCTGAGCCGTTGCCCTACCGCCTTGTGCTCGAGGGCCGACGGAATCTGCCTGATCGGCCGTACTCGACCCGCACGCGCACCGAGTGGGACTTCACTTCCGGCACCACGGACTTCACGGTTCTCACGCCTCTGCCACTGGTGCAGCTCGACTACGTGGTGCCCACCGACCTGTCCGGAAAGGCACACCGGCGAACCGGGCTGACGGTCAATCCCTCGCACCTGGAGGGAGCCGTGGGCGCGGGAGCGATCCGTACGGTGACGCTGGAGATCTCTTATGACGACGGTGTCACGTGGCGCAAGACGACACTGCGGCAATCGGACGGCGGCTGGAAGGCACAACTCGACGGCCCGCACCAGGCTCGTTTCGCGAGTCTGCGTACCACTGCGCGTGACACGAAGGGAAACAGCGTGAGTCAGACGGTGGTTCGCGCCTTCGGGTTGAAGTAGCGGTTCGAAGTGCGGTGGTGGGTCGCCGGCAGTGGCGACTCACCACCAGCCGCGTACTCACCGCCTGCAAGTGTGCGAGACGGGCACACGGCCCCTCGCCGACCGGTGCCCCGGCCGTCCCTGAAGCAGGGTCCGGCGTTCGCGATCGCGCCGCGTCCCTCTCACCGAGCAGCCGGTAAGGATCGGGTACGCGAGGCTGCCACAGGGCCGTGCCGTCCGGGATCGGACGTCGACTGCGGTCGTCGCATCGAACGCGGCATCCGCGGGGCCTGACAGGGGCAGCGCCCAACTCCAGTCGGCGGACGCGATGATAAGTGCCCTTGGGGATCTCCAGCGGATCACCCGCCCACGTCCGCCAACCGCCGATCTCCCGTCCGGTGTACCAGGTTGAACCGGTCGACCGCGAGCATGGCACCCGAAGCGCTGATCCGCGTCCGCCGCTTACGGGTTGGGCGGGGGTGAGCGGATGAGTGCACATGCTCCGCGATGGCGGGACGTGGCGACCACCCGAAGCGCACCAACGAAAGCCGGCGCCGCCGGGGCGCTGCGGCCGTGCACCGTCCAGGACACCGGACGGTGCGTCTGCCGGGCGGTGAGTACGACGGGAAAGCTACGCCCGCCGGCCCCCGGGCCTCTCGCCAGCCCACCATGAAGATTCCGGCGGGTGTCCCAGGTCGCCGCGCAGGTCACGCGGTCGCGCACCGTGCTCCGGTCCCGACTGCCGTGCCGCAGTGGTGTCCAGCCGTCAGTCGTTGGGGAAGCCGCCCTCAAGGGGGTCGAGCCGCAGACGCTGGAGGTCCATCCGGTGGATCAGCCAGTGGTCGTTCACCTTGCGGTATTCCTCCCTGTAGTGTCCCCAGCCGTGGATGCCTTTGGGCGCCTCGCCGGGGCTACAAGGGAAGGTCACTATGTCTTCCATGCCCCAGATTCCACGGGCGGTGTGGGTGCCAGTGATCTCGATCTCCGGCATGCTCACGCTGTGCACGCTCGTCGAATCGGCCAGCCACTCCCGGGCGAGGGAGACGAACTCGTCGGCGGAGTGATCGTCGCCCCCGAGGGTGGAGCGAGCAGCGTCGGTAAACAGGGCCCGCAGACCCTCCCAGTTGCGCGTGTCGACGAAGCGGCAGTAGCGCGCCTTGAGCTTCTTGATCTCCTCGATGTCTGACAGCGTCTGTTCGGACATGGCATTCTCCGTCGGTGTTCTGATGTGTGGGCTCAGCAGAGCGGGATGTGTCAACTCGATCGCCGCCCCTGACCCCGACATTCACGGTGGTCTTGGCTAGAATGCGGCCAGCCTCGGTTCAGATGAGGTTTGTTGAGGCCGACCGGTTGCGACGTCACACCATGAGGCTCACTCGCTCGTTCACACCGAGCAATGTCTTGCCGTAGACCTCCAGGCCGACGGCGGGGATCAGCCCGGCATGTCGTGCTGCGGTGTTGGCGTCGCGCCAAATGCGCTGCAGAATGTTTGTCTCGGCAAAGGCGGAGGCCCCGTGTGCGTCCAGCAGGACGGCTATGGCTTCGACTATCTGCCGAGCCGCGTAGCCCGCTTGGGCCCTCAGGTGGGCGCGCGCTGGGTAGTCCAGCGGACCGGCTGCGGCGGCCTGGTCGACCTGCGAAGTCGCCTGGTGTGTGTGCAGCCGGGCTGTCTCGATCTTCATCGCGGCCTCGGCCACCTGCATCTGGATGCCCACCGAGTCCGATTGCCGGCCGTGGACGGTGAACGACAGCGACTTGGAGTCGGCAGCGTGCACCACCACGTCCAGAGCCGCTTTGCCCAGTCCGAGCAACGGGCCGAGCAGGCACAGCAGCAACATGGGGCCGAAGGAGGCGCCGTACAGGACCTCCTCGCGGGCTGTACGCGGGTAGAGCCCCTCCGAAGCTGCCGGAACCGACAGGACTCGGTGCTCTGGGACGAACACGAATTGACCATAAAGGGTGTTACTCGCGGTGCCCCGCATCCCGGCCGTGCGCCAGGTGTCCTCCATGACCAGTTCCGACGCGGGAATCAGCACCAGAGCCTGATCCGCGACCGCGCCGTTCTCGTCCTTCAGCAGTGCACCAACGGCCGCCCAAGTTGCATAAGGCGCACCGGAGTTGTATGTCCAGCGTCCGGTGACCCGCCAGCCGCCCGGCACCCGCTCCCCGATACCTGTCGGCGCCGCCACACCGGTGACCCGCGCATCGGGGTCGGCACCGAACACATCCTCCTGCGCTTGGTCTGGAAAGAGGCAAGCCAGCCAATTCGTCACAGAGATGATCATCGCAACCCAAGCCGCCGAGCCATCGGCTTCGCCAAGCACCTCCGACACCGCGGTCAGAGTGCGCAGGTCTGCCTCCTGGCCGCCATACCGCTTCGGGGTCAGCAATCGGAAGATGCCTGCGTCGGACAGTGCCCGAATGACTTCGGCCGGTACAGCGCGATCGTCGTCACCACGCGCGGCGTGCTCCCGCAGCAGCGGCTGCAAAGCGGCCGCTGCTGCGACCAACTCGGCCCTTGGGCCAGCCTCGGCCGGCACGCCAGGCACACCGTTCGTGGACATGGGACCATGCATGCTCGTCTTCTCCGTTGTGCCATAGAGCTCGTAACACGATCTTGTTGAGCGGTCCTGGTCGGCCGTGACCGGTGTGACGATTCGGCCGTTCGGGATGGTGTGACAACCCGACCATGGATCGTGGACGACGACTTGTGGACGCTGATCGAGCCGTTGCTGCCGCCTTGGCCCGAGCGGTCGCCGGGGCCGCGGCCGGTGCCGGACCGGCTGTGCCTCCAGGGCGTTCTGTACGTGCTGCACAACGACATTGCCTGGCAACTGCTGCCGCTGGAACTCGGGTTCGGCTCCGGGCAGACGTGCTGGCGGCGGTTGGACCGCTGGCAGAAGGCCGGGGTCTTCGACCAGTTGCACCGGATCCTGCTCGCCGAACTGAACGCGGCCGGCGAGCTGGACTGGTCGAGGGCATGCGTAGACGGCTCCCACGTCCGTGCGAAAAAGGGGGCGCCGACACCGGTCCGTCACCGGTCGACCGGCGGAAGACGGGCAGCAAGCACCACTTGATCTGCGACGGACGCGGCACCCCGCTCAAGGTCATCACCACCGCGGCCAACGTCAACGACGTTACCCAGACGCTCGCCCTGGTCGACGGAGTCCCGCCCGTCGCCGGCCGTCCCGGCCGACCCCGGCGGCGCCCCGACGCCCTGCTCGGCGACAAGGGTTACGACTCCAACCCCAACCGCCGCGAACTGCGCAAGCGCCGGATCCTGCCCGTCATCTCCCGCAAGGGCGCCCCGAACATCCAGGGCTTGGGCAAGCTCCGCTACGTCGTCGAGCAGACTTTCGCCCTCCTCCACCAGTTCAAACGCCTCGCCGTCCGCTGGGAACGCCGCACCGAACTACACGACGCCTTCATCTCCCTGGCCTGCTGCCTCATCTGCTGGAGACGGCTCAAGAAGATCGAATCCCGACTTGTCCTGAAGTTCTAGGCGTTACGAATCACGATCGAGTTGGCGTACGACGCGAGATCGTGGACCCAAACCTGCAGACGCCGTGTCCTGAATCTGTGCGCGAGGGGAAGGGTGTGTCGGTAGGTCGCTGACCAGGTGATGTTGGTGCCGCCTTGGGAGGCTCCGGCCAGGTCCACAGACCCTCGATGAGATGCGAACAGCCCTGCGCTCTGGTCGTAGCTGAACCGCTGGTCAGGAACCATCTCTACGACGCGCTCGCGGCAGCACGTACGTCCAGTGCTGGAACGGATGGTGCGCAGGTCACCCACACGTGCCGGTCGGTCGACTCCTGCAGGCACATCCCACTCGACGTCAGCGTAGGGGGACCACAACGGCCAGCATTCTGCATCCAGGAGCGCCGCGTAGACGATGGCGGCAGACGCCGATGAGTATGAAGAAGCAGTAACAGCGAGGGACGTCACCCCATCAAGGGTAGACCGCGTCTCAACCATGATCGTGTTACGAGCTCATAGGACGTGTGATTGATACAGACGGTGGCAACGGACGACCGCGATGCGGCCGTGTCGTCTAGCGGCCTGCAGGCTTTTGGCCGAAGCTGTGACCGGACATCCGCGGCGATAGATGCCGTTCCTTGCTGCCTGTTTCCTGGCGCACGCGATCTCGGCTCCAGTGCACAGGCAGCTTAGGCCTGAGGGCTATTCAGTATCGCCCGCTCGTTCCATAATAACCGTAGATCAACGGCACACACTGCGTCCTGCGGTGTACCGTTCAGCCTCCTAGCCGAGGGTCCGCGCAGTCCTCTGCCTGGATGCATCAGCGATGGCGTCCAGGAGCTGGTGACGGGTGTAGGCGTAAGCGAAGTCGGGAACGGTGCGGGTACCCTCGCGCAGGTCCTGTCCCAGGTGGGTGTACATCGCGGCCACATTCCTGGCAGGGCCGACAAGTCCTTCAGGGATGGCTGCCGAGTACTCGGCGGGCACTTCGAGCGGGGACACAGTCGCATCGTCGCCGAAGCCGGCCTGGAGGGTGAGGTCGGTCACCTGGATGTTGCCCCAAGGGGCGGTCAGGACGATGTCACCGTCCGTGCCGTTGATCTCCCAGCGGAAGTTGTCGCCACGCGAAGCACCACCGCGGTAGAAGATCGAAGCTGCGGCGCCGTTTTCGAGAGTTCCGAGCACAGAGATCTGGTCCGGGGCGGTCACCGGGATGACGGTGTTGCCGTCGTCGGTCACAGTCACCTCCGTGCGGCCGCGTACCAGATTGGCCGACAGGTGCTGGAACTCCCCGAGGGTGACGTTGAGGGCGTCGATGGCGTGCAGAGCGGCGCCGGACAGGGGGGTCGCGCCCTGGCCGTCGTCGAACCAGTACGTGTGCGCCTTGGTGGTCTGCCCGTTCCACACCATGCCGGACCCGACCAAGGTGGTGCCGATGACCCGGCCGATCCGGCCGTCCTCGATCAGGCGCCGTACGTAGCGCAGCTCGGGGTGGTAGCGCCCTTGGAGGCCGATGACGGTGCGTACACCGGCGGCCTGTGCGCGCCGGGTCAGCTCGGTGGCCTCGGCGAGGTTGAGGGCCAGCGGCCACTCGGAGTAGACGGTCTTCCCGGCGTCGATCGCCGCGGAGACCAGCTCCCGGTGGTGCGGGACCTTTACTGCTACGACGACGACGTCAACTCCCGTGTGGGCCAGCAGCCCGGCGTGGTTGTCGAAAGCCGCATCGACACCGAACTCCTGCGCGGCCGCGTCCGCCGACTCGCGCCGCGAGGTGCTGACGGCCCGCAGCTCGAAGTCAGGCAGGGCCTGCAGAGCGGGAATGTGGCTGATGGAGGCCCAGCCACCTGGGCTGCCGCCGATGATTCCGACACCGATGGTGCTCATGTATTCACTCCTGTGTGAGTGGCCCTGCGCGGGCCGAGGGATTGCGGTCGAGGACTACTTCTGCGCGGCGGGCGGCGTCCAGTTGGGGACGGTGTCCACGCGGAACCGGGACAGCTCGGTGCTGGAGATGTACCAGCGGCCGTTGATCCGCTGATAGGTGTCGTGGTACTCACCGTAGCCGTGGAACCCGTTCTTGTAGCTGGATCCGGGCGGGAAGCTCACGTAGTCCTCCATCGCCCAGGTCGCCGTGGCACGGTTTCCGTGCACCTGGATCTCGGGCAGGAAGCCCTGGTGAGCGGTGGGGGCGTCACCCAGGAGTGCCGCCGTCTTCTCGGCGAGCTCCTTGCCACTGCTGTACTTCGCGCCCACGTCGATGGTGGGATGGGCGGTGAACAGGGCGGCCAGCTTGGACCACTGCTTGGTGTCGAGGTAGCGGAAGTAGCGCGCCTTGACCTGACGGATGTCCTCGATGTCAGCCAGTCGCTGCACCGTAGCCGCGTCGCTGGCCGCGGCGGTACGGGGCGCGGGCTCCGGCTGGGAAGCCCAGGCCGTCGCGCCCGCGCCCCCTCCGACCAGCAGTGCGGCTGCTGCGGCCGCGCCGACCGTACGTGAGCGCCACGCTGAGGACCTGCGGGATTCGTGCGTGTTCATGCCGATTACCTTTCGCCTCCGCCTGCCACATGGGCGACGGTCACTGACTTCGGGGGTCCTGAGTGACCCGCCTGGCACCCGTCCGAGGGGAGCGCCGCGCTTTCGGCCTGCCGCCGATCAAGCGCTGTTACTTCAGTGAACCCTATGTGGAACAGAATGGCAAGAAAAGAAGAAGTTATCTGTATCGCTCGTTCTGGAGAGGTGGCGATCCGGCCCATGAGGCGCGACACCGCGCCCGCGAGGGCGGCAGTGCGGGCAGCCCGCGGCAGGCTGAGGAAGTCTTGGCGACGGCCGCTGGTCGCCGGACTGGCGGTGCATCGCCGCCCGTCACGCCGCAGAAGCACACCCGGGGGCGGCCACTACGCTCGGCCTTCGGACTGCGGGGCCGTCCAGGCCCGCCCCGAGACGGTGCGGACAACAACGGGTGGGAAGCTGCCGGAGGCGCAGTGTGCCGCCGGCAGCCCTGCAGAAGCGCGACCCACCGTCTCCGATGTTCCGCTCTGCTGCTTCTGTGTGCCTCGACAGCGTTGCCCGGCCGGCCACTGTGTTCCTTTGTGTACACCCAGGTGGGTCCTCAGCGTGTCCGGTCTCCGTGCGCGGCTCAGAGACCGGACAGCATCCATAAGGTGGTGCAGGGGTGGAGCGCAAAGCGGAGGATGCAGTGTCGTTCCCCGTCCCCCGGCAGCTCTTCTGCGTTCAGCAGGAGCCACTGCCGATGGCAGGTGTAGAGAGTCAGAACTCCAGGACGAGGCGTCCGCGGACGCCGCCAGCCTCCATCAGACGGAGGGCCTCGGCTGCCTGTTCGGGAGGGAAGGTGCGAGCCACGCGAAGAATGAGTCCTCCAGCTTCGACCTGATCGCGCAGCCGGTCGAGCCGGCTGCGGTCACCCAGGTAGTCCGGGACGAAGGCCATGCGCAGGCGCAGATGCCGCCGCTGCATCTCGTCAGGGCTGAGAGCCCGGTTTCCTTCGCCGAGGAGGGTGACGATGACGCCGCCGTCATGGACGGCCGAGGCCACCGCCGCCGAACCGATGGCCGCAGCTCGATCAGCCCTGTCGCCGGTGGCCGCTAGCGTCTGCCCGGACGAGAGTCCGGCAAGGTCGACGGCGAGCCGCGCGGTCAACCCGTTCATAGGCAAGGTGGCCGCCTCGGCATGCGACGGCTCTCGAGGCGCCCGGGCGACGTGCTCCGCAGGCAGGACGACGTACTGTGCGTAGGCGCCGCCCAAGGGACCGGTCGGGTCAGCCATCGCCATCACCCGGTCCCCCACCCGCAGGCCGCCGGTCTCCGTGTCGCATGGGTGCCCTGACCGGAGCCGTGTTCGGTGCCGCGGCGGGCAATCAGTGGCTTCACGCCGAGGTCCAGACCAAGCGGCGGTACTTGTCGTGGTCGTAACCACGGTCCGCGAGGACCACGTCCGGGCGACGCCGAGGCCGACCGCGCTTGCCCCACACTGGCGGTACCGCTTGAAGCAGCGGGATCAGCTGGGTGACGTCGTTGCGGTTGCCGCCGGTCAGGGTGGCGGCGAGCGGGATCCCGGTGGCGTCGGTGATCAGGCGCGGATGTGGGAGCCGTCGACGGCGGCCCGGGAGAAGTCCAGGGCGTTCGCGCTGCGGAGCTTGGCGAGGAGGACCTCGTGCAGCCGGGACCACACGCCGGCCTCTTCGCGCCACCGGAGCCTGCCTCAGCTGCCGACATCTTCGACCTGGTATGCAATGCAACGCACGTGTCGGCCGAGGAGTTCACCGCCAGCCAGCCAAATCACTGGGGCGGCCATCGCAGCAAAAATTATTTGGCGATCGTTCCTCATAGAGGTACCTTGGGTGCATGGCACGCACTCGCGAGTTCGACACCGAAGCCGCCGTCAGCGCGGCGATGGAGGCGTTCCGGAGCACCGGATACGGCGGCACGTCCGTGCGGGATCTGGCCGAGGCCATGGAGATCGGCAGCGGCTCACTCTATGCGGCCTTCGGCAACAAGGAAGGCCTCTACCTGGCGGCGCTGGACTTGTACCGGCGGCGCTACGCGACGCCGTTCATCGAGATGCTGCGCGCCGGCGGTGACGCTCGGGAGACGGTTCGTGCTGCTTTCGAAGCGGTGATCGACGAGATCACCCGTGGCCCCGGTCAGGCGTCCTGCCTGATCGTCGGCGCAGCCATGGAGCGAGCACACAGCGATACCCAGGTGGCCGAGCGGCTGCGCATGACGACACAACTGCTTGAACTCACACTTTTCGAAGTGATCACCGAGGCACAGGGGCGCGGCGAGATAGCGGCCGACCGAAGCGCTGCGGATCTTGCCGGTTTCCTCGTCATGACCTTCCAGGGATTGCGGGTGATGGGGGCCATCAACGCCGATCGCGGCGCGTTGACGCGGGCCGCGGAGGTCGCCCTGCACTGCCTTGGTTGAGCATGTGGCGTCGTGGCCGTCGGCCCGGGAGCGCGGCGCCGGGCCTTGTCAGGTTCTACTGCCCGTTAATTTTAACGATCGTTCGACAATGAAAAGGTGAGAGGTGAAGAAGCACTCTGCCGGCAGTCTCGTCGTGAGGCTGGTCGAGATCGCCCCGTTACCTCAACCAGCACGACTGGCGCCTCCTCGAAGAGCGATATGTGTATGTGTTCGGCCCCACCATGGTCGGTTCGCACATGATCGGATGCGGGGAGGAGTCCACCACCGTGTCGGCCCTCCACCACCACTTCCACTTCTCGCTGGAGACTGACGGCCGCCGAGGACAATGTCGTCCTCGCTTGGACCGGCAACGAACCGTTCCTGCTCCGCGGCCGGCCGGGAGCACTGCGATCGCGGTCGACGAATGACATCGGTGCGCAACGCACTGACCGCCGATCAGCTCCGCATCATGACCGTGATAATCCCGCCTTGCTGCCAGGCTCGCACGACATCCCGGGCCGGCAGCGCACATCTGTGACGTCCCCCATGCCGTGCCCGACGCATCGTCTGATGGCCGCCGGCACATGGACGTTGCCCGGGCCCCTGCGGATCCGCCGGCGCAGGGCGACAGGGGATTCCGGTCGACCAACGACACCGCAAAGGAATGCACATCATGTCCCACGACGTCGACAAGCCCGTCCCCCGGCGCTGGTTGGCCCTGCTGTTCATCGCCATCGCCCAGTTGATGGTCTTCCTGGACGGGGCAATCATGAACATCGCCCTGCCGTCCGCTCAACATGATCTCCACTTCACCGACGGCGGCCGCCAATGGGTCATTACCGCATACGGCTTGGCCTTCGGAGGACTGCTCATTCTCGGCGGACGCCTGGGCGACCTCTGGGGGCGCAAGAGGGTGTTCGTGATCGGACTGGTCGGCTTCGCCCTGGCCTCGGCCATCGGCGGTGCCGCGCAGAACCTGCCCACGCTCCTGACTGCCCGTGCCCTTCAGGGCGTTTTCGGCGCGCTCCTCGCCCCTGCCGCTCTGGCGCTGATCTCGCTGGCCTTCACCGACGCCAGGGAGCGCGCCAAGGCCTTCGGTATCTATGGTGCCATCGCCACCGCAGGCGGCGCCCTGGGCCTGTTGCTCGGAGGGATATTCACCGAGTACACCGACTGGCGCTGGGGGTTCTATATCAATCTGCCCATCGCGGCCATCGGCATCATCGGTGTGCTGACGGTCGTGCGTGATCCGGGTGCGCACGCGAGCCGCGGTCGGCTGGATGTGCCGGGGGCCATGCTGGCCAGTGGCGGCGCCGTCGCCCTGGTGTTCGGCTTCGCCAAGGCGGAGAGCAACGGATGGGGTGCGGGCGTGACCGTCAGCATGTTCGTCCTGTCCGCTCTCCTGCTGGCGGCCTTCGTCCTGCTTGAGGCAAAGGTGACATCGCCGCTGCTGCCGCTGCGCGTCCTCACCGAACGGAACCGTGCAGGCGCCTACCTCTCTCTAGCCCTGTCAGTCGTTTCCATGTTCGGCATGTTCCTCTTCCTCAGCTACTACTTCCAGTTGGTGAAGGGCTACTCACCGGTGCAGAGCGGAGCGGCTTTCATACCGATGGCCGCCGCGCAGGCCATCGGATCCACACAGATCGGCGCCCGCCTCTCCCACCGGGTCCGCCCCGGCGTGCTGATGGGCGCCGGCTACACCGTGTCGGGTATCGGTGTGCTGATGCTCGCACTGCTTGACGTCGATTCCTCGTTCGGGTACATCGCAGTGGCCGAAATCGTCGTGGGTGCCGGTATCGGCACGGCGTTCATGCCCGCCTTCAGCCTGGGTACCCATGGTGTCGAACTCCGCGACGTCGGAGTCGCCTCCGCCATGACCAACACGTCGCAGCAGATAGGCGGCTCCATCGGCACCGCGCTGCTCAACACCATCGCCGCGAGCGCCACGACCGGATACGTCGCCTCCCATCAGGGTGCTGCCTCCCTCACCGGTCTGTCACTGGTGCACGGCTACTCCGTTGCCTACTGGTGGGCTACCGGATTCCTTGCCGCAGCGGCACTGGTTGCCTTCCTTGCCATCAACGCCGGCAAACCGAAGCGCGAGCCGGTCATAGCGGCCCAAAGCGCCGACACCCCGGAGCCTCAAGCCGCCGAGTGACCGGCGCGGAGCCGACCGACGCGGTGACGACTTCGTCCGCTGTCGAGTGATCGCTGGCCTGGCGGGTCGGCTGGTGGTTGACCATCAGCCGACCCGCCGGGCAAGCCCGATGCTCGGCTTACGGGCGCACCGGTCGCCGGGCGGCGTCTCGACCACCGGGTCCTCAGCCTCGACTGCATCCGGCGGCCGAGATCGACCTGACCGGCATCCGTGTCCTCGACCTGGTAGTCGGCGAGGCCGACAACGGCGGCTGACGACCGCCAACTGGGCTGGTCCCGAACGCCTCCTGCACCGAACCGATTTACAGTCCCGCTGTCGGAAGCAGTCAGCAGGATCACCGGGCGGCAAACGTGAGGCGGGCCGCCGGTTGGACAGGGGTGGTGGGGGGACCCTGCCCTGTGCGCTGTAGCGCTTCCTCGGCACTCGCTCAATGAAGACCGTCGTCTTGCGGCTCAAGGAGTTGCTCCGCATAGATCGTTTTGCCGGTGGTGCTGTAGCGGGTGCCCCACCGGTGCGAGAGCTGCGCCACGAGGAAGAGTCCGCGTCCCCCTTCGTCGGTGACGGCGGCACGGCGGATGTGTGGAGAGGTGCTGCTGGCGTCGCTCACCTCACACGTCAGTGCACGATCGTGAATCAACCGCAGTTCAATCGGCTCCCGCCCATAGCGAATGCTGTTGGTGACGAGTTCACTGACGATGAGCTCGGTACTGAAGGCCAGGTGCGCAAGACCCCACGAATCGAGTTGTCTGAGCACAAGCGAGCGGGTGGTCGCCACTGTGCTGCCGTCGTGCGGTATGTCCCAGGTCGCAACGTGCCTGGGGTCGAGCCATCGCGTTCGGGCGAACAGCAGTGCCAAGCCGTCTTCGGCGCTCAGGTGAGGTGCAAGGACATCGGCGACCGTACTGCTGGACGCGTCGAAGGGACGGCTCCCGTCGGCAAGGAGCAAACGGAGCCGGTCGGCCAGCGCATCGTCCGCATTCCAGGCTTGGAGCAGTCCCTCGGTGTAAAGCGCCAGAGTGCTGCCTTCCACGAGGTCGAGTTCCAGTGATTCGAAGACGGGCTCACCCAGGCCGAGCGGACCGTGGGTCGGCACGCTGGGGAACCATACCTGCCCGGTCGGCTCGGCGATGATTGGCGGTGGGTGGCCGGCGCTCGCCATGACGCAATGCCGGGAAACGGGGTCGTACAACGCGTACAGGCACGTTGCACCGACCAGTGACTCTGCGAAGGCTGTGGATCCGGCGCTGTGCTCTCGTTCGGCGAGGCGCGGAACCATGCCGTCCAACCCGGCCAGTAGTTCTTCAGGGCTCAGGTCCAACTGGGCCAACGTGCGAACCGTCGCGCATATTTGTCCCACGGACGCGGCCGCTCGGAAGCCCGCCCCCGGTACGCCGCCGACGACGAGGGCGACGCGGGAGCCGGCTAGCGGAATCACGTCGAACCATTCGCCGCTCATACCGGCGCTCCTCAGCGCGGGCTGGTAATGGTGGGAGACTTGCACGGCACTCTGGTCCGGAACGAGACGGGGCAACATGCTCTCGTGAAGCGTGACCAGGGCGCTGTGCTCCCCGCTGAAGCAGCGGGCCTTTTCGATGTTGAGAGCGGCGTGGGCGGCGACCTCTCCGGTGAAGACGACATCCTCGGGTCGGAAGGGGCGCTCGCCCTCCGCTCGATACAGCTGCACCAAGCCCAGGGAAACGCCCCGGGCACGCAGCGGGGCGACGATCAAGGAATGTGCGCCGGACTGAAGCAGGGTGCGGAGCGGAGAATCACGCATCCATCCGACTTGTGGGTCGAGGACCTCGATGAGCCTCACTTGACCGTCAGTGAACGTCTGGCACTGTGGCGCGTCAGTGGGGAAATGCTGTCTGTCGCCCAACTGCTGTACGGCGTCAACGAGTGCGGGCCGGTAGGCCTTACGGACGGTGCGTTGCAGGGAGATGCCATCGGTGCCGTGATGCCGGGGTTCTTCGCCTCGTACGACACCCTCGAGTAGATCAATCACGACGATGTCGGCGAAGCAGGGGACGAGGAGGTCGGCCAGCTCTTCTGCGGTACGCGTCACGTCCAACGTGGTGCCGACACAGGCGATGGCCTTCCTGAGGAAGGCGGATTGCTCACTGGTGTAGCGGCTGGTCACCCCGGTGAACACATCAGCCACTCCCATAAGACGGCCATCCGGCAGGGTGAGAGGGATGGTGAGTGCGTCGCCGGGGCCGCCGCCACCGGAGTCAGTGGACGATATTCCCTGACCAGAGGCGTTCCACACCGGCAGACCAGTGTCGATCACCTTGCGCAGCCGGCCTTCGACGGCTGTGGTGTCCGCATCGGGGAGTGCTTCGGCGATGCGCCGGCCGACAGCCTGCGCTTCAGAAATCCCGTACAAATGAGCAAGAGCATCGTTGATACGCAGGAAGCGCAACTGAGTGTCGTAAACGGCTATGCCGATCGGTGAGTGGGTGAACACCGCGTCCAGAAGGGCCTGGTCCTCCTCGTCGGCCAGGAGCCGCGTGGGCAAGACCAGAACAAGGGTGCCTTCTCCGTCCGGACCGGGGGCGGTGAAGAGGACGACATCAAGGCTGCTATCGCCGCGTCCGGGCTGGTGGACGGCGGTCGCGCGACGGCAGGAGGTGCTGTCTGTTGCACCGGGAGCGGCTGGCTCATCCGGGACGGGTGAGAACAAACGTGGCCACACCTCCGAAGCGGGCCGGCCGACGACCTCCGTTTCGCTGTACCCGAGCAGGCGACCTGCCTCATCGCTCCACGCGGTGATCGTGCCGTTACCGTCCAGCAGGAAGGTCGCCATCTTGTGAGCGTTGTTGTCCCCAGCGGGCCGACGCGCGAGGGAAGCTTCCGATGGAATGCCCATCCCCAAGACCTCGTCCAGTGCGAGCGCAGCTACATCTCACGATACGTGACATACGAGATGCCGACGAGTTTGCTCAGCTAGCGGCCTCGGGCAGGCTCCGCGGTCGGCCTTTGCGGACCGGGTCCGCGCCCTCACCATGCCGGCAGCCCGTGCTGCCTGCGGGCGGCACAACGGACCGCATCGTCCGCACTGTCACTCCAGCTGATCAGCCGTCCCCACGGTGCGGGCAGGCAGTCCCAGGCGCACCAGTGTCCCGACGCCTGGGACACATGTCTCCAGGCTTCCGGCATGCACGGCCATACCCCGCGGACGCAGGCAGTCAGCTTCAGTCCACGCTGCACTACGCCCGGTCAAGTGAGACGCTGGGCATGTGGCGCCAACCACGTGTCTGCACCGACATCTTTGCACGGCATACCTGCGGAGGAGCCATGAACCTGACGAGTTCGCTATTGCGTGGCGCCGCGGCGGGAGCGGCGGGCACGACCGCGCTCAACATGGTCAGTTACGCCGACATGGCGGTTCGAGCCAGGCCGGCCAGCACCACACCGGAAGACACTCTGCGCAAATTGACGGAAAGACTTCACATCCGCATCCCGGGTACGGGCGAGCGTCTCAACGATCGGATCGCGGGGCTTGCTCCGATGACGGGATTCGCCGCTGGTTTGGGAATGGGAGCCGTGCTGGGCGCCGCACGTGCCGCTGGTTGGCGGCCGTCTCTGCGGCGCCAGTACGTGGTCGCCACCGTGGGAGCACTGATCGGCACGAATGGTCCGATGACTGTTCTAGGGGTGACCGATCCCCGCACATGGGGTCCAGCGGGGTGGGTCTCGGACATGATCCCGCACATCGCTTACGCCGTGGTTACCGTCCGCGTCCTGGACGGGCTCCGATAGTTGCGGCTGCCCGGTGAGTTCGGACACCTGGCTCTCATCACAAGAGGGCTTTCACGGTTACGGCGAGTATGACGACGCGCACACCTGGATGAACGGTCGCTGGTACATCGCCAGCAGTCTCCTGGCCCTCTTCCGAGTGGCTCCCGTCCCGAATCGGGCCCCGCCCAACACATCGGCCAAGTGGTCGCCAGCCCCCGGCTCGTCATGAGTCGTCAGCCCAGGAGGCAACACAGTGAGCACCATCGGCGTCGGCATCATCGGCGGCAGTCAAGGAGGCTGGGCCTCCATCAGCCATGTCCCCGCTCTCAAGGCGCTGCCCAACTACGAGCTGCGGGCCGTCAGCACCTCACGTCTGGAATCCGCACAGGCAGCGGCAAAGGAGTTCGGGGTGCAGGGCGCCTACGACAATGACGCCGACCTCCTGGCGCACCCAGGAGTCGATGTCGTCGTTGTAGCGGTGAAGGTTCCCTATCACCGCGAACTCATCTCGGCGGTCATCGAGGCCGGCAAGACCGTCTACGCAGAATGGCCCCTGGCGCTGAATCTGGCTGAGGCCACCGAGCTCACACAGCGTGCCGAAGCCGCTGGTGTCCGCACCGTCATCGGTCTCCAGGGGCGCTACCACCCCGGGCTGCGTTACGTGCGACAGATCATCGAGCAGGAGCGAATCGGACGAGTCATCGGCACCACTATGGTGGCCTCCGGCATGGTGTGGGGACCGCAGACCACCAAGGACCACGCCTACTGGTTCGACAACACGCAAGGCGCCACGCCGCTAACCGGTGCCGCCCTTCACGCCATCGACGCGCTCAACGTCACGCTCGGGGAGTTCGAACATCTGTCAGCCAACCTCGTCGTGGGGCGCAAGGAAGTCACTGTGACCGACGACGGCGGCAAACTCCTTCCGGTAACCGCCCCGGACCAGATCTCCGTCATCGGCACGCTCGAAGGCGGCGCTGCGGCTTCCGTGTTCTACCGCGGGGGTACCTCCCGCGGTGACAACTTCCGTTGGGAGATCAACGGGACCGACGGAGACGTCGTAGTCACCGCGCCATGGGGAAATCTTCAGGTGACCGACGTCGCCGTGGAGGCCGGCTTTGCGGCGGACACGAGCGTGTCCCCCCTTGAAGTCCCGGCTGAATACGCGAGCGACGTACCCGTCGACCTCGTCGGGCCCAGCCGTAATGTTGCCGCGCTGTACACGAACCTGGCCAAGGACTTGAGGGACGGAACGCACACGGTCCCCGACTTCGCCTACGCCCACCGCCGACACCAGTTTCTAGACGCGGTGGAGCGTTCTTCCGCCGAGCGCGTCGGTCAAACCTTCGGGTAGTCCCTTGCAACACGACCCTGAGTCCAGACTGCGGGACCAGCGGCTGACCTGCACGAGGCGACATCGCACCATCGAGTGCGACGTAGCCGGTCGTCGTCGACACCCCCAGATGACGGTGTGGGCGGGCTCGCCCGCCGCGTAAGGCAGGGACCTCACTTGACCGCGCCCGGAAGTCGTCAGCGCGGCTGTCGCTGCCGCTTCCGGTAGTTGGCCACTTTGTGTCGGTTACCGCACTCGGACATGCCGCACCAGCGCCGGTTGGCGGACCGCGACAGGTCCACGAAGAGACGGGTGCGATCCTCGTTCAGGCATCCTTCACGCGAGCCAAGCCGGCTCCGCCCAGTAGATCCACGGCGTCCCGAGCCACCGCTCCGAGCACTTCATCGTCGGTGCGGACGGCTCCTTCCGCGGTCAGCCCCTGCGGCTGCTCGTTGAGGTCAGTGCTCCACCACCACGCTGGACGATCCGCGCGACACCGTCCTGGCGTCCTCCCCCGGCATCGGGCACAGCCCGGAGGGGCGGTTCTCCCGCCGGCCCGCACCCAACCGTCTGGGGGACGACCGGACGCACACCTTGGGCGCCGCCTAGGGCTGCCGGTGTACGCGCCGTCCTCCGGTCGATCGAACGGCCGTCGCCGCCCGACAGGCGCGCCGGCCAAGGGCGCGGGTTCAGGCCGCCCGGTACCGGGCCGCGGCCAGGGCCCTGGCTGCCGCCTCCAGGTGTGCGCGGTCCCGGGACCATTCGAAGAGCGGCAGGAGCGCGGCCAGCGCCGGATCCCGGGGGGCACGAGTGAACTCCGCGACGATGAAACCGACATCCAGGCGCAGCGTGTGAGCGAGGACCGCGATGAGGTAGTTCTGCACGAAGTCGTGCCCCTCTTCGGCCGTGTAGGGCGCGTAGGACAGGTCCCGGCTTGTGACGACGGTGGTCGGTGTACCGGCGAACGTGGAGTCTTCCGCAGCCGTGTGGCCGGGGAGGATCACGTTGTCCAGCCACGCCTTGAGGGTGGAGGGAATCGTGTAGGTGTGCATCGGCGCGTCGATGAGGATCGCGTCGGCCTGTTCCAGTTCCTCGATGAGACGCCGGCGGAGGGCGAAGGCCGCGGCCTGTTCGGCGGTATGGGTGCGCGGGTCGGCGAGACCGGCGGCGTAGGCATCGGCGGTGATGTGCGCGACGGGATCCGCAGCCAGATCCCGGTAGATCACCGTGCCGTCGGGGTGGTGAGCCGCCCAGGTGCGGCGGAACGTCTGCGTCACCCCGCGCGAGACGGACGTATCGCGGGCGGACACGGACGAGTCGATGTGCAGCAGCGTGGCCATGTGAGGAAGATTTCGGGGTGTGGTGGGTGCCAGCCGGGATCGTGCCGGCCGGCGGAGTTGAGCGGCGCGTGTGCCGGAGCTCGCCGTCCGGTCACTCGGAGGGGCCGGGGATGCTCGTGTTCGGGGCCGCCGCGGTGGTCGCCCAGCCGCCGACAGCGGCCGGGCGAGCATGTGCCGCTCGCTCGGGTCGAGGGCAGCGGCACGGTGTGCGGCGGAAGGCGTCAGGCGGCGGTGACGCGCCGGGCGGTTTCCTTGCCCTTGAGGACGGCATCGTCCAGGGCGCGTGCCCAGGACTTCTCGGCCAGCGGGATGAGTTCGGCCATGTCCGGGTTGGCGTGCGCGGCCGTGAGTTCCGGGACGATGAAGTCCAGTTCGAGGCCCATGTACTCGTTGAGGATGGACCGCAGGTAGTTCTGCACGTACTCCGACGCTTCCCTGGGCGTGCCCGGCGCATACGACCCGCCGCGGCTGGCGATCACGGTCACCGGGAGGCCCTTGACGCTGGAGGTGTCTCCGGTCGTGCGTCCGACCATGAGGACGTGGTCGATCCACGCCTTGAGGGTCGAAGGAATCGTGAAGTTGTACATCGGTGCGCCCAGGAGCACCGCATCGGCCCGCTCGAGCTCCTCGATCAGCTGTACTCGGCGGGCCATCGCCGTGGCCTGCTCCGCGGTACGTGCCTTCGCGTCCACGAACGCCGCGGAGAAGGCGTGCTGGTCCAGGTGCGGCAAGGGCTCCGCGGCGAGGTCACGGTGGATGACCTCTCCGTCGGGGTGCTGCTCCCGCCACGCGTCGCGGAACCTCATCGCCACGGTGCGGGACTTCGAGGTGGTGCCGGGGTTCAGGGAAGAGTCGATGTGCAGCAGGGTTGCCATGGTGTGTGTACTTCCAGGTCTGTACGGATGATCGGATCGGGCGACTCGCGAGGAGCCTGCGTCCACACTGGCCCCGCCCTCCCTCATTCGCCAAAGCACCCGTTAGCTGCTTACTTCTCATAAGCGACTAACGGTGTCGTTGCCAGTGGTGAGGCCGCGCCTACGGTTTCCCGGCCGGCACAGGCCGTGCGGCATTACCTGCCCGACGCCTCCCACCTCGCGCACCGGTGCCGCTTTCGCGAAGAGCCTGGCGGCCGATCAGCGGTCGTCGTGAGCCACTACCCTGGCGACGGGGAAGAAGGCACCGCAGCGTGGCCGGCATCGAAGACGCGGGACAAGGACACTCGCCCTGCCTGCGGACGTCATCAAGGAGTCCGGCTTGCGGACGCTGTTCGACGAGGCGGTGCGCACCTTCGGCCCGGCGGACATCCTGGTCCACAACGCGGGCGTCCACGCCTTCGGCCCTCTTGAGGAGACGGCCGAAGAGGACTTCCGCCATCAGCTCGACACCGACGTCCTCGTGCTCCTCGCCTCCAAGGAGGCCGTCGGAGGGACAGGTCCCGGTGCAGATCCACGCTAGCGGGGTGAATCCGCCGGAAGATCCGGACAGGCCGGGCCCACGCCCGGGTGCGGCCACCGGCCGAGCCGGGCATGAGCCGGTGTGCAGGGCTTCGCGTCCTGCGCCCCCGGCACCAGACGCACGTCACCGGCATGCTCTTTGCCCCGGCCAAGGCGTGCTCCGGCGCATGCAGAGGCGTAGCTGATCTCACAACGACGGCACATGCAGAGCCGGTCGCTTGTGTCTCTGACGATCACCGCCGCGCCGTAACCACTCGGCAAAGGATCGCCCCGGCGCGGGACAGGACGGGCACGTGCGGCTCGGTCGCCATCGGTTCACGAGTGTCACAGCGCTTGTCCGGTTGCGTTTCCGTCCGGCTCTCCGACTGCGCATTCAGAGGCTGTCTCACGTGGCAAGCTTCGCGAGCTTCTTCAGTAGCTCGGGGCGGTGGCCATGGCCGGGCTTCAGCACTGCCGGTCGTCGCGATCCACGTACGGATCTTGAGGCCACGAGTAGCCCATGGCAGGCTCATGCCGCATGATCGATGAATTCGCGAAGAGCACCCTGCACGGGCGACTGCGACGGGACCGTAAGGCGCTGCTGTGGAAGCTCGATGGCTTGTCCGAGTACGACGCGCGCCGGCCTCTGACGGCGACCGGGACCAACCTCCTCGGTCTGGTCAAGCACGTGGCCACGGTCGAGGCCAGGTACTTCGGTGAGGTCTTCGACCGCCCGTCTCCGGAACCGCTGTGCAGGTGGCAGGACTCCGATGGCAGCGATCTGTGGGCGGCTGAGGACGAGGCGCGCGATCAGATCATCGAGTCCTACCGGCGCACGTGGGAACACTCAGACGCGACCATCGACGAGCTTGCCCTCGATGCCCCGGGCCACGTGCCGTGGTGGCCGGTGCCCTATTCCGACACGAACCTGTTCGCCATCCTGGTCCACGTCCTCGGCGAGACCAACCGGCATGCCGGGCACGCCGACATCCTGCGCGAAGGCGTGGACGGCCGAACCGGGATGCGCCCCGAACACGAGATGCGGATCGATGAAGACGCCCGCACCGCCTACTGCGCAAAGATCGAGCAGGCCGCCAGATCGGCCGCATCAGTAGAGGCATAGAAGGCTGTCCCCGTGACTTGATCCTTGATGTTCGAGCGTCATGATGCCTGCCGTGAGTGCTGATCTGTCGAAGCGTCTGGTTCCGCGCAATGGAAGGGGGTGGCGGGGCAAGCACTGCGCGAAGGCGCGTCAGTATGGCTCGCCACTGTTTCCAGTCCTCCGGGTCGACCCAGTTTGAGGCCGCCCATCCTCGTCGCCGACGATGCGGGCGAGGGCTTCGTCGGCGAGTGCCCGAAGGTCGGAGGGGAACACGGGCATCGGTGTTTCCGGGCCGTAGGACATGTCGACGGGATCGCCTCCCGGGCATTGCGCCGCGATCAAAGCGGCGGCCGCCACCGCCTCTTCCGCCTCCGCGAGGTAGCCGGTTGCGTCGATAGTCCGTCCGAGAACGCCTCGGATCAGAGCTTCACGTGCCTCGGGCTCGGCTTCGTCGAGTGCGTTGGCGAGGTCCGCGGCTGTGTCGTTGGCGAAGGGACCGGTATCCCAGGTGTCCAGGGCAGCGTCAGGCCGGCGATGACGGCGTCGCGGTCCCGGGCGATGCCGGCCGCGAGAGTGTGGAGGCTGGGCAGGCCGTCCTGACGGAGAGCGTCAGGCCACTGCGGGAGTCGTTCACCCTGGCGTTCGGTGAGCATGCGGACGAAGGACCGGACGTGACCGGTCAGGGCGTCGAGTTCGGGGCGGTTGGCAAGGACAGCCTTGAGTCGGAGCTGTTCGATCTCGGTCGGAGTCTCAGGTCGGCTGAGGATCCAACTCGTCACCACGCGGGGTGCCGGCGGTTGCGCGGTGACGGGCCGTGGCGAGGTGCGCTTTTCTCGCAGGTAGGCGCTGACCCGGCCGTAGCTGCCTCGATAGCCCACGGGAACGATCTCCTCCCAGAGCTTCCAGGTGTTGGTGAAGCCCTCGTCCCAGCGTTCGTCCAGGTAGGGCTTGTACTCGTCGAGGACGGAGGTCCGGTTGTGCTGCCACTGGCCGCGGAAGAGGTCTTCCGGCTTCGCCGCGTCGGCGAGGCTCTTGACGGTGCGGTGGGTCATCTGGAGCTGACGCCCGATGGAGCGGACCTGCTCCCCTGAGCAGGGGCGATATCGAGCTGTCGCGAGGTCGGCGCCGGTGCATACTTCCTTACCGTGGAAATCATGACAGGCGAGCTGCGGCGACTTCGATCTGGACCGAGCGTCGAGGATGACGACGAGCTCCGGCCGTTTCTCGTGCGCCTCCGGTTCACTGCCCAGGACCCGGCCCAGGTCATCGACAACGCGCGTGCGGTGCTGACGTGCGTGGTCTCCCGCATGGATGACTGGCCGGCAGATGAACTTTGGCCGCAACTGCTGCCGAACTGGTTCATCCAGCGGTGCGCACCCGAGCGCACGGAACCGGAACATGGCGAGCCCCTCGACATGGAGGCATGGCTGCGTCAATGGCGCACGATGACGCCAGAGGAGAAAGCGGCCGTCGACCAGGGACCGTGGACGCTCTCAGGATGGTTGTACTACTTCGACCCGACCGAAGAAGGAATGGGAGAGGATCGCAGCTGGTGGTGGTGGCAGGCAGGAACCGACGAGTCGGGCGGCTGGGCGCAGGTGGCCACCACGGGCTGGCCCTTCGGCAGCGGCTCTCTGACCTGGCTGATCGAGGCCAGTGGTGGCTCGGATGTCGTCTACGGGACATAAGCAGCGACTCGTCATGATCGCGAACTACGGCTGGAGTATTAGACCCTGCTCCAGGTTTGACATGTGATGCTCGGTTGGTGACTCCACTCATGAACCGTGACCGCTCCCTCGAGGAGCTTGAGCGCGACCGCTGGCCGACCCCCTCGGACGGTGAAACCCGGCTGATGGCGACCGTGCGTGAGCTTCGCCGTAAACCGGTCGGTGACCTGACGGTCGAGGACATGCGGCTACTGATCAGGCAAGACGTAGGCCTTGCCTATCTCCTGTCCCTGGCAGTGGAAGTCCTCCGGACCGACCCACTGGCGGAAGGCGACATGTACGAGGGCGACCTGCTGGCTGCCGTGCTCACCAGGAGTGCGGAGGCCTGGAGCAAGTCCCCCGAACTCAAGCAGGATGTCCGCCTGATCGTGGCAGCGTTGGCCGACGCACCGCCCGCCCTGAAACGCGAGGTGGACAGGTTTCTGTACCTGTAGCTCGCGGACGGCAGCTACCCCGTCGAGCGGCCGACAGACTGTTCCACGAGAAGCGTCGCACGAGCGGTCGCGGGCCAGGACGGCCTCACAGCACGGCCCCGGGCGAGCCGACGGACCCTGACACGCATCATGGCCAATTGAACCATCGTCTCGGAGCGGGGCCGGATCGGCCTCGTAGTCCCCGGCCAGGCGCCGGTGAGCGGTAAGCCACGAGAACGTGCGCTCTACTGCCCACCGCTTGGGCAGGAACTGGAAGCCGCGCTGCTCAACGTCCTTTCGGCGCTCTCCCGGTCACGGCCGAGGATCTTTGCGGGCCCACTCGACCAGGCGGCCGGCAAAACGCTGGCCGGCCTGGCCCAGACCTTCTTGACGCCGGGAGGGTCGAGCCTGGTCCACAGCGAAGGCTTTGCACCGTCGCGGTCCTGGATGTCCGCCGCGACGACGTGGACGGTCGGGAGCAGGCCCAGGGTGTCGGTGAAGATGAACCTCTTACGGCCCTTCACCTTCTCGCCCGCGTCAGGGCCTCTGGCGGCCTCAGGGACTGTCGGCCGTGCGGACGAACTGCGAGTCGATCAGAGCCCGCGCTCGGCTCCACGTCGCGGTCGTCAGCTTCACGGACCTTGCCGCGCGTAGCGTCGTGGTTGCGCTCGACGGTGCCGTCGTCATGCCACCAGGCGAGACACCAGAACACCGTCGGCCACGGGGCGAAGCCCCTCGGCAGCTCCCCATGGGCACTAGAAGGGCCAACCGCGCGTCAGGCTTCCTGAGCGCGCTTGCGCCACGCTGTCCTGCCGTCATGAAACCGCAGGCATACCGACTGCCCCTTCCGGCGCAGCCGAGTTCACCCGATGTCAACCCATCCGAACGGCACTCGCGTCTTCAGCCAGCGCGCGCCGCTCCCAACAACCGCCCGGCTGCCGGGGGCGTTTCACGTCGGTCAGGCGCGGACGGTCCCGGTGAGCTGGGTGAGGCTGTCGATCCGCCCGTCCGCCGCTGTGACGTCGTCGGCACAGCCCACAGGTACCCCCGACGGGCCACGGCGAATGCGGGCCGCCCGCAAGCTGACTGCCTCCTCGGCCAACACGTCGTTGGCCGGATGATCGCCGACGACTGAGCCGCGACCGAAGCCGGCCGTGACGGTGAGGAGCAACTAGGCCAGTGACGCACACCGCGAGGTCTTGACTCACCCGGCCCAGCTTTCAAGTCCCCGGGCTGGTGCGGTGTCGTCGGACTCGACTTGCTCGGCGAGCATGCGCTTGTGCGCTGCGCTGTGACCCAGGCGTAGGTATCGGCGTCATACCGGGGCGCCGGCTCGGCCGAGGACGACAAGAGCGTCGTGGATGGCGGCGGCGTTGCCGCGGTGGAAATCGGACAAAGGAGCCAAGGGTGACGGTACCCCGCTTGGCCGGTCAGGCAGCCCTTCGCGCTGTCAGACTCCAGGAGTGAAGGCGCCGGTGGGGCGTGAATGGGGCGCCTGGTGAGACGGGGTGGGTGTGACCGAACGCGGTATGGCCGAGCGCGCCGTGTCGGATGGGGCGGGGCAGGCCACGAGGGATTGCGGTGTTCCGCGCGCGCGGGCGGCGACGGGGGACGGGTCGGGTGGGCGACGGTCCGGTGGCGGCCCCGATGGGCAGCAACAAGGCGAGGGGGCGGCCCGTACGGTGCCGCGGCACGTGGCTTGTGTGATGGACGGCAACGGGCGCTGGGCGCAGCGGCGTTCGCTTCCCCGTACGGCGGGGCACCGAGCTGCTGAGACCACTGTCATCGACATCATCGAGGCGGCCCGGGCAGCCGGCGTGGAGTGGCTCAGCTTGTATGCCTTCTCCACCGAGAACTGGAAGCGTCCTGGCGCCGAGGTCGACTTCCTGATGGGTCTGGTCCGCCGGGTCGTGCGCAAGCATGCGCCGTTGCTGCTGGCCCGGGGCATCCGCTGCCGTTTCCTCGGAGTCGCCGATTCGCGTATCCCCCGTGAGCTGGCCCGGGATTTCGAGGACCTGGCGACGCTGACCGCCGACAACCGGGGGATGACGCTGACCGTGGCCTTCGACCATGGCGGGCGCCGGGACATCGTGGAGGCCGCCAGGTCGCTGATCCGCAACAAGACACCGGCGGACGAGGTCACCGAACGGCTCTTCGCTGACCACCTGCCGTTCCCCGACACCCCCGACGTCGACCTGGTCATCCGTACCTCCGGCGAGCAGCGCATCTCCAACTTCATGCTCTGGCAGGTCGCCTACGCCGAGTGGGTTTTCCCCGAGGTGCTCTGGCCCGACTTCCGAGCTCCCGACTTTCTCGCCTGCCTGCACACCTACCGGCGCCGCGATCGCCGTTTCGGCGGCGTGCCGCCCCGCACGATGGGAGAGCCCTCATGACCACCACGGGAACGGCCGACGAGAGGCCCCTGTTCGGCCCGGAATCACGGTTCAGTGGCTTCTTCGACGACCCGCGCTGGGCGCTGGCGATCATTCGTGCCACCGTGTTGGAGGCCGCGCACCCGCAGATCGGTGCCGCCCTCGTCGACAACTCCACGTTCGTCGCCCACCCCTGGCGCCGGCTGCGCAACACCTTCCTGAGTATGCGGCGCATGTTCGGCGCCGACCCCGCGGCACGGGAGCGGGAAGCCGCCCGGCTCAACAGGCTGCACTCCCGCATGAGCGGCTCCGATTCCCGCGGCCGCGCCTACGACGCGATGGACCGGGCGACCCGGGCCTGGGTGGTCGCCACTCTTTTCGAGAGCGCCGTCACCATGTGCCGGCTCAGCGGTCAGCCGCTCGACCAGGACACCATGGAGCGGATGTACGCCGAGTACCGATCGTTCCTCGCCGCCCTCGACGGCGACGCCTCGGAACTCCCTGAGGAACTGGACGACTTCTGGCGGTACTTCGACCGGGTGGTCGAGGAGGAACTGGAGAACACCGAGGCGGCCCGCGTCATCCTCTACCGGCTCTTCGACCATCTGCCTGCCCCGGCGTTGCTGGACGGGGCACCGACGCTGTGGGCGGCCGGCCGGGCGGTCGTCGGTCCGCTGCTGGGCGCGATCACCGTCGCCTCGCTTCCCGAGTCGTACCGGCGTCGGGCGGGTCTGCCGGAGATGCCCGGTGCCTCCACGCTCATGCAGGGCGCCTACTGCGCTGCCGGAATCGCCCGTTTCCTGCCCGAGGGCTGGGTCAACGCCGAAAGCATCATCGAGGCCCTCTCCCTGTCGCCCGACAGCGACGATCCCCGGGCACGGACCGTGGCCGCCCTGGCCGCCCGCATGAAACGGGCGTCGGCTCTGCTCCGCCTCCTCGCACCCCTGAGCGGCGGCCCCCACCCGGATCCCGCGCCCTCAGCGGGAACGGGAGAGAGTCGGCGTTCGGCGGAGGAGTTCTTCCGCGAGGTGCTGGACCAGACCGGCGACGGCCATCTCGACTGGCCCGACCTCGCCGCCATGGCCCGTGAACTCTGCACCCGCCTCGATCTGGACGAACCGGAGGAGACCCGGCTCTACGACGCCTTTGCCGCCTGGTGGCGCGAGCTGCAGGCGGCCCTGGACACGGACGACGACGGCCGCGTCAGCGCCGAGGAGTACGCCACCGCCGTCCCCTCCCTCGCCGGACCCGCGCTCATCCGTGTCGCCGAGGTTCTCTTCGACGTCACCGACAAGGACGGCAACGGAACCATCGACGCCGACGAGTACCGGACCCTTTTCCGTACCGCCTTCCACCGCGACCTCACCACCACCGACGGCGCCTACAGCCAAAGCGCCTTCGTGGGCGACTTCCTCTCCTTCATGTCGGGCCGCCGTACCAACACCGCGTACGATCCCCTCCTCGCCGACGCCTGAGGCAGGTCTCTCCTCAGCGGACATCGGAGTGACCGTCAGGACCCGGAGCCGTCGACAGGGAGGGCTGCCTGGCCCGGGACTGCCGGGGGGAAGAAGAGGTCCATCGATGATCGGCCGGACAAATCCTCCAGGCGCCTGGACCCCGTCGCGGGGACCGCTGCCGCGCGTACTCCGCCGGCGATTGGTTCCGGTCCATGGCCGACAGCTCAAGAAGGTGCGTGGAGGACGTCAGGCAGGTCAGCCTTTCGGCATCTTGGCCCACATACGGGCGGCCATTGCCTCGGCCTCCTCCTGCGGTGTCCCGGCGCGCACCAAGAGGATCCCGCGGGACTGGTCCGGGAACGTGACCTCCCGCATTGCCATACCCAACGGGCCCGTCGGATCGTCCGACATGGCGCCTCCCTTCGGCGGTTGGCGCCCACGTTAGAGGGATGCCGCCCAGAGGACGAGGACCCTCGGCCAGATGGGGGACAGCCCCGGGTCGCAGACTTCGCAGACAGCATGCTTCAGACGGAAACCCTGCAACAGGGTTCCGGGAGAGACATCCTCCTGGCATGCCCGGTTCCCTGTGCATGACCGGTTCGAGCGCCCGGCACACCGCAGTACGGTCGAGCCGGGCATGGCGGACCGGTCCGTCCAGCGCGCGTTCGCACGCCACCACGTCGTCGTCCATAAGGACCACCGCCAGCTCCTGGGCCACCTCGGCGGCCCTCTCGCGGGGCCCGGCGCCGGCCGTGCCGGGGCAGGAAGGCAAGGTCTCGGTGCAAGTCGTGGAGCAGGGCCGTGAACACGCAGGGACCTCAGACCGGGGTAGGCGCAGCCACTTCGTGAAGCCACCACGGCGTCGTCGACGGGAACGTCCCTCTTGTCCTTCCCTGAGCCCAGGAACCAACCCGCCGCACGCCAACGGGAGGAACCGAGCCGTCGCCGACCTTGCCCGTTTGGCCCGCTGCAACCACCGGCCCCGGCGGAGTGATCACCATGGTCAGCCACACCGCCGTCGGTGCCAGCGCCGAGAGGCCCACGGCATACGCGATCATGAGCCGGCGCCGCCCTCGACCGGAGCAGTCGGCGTGGCCTCGTGCGCCCCGCGAGCCAACCACCCGGAGATCGGTCTCGTCGGACAACTTCGTCGAACGCGTCGCCGGGACGCGCCACCCGATGTGCGGCCCCGGCGGCAGCCGCTGGCCGGCGCAGGGAATGCACGATGCTCATGTCGAGACCACCGGGGTCTTCACTACCCCGTTCGCACGCGACTGAGTGGCGTGGCGTGGGGCGGCCGCCACTATGGGGCGTGCTGCCCCACCTCCAAGGGAGAGATATGACCGAGGCCATCTCCGACGCGTACGGGAGGGGTCGGCCCGAGCATCGTGGCGAGCGGAGCCCTGGCTTCGCGGACTTGAGGCGGGTCGGGCTGAACCCGGACTTCTGGTACCCGGTCGCACGGTCCGGGAAGGTCCGCAGGGGCCAGGTGATCGCCACCTCATTCGCCGGCGAGCGGATCGCCCTCTACCGAGGGCGGAGGGGCGCCGTCCACGCCCTGGAGGACCGGTGTGCCCACCGCCAGGTGCCGCTGAGCATGGGGGTCGTGGAGGGCGAGCTCCTTCGGTGCTGCTATCACGCCTGGGCCTATCGCGGCGACGGCCGCATCTCACAGATCCCGTACATGTCCAAGGGCGACGCCCGGCCGCCGCGCGGCGTGCGCGGCTACCCCCTCCGTGAGGCCTACGGCCTGGTTTTCGTCTTTCCCGGCGACCCGCAGAAGGCGGCGGTCACCCCGCTGCCCGAACTGCCGGCGTTCGGCTCGCCCAGGTACCGGACCATGACATTCTCCCGTACGGTGCGCTGCCACTACTCGTTCATGCACGAGAACCTGCTCGACATGAACCACCAGTTCCTCCACCGCGGCGTGGTCGGCAGACTCCACCCCGAGCTGCTGGAGTACCGCACCGGTGAGCAGTCGGTGGAAGCGAGGTATCTGTTCACCCACGCCGGAGGCAAGCGCAACCGTGGCGCCGGCTTGCTGGCCGGGGAGGGCATCGGGGGGAGTGACTCCTCCGACGTGATGACGATCCGCACGGATTACCCGTACCAGACACTCGACCTGGTACCGGAGAACGCCGAACGCCCGGCCTTCCGCCTGTGGACTGCGTACGTGCCCGAAGACGCCGAGCAGCGCCGGTGTCACGCCTACGGTCTCCTCATGATCGAGAAGCCCGGGCTCCCGGGCGCCCTGCGCCTCGCCTGGCCGCTCATCAGGCGCTTCACCGAGCGAGTGTTCGCCGAGGACCGCATGGCCGTCGAGGCCGAGCAACGGGCGTGGGACGAACAGGGCGAGGACCGCAACCACGAGATCTTTCCCCTGATCCTGGACGTGCGTGAGGTGCTGCGCGCCAACGGTGTGCCGCTGCGTCCTGAGGTCTCCGCCGGCGGCGACGGGTGAGCGCGGGAGAGAGACGCTCGGTCCGGTCGCGAAGGGCCGGTCGCCGCGAGGACCGCCACGCCCGCTGCGCGTAGCACTACGCCTGGGAGGGAGCCGCTGAGCGGAGCCGGAGCCACAGGAAACGGCCGAACCCCGCTGCGGCGAACACACGAATGTTGAAGACACCGAGGGCGAGGCGCGGGCGATTCCGTCCCCGCTCGGGATGCCGTGCGTACGGTGCCACGGCTGGCCTTCTTCGACATGTGGGCGGCTCTGGCGGAGCAGGCTCTTACCGTCCTGCGGGAACAGCTCGCTCTGGCTTTCCCTGCGGCCACCGCTCTGCAACGGGTGAACGAATCGAAGATCCAGATGTAGTCGTTTCCTCTGACGCGACGAGGCCGAGGCTCGGCGCTGGCACGGGCGGACGGTGTGCCGCGTACGGGAGCGGGTTCCTGCCTGAGTGTGAAGGCGGTCGGGCGGTGGTCACCAGGGTGGGCTGGTGATCAGGTGGCGGGTGCGGGTGGCCTGGTAGGGGCAGCCGGCTCGGGTGAAGGTGTCGGCGATGGCTGTCAGGCGGTCCGGGTCCCCGTCGAGCAGGGCCTCGGCGCGGTCGAGTTGGGCGGTGGCGACGGGGTTGCCGGTGACGACGGCGCGGGCGGTGGTGATGCGAGTGCGGGCGTCGGGGTGGCCGGTGAGGGCGGCGGCTTCGGCGCGCAGGGCGAGGTACCAGTGGAGCCAGATCCAGCACACCCATTTCCATATTTCGTGCGGTTCGGGGGCGGTGCGTTCGAGAGCTGCCTCGGTGTCGCCGTGGTGCAGCAGGACGAGGGTGTCGAAGACGGCGCCGTAGCCCAGGCGGTGCTGGACGGGGGTGTCGGCACGTTCGGCGAGGGTGAGCCAGTCGTTGCGGGCATCGGTGTCGCCGCGTAGGCCGTGGATCAGGGCGACGGACGCGGCGGCGGCGCCGAGGGAGAGGGAGCGGGGGCGTCCACCGTGTTCCCAGGCGTCGCGGAAGCGTTCGCTGGTGGTGAGGACGTCTTCTGTGTGGCCGGCGAGGGCGCTGGTGGTCAGGAGCCAGGAGGTGGCCTGGTGGCCGGCCTCGGCGAGGAGCGGGTGGCCGGCCAGCCGTTCGCTCCACTGCCGGGCGTGGAGGAGGTCGCCCGTGCCGAGGGCGGTGCCGGCGGCCATGGCGAGGGCGTCGGTGTGTTCGTGGACGGCGCCGGGGGTGTGGGGGGCGGTGGTGAGGACGTCGATGCGGCGGCGGGCCGCGGTGGCCGCGGCGAAGGTGTTGCCGGCCCAGCTGTGGGCGCCGGAGAGAGCGTCGAGGGCGGCGGACTCGGTGACGGCGTCGCCGGTGAGACGGGCGAGGCGGACGGCCCGCTCGGCGCTGGTGACCGTGTCGTCGACGGTGTTGGCGGTGTCCGCCTGGAGGGCGCCGAACGCGTCGTGGCTGACGGCGGCTTCGGCGAGGGCCACGGCCGCCCGGGCCGCGGGGGCGTGGGCGTGGGCGTGGGCGGCGAGGGTGCGGGCCTGGTCGAGCAGGGCGTGGGTTTCGGTGACGGGCGGGATGCGGGTGAAGGAGGTGGAGAAGCGGTAGGCGGCTGTCGCGGCTGTGGCGAGGTCGCGGGCGGCGGCGGTGTGGTCGCCTGCTGCGTGGGCCGCTTGGGCCGCGGCGCGGTGGAGGCGGTAGATGTCGTCGCCGAGCCGGCGGCATCCGGCTACTGCGGCGGCCTGGCGCAGTGCCTCGGCGCCGGCGGTGGCGGTGGCGGTGGCGTCGGTGAGCCGCGCGGCTTGTTCGTAGCGTTGTTGGGCCTCGCCGAGGAGGTTCCGGGTGAAGGCGAGGCCGGCGAAAATCAGGGCGAGGCGGTGGGCGTCCTCGCGGTGTTGTGGCTTGCCGGCGGCCCAGGTCAGGGCCGCTCGGGCGTCGTCGGCGAGGGTGTCGAAGCGGGCGCGCCAGTCGTCTTGGTCGCCGTCGGCGGCCAGGGCGGTGGTGGCGGTCAGGCACCAGGTCAGGTGGCGGGCGTGGACGGTGTCGGTCTCGGCGGCGGTGGTGAGTTGTTCGGTGCCGTACTGGCGGATGGTTTCCAGGGCGTGGTAGCGGGTGCCGGCGGGTGTGGGGGTGGCGGTGAGGAGGCTCTGTTCGGCCAGGCGGGCCAATGCGTCGGGGATGGTGGCGGGGGTGAGGGGGGCGAAGGCGGCCGTGTGGGTGGCGGCGTCGGCAGTGAAGGGGGCGACGAAGACGGAGACGCGGCGCAGGAGGATGCGGTCGTGCGGTTCGAGAAGGTCGTGGCTCCAGTCGAGTACGGCGCGCACCGAGCGGTGGCGGTCGTCGGCGCGGGCTCCGCCGGTGAGGATGCGCAGTTGGTCGTTGAGGCCGGTGGTGAGGCCGTCGAGGCCGAGGGTGGGCCAGCGGGCGGCGGCGAGTTCGATGGCGAGGGCCATGCCGCCGAGGCCTTGGCAGAGGGCGGTGACGCCTTCGCTGACGGCGGGGCCGGGGGGCCAGCCGACTGCTGCGGCTCGGTCCATGAAGAGGGCGACTGCGTCGGATTCGTCGCCGTCCTCGCAGGACAGGGGCGGCACGGGGAAGACGCGTTCGAAGGGGACCATGAGGCGGGCGCGGCTGGTGGCCAGGACCTTCAGGTGGGGGCAGGCCGCGAGGAGTCGTTCGACGAAGGGTGCGACGCCGTCGCGGAGGTGTTCGCAGTTGTCGAGCACGAGCAGGGCCCGGTGGTCGGAGAGGGTGGTGAGGACGGCGTCGTCGACGGCGTGGCCGGGCTGTTCACCTGTTCCGAGGGCTGCGGCGACGGCGGCGCTCACACGGTGGGGGTCGGTGACGGGGACGAGGTCGACGAACCATACGCCGTCGGGGAATTCGCGGGTCATGTCTTCGGCGGTGGTGAGGGCGAGGCGGGTCTTGCCGACTCCGCCGGGGCCGAGGGCGGTGACGTGGCGGTGTGTGCGCAGGGTCCCGGCGAGTTCGGTGCGTTCGCGTCCGCGGCCGACGAAGGCGGTCAGCGGGGCGGGCAGGGTGGCCGCTGCGGGCGGATGGGGACGGGCGTGTGCGGTGGCGTGGCGGGAGAGGGCGCGGCGGTCGGGGAGCTGGAGCTTGCGCAGGAGGGAGGAGACATGGGATTCGACGGTGCGGACGGAGATGAAGAGGCGTGCGGCGATCTCCGCGTTGCTCAGGTGTTCCCCGAGCAGGGTGAGTACGTCTGATTCCCGGGTTGAGATCCTCGCCGTTGTCACTCGGTAATTATGGGTGTGGGCGCGGGTGTGGGGCGGGGTGGCCCGTGGGCGGGTCGGTCCGGCCTGTGCGGGGACCGAGTGGTTCTTGAGCCTGTCCCAACGGGTCTTGAGCGGGGGTCAGGCTTTCGTTCCGGTGAGGAACGCGGTGAGTATGCGGCGCAGGCGGGGTTCCACCTCGACGACGGCGTGTCCGAGCCGGGGGTCGGTGGTGTAGAGCTCGCGCAGGCGGGGGCCCGGGCTGGCCATCTGCCACAGGGCGCCGGCCATGCCGGTGGCGGTGGAGACCATGTCGAGGACGTGTTGTTCGTCGAGTCCGAGGAGGCGGTTCAACTCGGCGCCGATGAGGGCGACTTCGTGGAGGGTGACGAGTTTGAAGTCGCGTACGGCCTCGAGTGAGACGTTGCGTTCGAGGTTGAGGGGGGCCTGGGCGAGGAGGTCACAGAAGACGGGGCGTGCGGCGAGGGTGGTGGCGAAGGCGTCCGCGACGGCAGCGGGGTCGGCTTTCTGAGTGGTTCGCAGGTGGGTGCGGAGGGTGGCGGACCATTCGCGCCAGCCCTCGGCGGTGAGCTGCAGGAAGATCTGTTCCCTGGTTTCGAAGTAGCGCAGCAGGGCCGATTTGTGCATGCCCACTTCGGTGGCGATGTCGGTGAGGGTGACGTCGCGGATGCCGCGTGCGCGGCCGAGGGTGCGGGCCGCCTCCAGGATCGCTGTCTCGCGTGCCTGTTTGGCTTCCGGGCTGCGGGCCCGCTGGAAGGAGGCTGGCTGCGTCATGGGGCCATCATAGAAACACGTAGCGCAACGCTGTTGCTTTATTTGGAGAACGGTGTTTCGCTAAATGTATGAGGGAAAGTGCAGACAACACGCGCGACGCGCAGCAGCGGGTCTGGTTCGTCACCGGCTCCTCCCGCGGGCTCGGGCGCGCCCTGATCACCGCCGTTCTCGACGCGGGTGACCTCGTCGTCGCCACCGCCCGCCGCCCCGAGGCGCTCGCCGCGGAGCTGGAGGCGTACGGGGAGCGGGTTCTCGCCCTGCCGCTGGACGTCACCAGCGCGGACGCGGCCCGCGCGGCCGTCGACGCCGCGGTCGGCCGCTTCGGACGCCTCGACGTCGTGGTGAACAACGCCGGCTACGCGAACGTGGCGCCGGCCGAGACCGCGGACGACGTGGACTTCCGCGCCCAGTTCGAGACGAACTTCTGGGGCGTGTACCACGTGACCAGGGCGGCGCTGCCGGTGCTGCGCCGTCAGGGGTCGGGGACCGTGGTGCAGGTGTCCTCCGTGGGCGGGCGGGTCGGCGGATCGCCGGGGATCGCCTCGTACCAGTCGGCGAAATTCGCCGTCGACGGGTTCACCCGGTCGGTGGCGGCGGAGACCGCGCCGTTCGGGGTGCGGTTCATGGTCGTCGAGCCGAGCGGTTTCGCCACCGACTGGGCCGGCTCCTCCATGACCGTCCACCCGGTCCCCGACGCCTACGACGCCACCGTCGGCGCCATGAACCGCCGGGTACGCCAGGGGACGGCCGGCAGTGCGGGCGACCCGGAGCGTGCCGCGGAGATCATCGTGCGAACCGTACGGCGCGGCGAGGTTCCTGGCCATCTGCTGCTCGGAGTGAACGCGGTGACCCTGGCGCTCGACTACTCCCGCCGCCAGCTGGACGAGGCGGGCGCGTGGGAGGCGGTGAGCCGTTCGGCGGACTTCGCCGAGCCCTACCCGGTCGAACTGCCGCCACTGACCTCCTGACGGAGCAGTGCCCCTCCCCCGCGGCGCGCAGGGCGGCGGGTAGCGGCGGACGTGGTCGGAGCCGCCTGAGCGGGCCGGGCCTGGTCTTCGTCCCGCCGCCGGAGGCGAACGGAACCGCGCCGGGGCCCGGGGCGGGGCGGCAACGCCGACCGGTGCCGCGCGTCGGGCTTCGGGCATGGGGTACTGGGGACACGTCGCCCCTCACGTTCGCTTCGGAGTACGGGCAGGTGGAGGCCCATATGAGGCTGGAGATGTTCGATCCCGCTCCGATCGGCGTGGTGTTCACGCAAGGGGCGGAGCACCGGCTCGCCTACACCAACGCCGTCTACCGGAAGACCTTCGGCGACCGCCCCCTGGGCCGGCCCCTCCGGCTTACCTTCCCCGACCTGGAGCAGTCCGGCTACTTCGACATCTTCGACCGGGTCCTGGCCACCGGCCGGGCCGAGGTGCTCACGGCCGTGCCCATCGGCCTCGACTTCCCGGACTCCACGCGGGAGGGAACCCGCTACTTCACGTTCAGTGTCTCCCGCGCGACCATGAGCGACGGGAGTCGCGGGGTGCTGGCCGTCGTCATGGAAACCACGGAACAGGTGACCGCCGCACGACGGATCCGTGTCCTGTACGAAGAGCGACGCCGCGCGCTGCTGCGGTACCGCAGCCTGGTGCGGGCCGGGTCGGAGACGGTGTGGGTGACGGGCCCGGAAGGCGGTGTCACCGAGCCCAGTCCCGGCTGGGAGAAGGTGACCGGGCAGAGCTGGGAGGAGTTCAAGGGCGACGGATGGATCGCCGCGGTCCACCCCGACGACCGGGCCGCCGTCACCGAGCGGTGGGGCCGGGCTCTGCGTGAGGTGCAGCCGCACTTCACCCACACCTACCGGCTGCGGCTGGCCGCGGGCGGGTACCGGCACTTCGCCGTCGACGCCGCACCGGTCCGCGACGGCGAGACGGTGATCGAGTGGATCGGTACCTGCCGGGACGTCGAGCAGGAGTGGCAGGACGCCCGCCGCGAGGAACTGCTGGCGCGGGCGACCGCGGTGACGGCCGACACCGCCCGGCCCGACGAGATGCTCGCGGCCCTCACCGCGGTGATCGTGCCCGATCTCGCCGACAGCTGCACCTCATACCTCCTTCCGCAGGCCCTGCACCGCAGGCCGGGGACCGCCCTGCACGCCGAACGCGTCGCCGTCGTGACCCGTGAGGGGCGGCCCGGCCCACCCCCGCACCACACCGAACGCCTGGGGCCGGACAGTCCCCTTGCCCGCGCCGCCGACCGGCGCCGGCCGGTCCACGCCGTCTTCCCGCCCGGTTCACCGCCGCCGGATCTCGTCCCGCCCGACGTCGCGCCCTGGCTGGCGCCCGACGCCAACAGCGTCGTCCTGCTCCCGGTTGTCGTCGACGGGACCACCGCCGCTCTGGTCGTCGCCTCCGTCGACGGCGACCGTCCGCCCCTCGGGCAGCCGGAGATCAGTCTGCTGCAGGCGCTCCTGGAACGGGCCCACACCCCCTTGGGCCATGCCCTGGAGTACCAGCGCACCCGGCAGGTGGCGTACGCCCTCCAGCACAGCCTGCTCACCGAACCGCCGCACGTTCCCGGCCTCGGCATCGCCGTCCGCTACCGGCCCAGCGCTTCGGCCGCCGAGGTGGGCGGCGACTGGTACGACTCCTTCGTGCTGCGTGACGGCGCCACCATCCTCACCGTCGGCGATGTCGCCGGCCACGACCTGCCCGCCGCCGTCACGATGAGCCAGCTGCGCAACATGCTGCGCGGGCTGGCCCTCGACCGTGAGGAGCCCACCGGTGAGATCCTGCGGCGTCTGGACACCTCCCTGCAGACTCTGTACCTGGAGTGCACCGCCACCTGCGTCCTGGCCCGCGTCGAACACCGGGCGCCCGGTCGCTTCGAGCTGCACTACTCGGTGGCGGGGCACCCCCCGCCACTGCTCGTCGAGGCGGACGGCACCGCGCGTTTCCTGCACGAGGGCCGCTCGCCGATGCTCGGTCTCATCACCGACCCCCGCTACGGCACCGCCGTGCAGCCCCTGCTCCCCGGTTCCACCCTGTTGCTGTACACCGACGGGCTGGTGGAGCGCCGGGGCGAAGACCTCACCGACGGGCTGGACCGGCTGCGCCGTCACGCCTCAGCCGCTGCCCGACGCCCGCTCGAATCCTTCTGTGACGACCTGCTCGGCGGGCTGCTGACCGCCGACAACGACGACGACACGGCGCTGGTGGCCCTGCGGCCGTCCGTCTCTCACCCGTCCGGCGCGTAGCGCACGCTGCGCGTGTCCTGGCCGGCATCATGCTGCTCGCGCCCGGGCGGAGGCCGTTTTCCGTGGTGGGTTCCGTGGTCGGCACGGAGGCCGTCGGGGGTGGTGCGGGGCAGGCTTGGGCCGACAACAAGCCGCGTACACACCGCACCGGGAGAGATCATGGCCGGCACGAGAAGCAGCACCTACGAGGGGTTCACCGCCAAGGAGCGGGCGGCGATGAAGGAGCACGCCCAGGAGCAGAAGGCGGCGGCGCGGCGCGGTTCGCGGGCGGACAAGGCGGCGCTGGCGGCGCAGGACGTGCTCGCCAAGATCGACGAGATGCAGGGGCAGGACAAGGTGATGGCCCGGCGGGTGCACGAGGTGGTCACCGCGGCCGCGCCGGAGCTGGCGCCGAAGCTGTGGTACGGCATGCCCGCCTACGCCCTCGACGGCAAGGTGCTGTGCTTCTTCCAGAGCGCGGCGAAGTTCAAGGCCCGGTACGCGACGCTGGGGTTCAGCGACCACGCTAAGCTGGACGACGGGGCCATGTGGGCGGCCGGGTTCGCCCTCACCGAGGTGACACCCGAGGTGTCGGAACAGATCGGCGCGCTGGTTAAGCGGGCGGTCGGCTGACCCTGTCCCCCGGGTGCCCCGGAACGTGGCCCCCGGGCCTCGGGCGCTGCCCGGCGGTAAGTCGGGCAGGACGTGTCCCAGTAGCGAGCCGGCGCGGGCGAGTTCGGCAGTGACCGCCCAGGGCGCCGCGGGTGGGCCGGCCACCAGGGCGCGGCCCGCCGGCCCCGGACTGGTGAAACCACACGGGCCGCACCCGGCATGCCCAAGGGCGGCACCGCGTCCGGCCGGGATCAGCCGCCTGCCGAGCCGCCGCCAGGAGCCTCTTCGTCCGCCGGAGCCAGCAGTTCGGCCAGTGCCTCGGCCGGATCGGCGCACGAGGGGCCGGCGGGCCACCACATGGTGTCGCGCAGGCGGTAGGAGTACCAGCGGCCGTCGCGGCCCAGGCGCAGCTGCAGTCCGCGGCCGGTCAGGGTCCAGTGGTTGCCGTCGATGTCCATACGGGGCAGCACCTCCTCCCAGCCGACGGCCAGCGCGGTGCGGGCCCGGGCGGTCTGCTGCTCGGTGGGCTCCCAGGACCGCTCCAGCACCTCCAGGGCCGCCCGGCCCCCGGTACGCCACGCGGCCACCGCGCGGTCCAGTTCGCCTGCGGGGCGGCCGCAGCCGGCGCGCAGGCGCTCCACGGCTCGCGGGGCGGGGTGGGTGGCCGCCAGGCGCACCGTGTCCTGCCATTCGTCGAGCGGTTCCGGCGGTGCGTCGGCGAACCCGTGCAGGTGGGCGAGGAGTTCACGGGCGTACACACCCGCGTCGGCGGCGAGCCGGTCCAGCGGATCGGCCTCGATGCCGGTGAGCGGCTCACCGAGCGCGGCGGGCGGTTCGGGCAGCGGAGGCAGGGCGGGCAGCGCGGTGCGGGGGCGGGCGTAGGCGGCCTGCTGGTGGGGGTGGGTGTCGGCGTCGTACGCCCCGCCCTGCCCGTCCGGCGCGATGCCGTCCGTGGCCGGTGTGAGGGCGTCGGGTCCCCCGCCGTCGCCGTCGGCATCCTCGTCGTCGTCGGTGGCGGCGTCGGCGGTCAGGGCGCGTAGCAGCAGAGTCGATGTGAGGTCTTCCACCGCCTGTTCGGCGCTGCGGCCCCGGATCAGCAGCAGCAGCCAGGGGTCGTCGTCGAGGAGCCAGGACAGCTGGTAGGCCAGGGCGATGGCGTGCGGGCAGGGGTGGTCGAGGGTGTCGCAGTCGCAGTCGGCGTCCAGGTCGCCGTAGCCGGGCAGCATCCGCGCCCGGGCGTCCTCGACGGCCTCCAGCAGGTCCTCGGGCAGCTCGCCCGCGAGCAGCGCCTCGGTGGCGGCCTGCCGGTCGGCAACCCTTTCCCACAGGCTGTCCCAGGCGTCGTCGTCGAGGACGGTCAGGGTCAGCCGCGTGGTGCAGGTCCGCTCGCCCTCCTCCGTCCGGGCGGCGACGCGGCCGGGACTGACGGTGAGCGGGCCGGTGCGGCCGCTGCGGGCGACAGACCGGCCCTGTCTGAGGGGCTGTTGTTCGGGCCAGACGTCCTCGACGGCCGCCGTCCACTGCCGGGCCCAGAAGGACTGGCCGCTCGCGCGCCCGCCGCGGCGTGCCGGGAAGGCGGGAAAGCCGCGGGCGGCGGCGTGGTGTGCCCGGCTCATGTCGTGCTCCTCAGTTCCACCAGGTTGGCCAGCTCCTCGTTGGTCAGTTCGGTCAGGGCCTGTTCGCCGGTGCCGAGGACGGCGTCGGCGAGTTCCTTCTTCGCCTCCAGCAGGGCGGCGATGCGGTCCTCGACGGTGCCCTCGGCGATCAGCCGGTGCACCTGCACCGGCCGCATCTGGCCGATGCGGTGGGCGCGGTCGGTGGCCTGTGCCTCCACCGCCGGGTTCCACCAGCGGTCGTAGTGCACGACGTGGTCGGCGCGGGTGAGGTTCAGTCCGGTGCCGGCCGCCTTCAGCGACAGCAGGAAGACGGGGAACTCCCCGTCCTGGAACCGGCGCACCAGTTCCTCCCGCTTGGCGACCGGGGTGCCGCCGTGCAGCAGCCCGGCCGGCATGCCGCGGTCGCGCAGGTGCCGCTCGAGGAGGCGGGCCATGGTCACGTACTGGGTGAACACCAGTGCCGCGCCGCCGCCGGCGGTAATGGCGGCAAGGAGTTCGTCGAGCAGTTCCAGTTTGCCCGAACGGCCCGCCAACGCCGCGTCGTTGCCTTCCTTGAGGAACTGCGCGGGGTGGTTGCAGATCTGCTTCAGGCCGGTGAGGAGTTTCAGCACCAGGCCGCTGCGGGCGATGCCGCTGCCGGCTGCCGCCTTGATCTCGGCCATCACCGACTCCACCTGCCCCCGGTAGAGGGCCTCCTGCTCGGCGGTGAGGGCGGCCGGCTGGTCCGTCTCGGTCTTGGGCGGCAGTTCGGGGGCGATGCCCGGGTCGGTCTTGCGGCGGCGCAGCAGGAACGGCCGCACCAACTCCGACAGCAGCCGGGCGGTCGGCTGCTGCTCCCCCGCCGCCTCCGCTGTGGTGGTGCGGGTGCGTTCGCTGTCGATGGGGGCGATCCAGCGCGTGCGGAATCGGTGGTGGGTGCCGAGCAGTCCGGGCGTGGTCCAGTCCAGCAGGGCCCACAGTTCGGAGAGGTTGTTCTCCACCGGGGTGCCGGTGAGCGCGATGCGGGCGCGGGCGCCGATCAGGCGCAGCGCGGCGGCGGTGGAGGAACGCGCGTTCTTCACGTGCTGGGCCTCGTCGGCGACGACCAGGCCCCAGGGGTGGGCGGCTAGCCGGGGGGCGTCCAGGCGCATGGTGCCGTAGGTGGTGAGGACGAAACCGTCGTCGGCGCCGGTGAGGGTGCGGGCGGGGCCGTGGAAACGGCGCACGGGGGTGCCGGGTGCGAAGCGTCCCACCTCGCGTTCCCAGTTGCCCAGCAGGGAGGCCGGGCACACCACCAGGGTGGGGCCGCGCTCCGCGGGGCGTTCCTGGCGCAGCAGGTGCAGGGCGATCAGCTGGACGGTCTTTCCCAGGCCCATGTCGTCGGCGAGGCAGCCGCCCAGGCCCAGGGAGGTCATGCGGTCCATCCAGTGCACGCCGCGCAGCTGGTAGTCGCGCAGGGTGGCGGCCAGCCGGGCGGGCTGTCCGGCCGGCCCGGGGCCGGGGTGGGGGGTGGTGAGGGCGTGGCGCAGGGCGTCGAGCCACGGTGTGGGGGCGACGCGGACCCGTTCGGCGCCGATGTCGGTGCAGCCGGTGAGAGCGACGGCGAGTGCCTCGATCGCGGTGAGCGGCGGCAGCCGGCGACGGCGGGCCTTGCGGACGATGTCGGCGCCGACCAGGATCCAGCGGTCCCGCAGCCGCACCACGGCCCCGGCGTCGGCGACCGCGGCGGCCTCGCGCTCGGTGAGCGGTTCGCCGTCGAGTTCCAGGCGCCAGCGCAGGTCGACGGTGCCGTCCCCGGTGAAGAACGACCGCAGGTCGGCGGGCGGTTCGCGGTCGGCGCCGGCCACCGCGCGGGCCGTGAGCGCCCCGGCGTGGGTCTCGGGCCAGGTGACGTCGATGCCGTGCCCGGCCAGCCGGCCCGCAGCCCCGTCCAGCAGTTCGCGCAGTTCCCCGTCGGTGAGGTCCAGGGCGTGCGGGACGGGCAGCAGCCGTTCCAGGGCCGGCCACACGCCGGCCGCGCGGCGCACGGCGGACACCATGTCGGCCTGGGCGCGGGGGCCGAGGGCGTGGTCGGCGCGGGCGAAAAGTTCGTCGGCGTCCGCGGCGAGGGTGGGGTCGGCCAGGCTGTGGGCGCGGGGCACCAGACGCGGCCGCGGCCACCCGTCCCGTTCCCGTGCGGTGAGGCCGGCGTCGGGGTGGGGGCCGGGGCCGGCGTGGGAGTCGGGACCGGGGTGGGAGTCGGGACCGGGGTCGGGGTGGGGGGTGTCGGGCGGGCCGGTGGTGAGGTCGACGCGCAGGGACATCCGCAGGCCGGAATCCAGGCCGGCGGAGATCTCCTCCGCCCAGGTACGCAGGTGCGGCACATGCTGCGGTTCGGCCGCGGCGAACGCCTCCCGCCCGGTGGCGAGGCGGGCGGCGGGGGTACGCGGCAGGGTGTCGGCGACCGCGTCGAGGAAGGCCCGTACCAGTACGGCGGGGTCGCTGCCGGGCACGGCGACCGCCTCGCCGGGCGCGGCCTGCTGCAGTGCGCGGAGGCGGGCGATGTCGGCGGCGTCGAACGGTCCGGCCCGCCAGGTGTCGTAACCGGCCGGGGAGACGCCGGGCAGCAGCCGCTCCCGGGCGGTCAGGTGCAGGGCGAGGGCGAGGACGGCTCCCCAGTAGGCGGCGGCGGGATGCGGCCGACCGCCGTCAACCCCGTTGGAGGTGGCGGCGGTCGGGGTGGTGGCGGTGCGGTGGGCGAGGAGGAGGACGGGCAGGGCGCGGGCCGGTGTCAGGCGCAGCACGGGCAGGGTCCGCACCGCGAGACCGTCACCGTGCGGGACGACCAGGTCCGCCACGCCCGGCTCGCCCCCGGGCACCTGCGGCGGCGGGGCACCGGCCGGGTCGAAGAAGGCGATCCGGCCGGTGCGGGCCGGATCTCTCGGTTCGAACACAGCCGCGCACCGCGCCAGCGGCGCCGCCTGCTGCGGTGACATCCACTCCATGCGACCCGACACTCTCCCCCGACGACTACAGCCCGCCCCAGCGGTCGCGCCGCCAGGATGCCTACCGCCGACCAACCAGCTCCGAGTCGGTCGCGGACAGACGGCACAGACGGTACGTCACATGACGGCGCGACCGCTCGCCCGACCCAGGGTGGGACGCAGTTTTCAGCTCCCGTCGTCCCCCAGCACCCGACCCCACGTGCCCTCAACTCCTAGTCGGATCGTGAATTCCGCAGATCCTGCCGTGCCCCTGTAGTGGCCGGAGCGCACGGCGAGGCAGGACGGCTCAACTCGATGCGAACTCCAGCAGGTCGGCGTTGAACGTCTCGGCGAACTTGGGCACCATGGCCAGGCCGTGGGGCGCGCCTGGGTACACCTTGTAGACCGCCTTCTCGACCAGTTGGGAGCTCTTGTCGCCGGCGGCGGCGATCGGGACGATCTGGTCGTCGTCGCCGTGGATGATCAGCGTGGGTACGTCGATCTTCTTGAGGTCCTCGGTGAGGTCCGTCTCCGAGAAGGCCTTGACGCAGTCGTAGGCACCCTTGATGCCGACGGTCATGCTCCAGAGCCAGAACTCGTCGCGCGTGCCCTGGGTGACCGTGGAGCCTTCACGGTTGGCACCGTAGAACGACGCGCTCAGGTCCTTGTAGAACTGCGAGCGGTCGGTCTCCACCCCTTTACGGATGTCGTCGAACACGTCGATCGGGGTTCCCTCGGGATTGTCGTCGGTCTTGAGCATGAGGGGCGGAATGGCGCCCACGAGCACCGCCTTGGCGACACGGTCCGTGCCGTGCCGGCCGATGTAGCGGGTCACCTCGCCGCCGCCTGTGGAGTGTCCGACCAGGATCACGTCGCGGAGGTCCAGTTTCTCTATCACGGCGGCCAGGTCGTCGGCGTAGGTGTCGAGGTTGTTGCCCTCCCAGCTCTGGCCGGAACGACCACCGCCACGCCGGTCGTGGGCAATGGCCCGGTACCCGTTGTCGGCCATCAGCTTCAGCTGGGGATCCCAGGCATCGGCGTTGAGGGGCCAGCCGTGGGAGAAGACGACGGGTTGGCCGCTCCCCCAGTCCTTGTAGAAGATGTCCGTACCGTCGTCGGCAGTTACGAAGGACATGAGTTGTTCCTTCATGCTGTTCCGGGAACTCCGCACCGCGGTGGGGTTCAGCGCCTGTTGCGGCCGCCGGCCCCTCATCCACATGCACCGCACCTGACGCGTGGTCGGCGACGGCAGGGCCAATAGCCTGGGGCGGCCTAAGGTCGCGTCTTTCCGCCAGCCTAACCCGGCTGGCGCAATGCCGGCACGTCGAACGCCCCCGGCGAACCCTGCCGGCCGGTGGCGATGCTCACCACAGCGCCCTGGCGATCTCGGCACCGGCGAAGGACAACCGATCCGACGACGACGCACAGCGAGAGATAGGCGATCGCACCGACGAATTGGCGACCGCGCCTCCGCCAGCACCAGCCCCCCGTTGGTCATCGCGCCTCGTTCCGCCCCGGTCGGCGACGAGGGACCGCCGCAGGCGGAGCCTTGGTGGTTCAACCGGACGCCGGTCGCGCCCACTTCACGGCAGCCGGATCAGAATCCGAGATCACTCAGTCCCGGATGCCCCTCCGGGCGGGGACCGAGCGGCCAGTGATACCGGCGCTCGGACTCGTTGATGGCGAGGTCGTTGATCGAGGCATGCCGCACCGCCATGAGGCCGTCCCTGTTGAATTCCCAGTTCTCGTTGCCGTACGAGCGGTACCACTGCCCTGATTCGTCATGGCATTCGTAGGCGAATCGCACCGCGATGCGGTTGCCGCCGAATGCCCACAGTTCCTTGATCAGTCGATAGTCCAGCTCCCTGCTCCACTTGCGCGTGAGGAACTCGACTATGCCTTCCCGGCCGGTGACGAATTCATCGCGGTTACGCCACCGGGAATCCTCCGCGTAGACGAGTGACACCTTGTGCGGATCACGGCTGTTCCAGCCGTTCTCCGCCATCCGCACCTTCTGGACTGCGGTCTCGTAGGTGAACGGTGGTACCGGCGGGTGGTCTGCCATGGCTGCTCCAGCGTTGTCGTGACGGCCTGCCCGGTCACCGCAGGGCTCAGGGCGCCGATCAGGCGCCGACGCTCTCATCCAACCGTAGAACCGCTTGCGGTGACCGCTCACGTGGAGTGGCGGACCGCGTGTCGCTGCGGCGCGACGGGAAACCGGCGGCAGGATTGCGCCATGCATCGAGTTCCGGACGACGGCATGATTCTCGTGCCGGGCGGGTCCCTCATCACCTCCACTCCGGAGGAAGGACGCTCCCTGGCCCTGACCATGGCCCGTCACACCATCCACCACATCCAGCCCGACCTGGACGTCCTGCAGGGCGCCAGGCCGAACTACTCCACCACCCCGGACAGCCTGACCGCCGCCGCACACGTGGTCGCCGTCGAGTTCGCGACCATCGCCGCTGCCAACGATTACTGGCGTTCCTGAGACCGCATCATCGGTCGGCGGTGTGCGCCTTCGACCGGCGAGTGTCCCGCACGGGCATCCCCGGGTAGCGTTGTCTGTCCGGACAGCTCGCCTTCGCCGGCCCTGGCGCACACCTGGGCGCGAGAGGCATGAGATGCACGGAGGTCGGTGTGTCCACACATCACGAAGTGCGAGTACGGCGAGCGTACGAGGAACCCGAGGACACGGACGGCGTGCGGGTGCTGGTCGACCGGCTGTGGCCTCGCGGATTGGCGAAGGAGAAGGCCGCGTTGGACGAGTGGTGCAAGCAGATCGCGCCTTCCAGCGACCTGCGCACGTGGTACCGGCATGATCCGGACCGGTTCGGAGAGTTCGAACGCCGCTACCGCGAAGAACTCGCCGATCCGGAACGGACGGAGGCCCTGGAGCATCTCCGCGAGATCGCGCGCAACCGGACCCTTACGCTCATCACCGCCACCAGGCATCCGGAGATCAGCGAGGCCGAAGTACTGGCACGGGTCCTCGGCTGACCCGTCGCTGCGGCCCGCACCGGGCCGCGAGGGCGCAGGTGGCCGGAGCCAGGGCTGCTCCCGCGACCGTCAGCACCATCCGTTCCACGGCGAGCCTCCAGTCGGCGGTGCCGTGTTCCATGGTGAACACCAGCGCGACGACGGCAGCCGTAGCGGGCCCCTTCCAAGAACTGCATGGCGAGGACCAGGCCGTGTCGGCACCCGCGTTCCTCCTGGCCGGAGCCAACCCCGCCGGTGATGTGCCCTGGTGGCTGTACGCCGCGTCGTTCGTCCTGGGCGCGTGGTGGCAGAGCATGGTGCTCCTCGTCTCGGGTGCCGTCATCCTCAGCGGGCCGCAGGCGACGTCTCCCAGAGCCTGTGTCGCCGCCACCACGGCGGTCCCGGCCGTCGGCGCGGCAGGGGCAGGGGCGGCGGCCGCGCCCGCTGCCGCGGCCGTACCGAGGCACGCCACCGCGAACAGAACGACGGGGCCGTCCGGCCTGGTGGCGTGCGCCAGGTCCCCGGCCCGTCGGGCGAAGGTGACGTCCATGACGAACCTTTCCCGTGCGCTGATCGCCCAGGAGGGCGTGTTGTGAGCTGGTGACCGGCGTCGTAGATCGAGCGTTCGGAGGCGAAGTTCTCTTCGTAGAAGGTTCAGCAGTGCGTGCTGCCGGCCTCGGGCCGCCGCAAGGTGCGGCAGGCGGTGCAGGTCGAAGGTGTTGCCGTGGTCCCGGAAATCGACGAGGTAGGTGAGCCCTTCGTCCTGGCGACGCGTCCGAGGTTCTCCTCGGCCGCCCGGGCCTGTGCCGCGGTCACGCCGTACTTCGCCGCGTGGGCCGCGTCGGTCGTGGAGCGGGTGTGCCGCAGCCGATGGTCGAGGTCGAAGGAGCGGTGGGTCACCTCGACGTCGTCCCGGTGCGGAAAGGCGGCCAGGGCCCTCTTGAAGCGGGCCTTGCCTATGAAGCACCACGGGCAGACGGCGGGGGTCGTGCCGACGGCCCGCCGTCCGTGCGGTGCCCGCGAGGGGGGGCAGCCGGGCGGGCGACGGGAGCAGTGTTCGTCTCAGTTCGCCTCCGGCGTCCAGTTCTCCAGCGGGTCCTTGCGGAACCGGGTCAGATCCAGGGACTCGATCAGCCACTTCCCGTCGATCTTGCGGTAGGTCTCGTGGTACTGGCCGTAGCCGTGGTGGCCTTCCGGCGCGTCGGGGCCGGCCGGGTAGGTCAGCAGGTCCTCCATCGACCAGATCCCCTTCGCCGTGTCGGGCCCGGTGACCTCGATCTCCGGCATGTGGCCATGGTGAACGGTCGGCGCAGCCGCGATGAGGTCACCCGCCAGCGTCGCGAAGTGACGCGGCGAGTCGAAGGCGATGCCGTCCGTCACCACCTTGGCGTCCGGCGTGAAGACAGCCGTCAGGTCATCCCACTTCTTCTCGTCCACGAACCGGAAGTAGCGCGCCTTGAGCTGCTTGATGCTTTCGATCGCCTCCAGCGCGTCCAGCCGCCGGGTGATCTCTTCGAGACCGGTCATGGTCTCGCCTCCTTGCCAGTACGGGCGCCCCGGTGGGGGCATCAACAAACGGACGAGATCCGTCCGCTTTCACATGGATACAACGTAACGACCAATCGGTCAAGAATATCGGCGACTCATGATGGGCACCACCCAGCCCCATCATCTGCGCGTGGGTCACCATCAGATCCGTTTGATAACGACCGTTCATTCATGTAATCCTCGATGGCATCGGACGCCCGCCCTTCCGGGCCCCAGCAGACAGGCGTCCGGTGCCCTACCGCGAAAGGCAGGCACCCATGAAGGCTGTAGGCGTTTTCCACTACGGCGGACCCGAAGCACTGGTGACCGTCGACCTTCCCGTCCCGGAGGTCGGGCCGGGACAGATCCGGCTGCGCGTGCACGCGGCGGGGGTGAGCCCGGCCGACGCCCTGCTGCGTGCCGGTGACACCGACAAGCACCTCTCGGACACCCTCGTCCGCCCCTACCGCCCCGGTATGGACGCCGCGGGCGTGGTCGACGCGATCGGTCCGGGGACGGACACCTCTCTCCGCGTGGGCGACCGGGCCATGGCGATGGTCGTTCCGATCGACCCCTCGGGCGGCGCCTACGCGGAGTACGTCGTCCTCGACGCACGGCAGGCGGTGAAGGCGCCGGCCGGAAGCAGCCACGCCGAGGCCGCCACCCTCCCCATGAACGGGCTGACCGCTCGGCGCGCTATCGACGTACTGGACCTGGCGCCGGGCGAGTGGGTCGCCGTGACCGGCGCGGCCGGCACCGTCGGCGGCTACGCCGTCCAGTTGGCCAAGGCGGACGGACTGCGGGTTGCGGCCGACGCGTCACCGCGCGACGAGGAACTCGTACGGTCGCTGGGTGCCGATCACGTCGTCGCGCGAGGACCGGGATTCGCGGACGGTGTGCGCGCGGCCGTCGGCGGTGGCGTGGCCGCCGTGGTGGACGCCGCCCTGATGGGCGCCGCCGTACTGCCCGCCCTGAGGTCCGGTGGCCAGATCGCGGTGCTGCGCGGTGACGACGAACGCGGCGCCTCCCCGCTCGGCGAGGTCACCGGCGTGACCGTCCGGAGCGTCTTCGTGCCCGAGTACCGCTTCGCCACCGACAAGCTCGACGCGCTGCGCGCGCTGGCGGAGGACGGGAAGGTCACACTGCGCGTCGCGGACGAGATGCCCGCGGAGCAGGCGGCACAGGCGCATCGGCGGATGGAGGCGGGCGGAGTGCGCGGCAGGCTCGTGCTCACCTTCTGAGCGGAACGCACGCGGCACTAACCACTCTACATTGTTTGACAGGTTAGGCACAGGGAAGCTCTACTTGAGGCGAGATAACCGTCATCAAGGCATTGAGGGGTTAGTTATGGCTGAGGTACGTCATCAGTACGCAACCGTGTCGGGGCACCGTGTCTTCTACCGTGAGGCGGGCCCCCGTGAGGCGCCCGTGCTCGTCCTGCTGCACGGGTTTCCGTCCAGCTCGCGCATGTTCCGCAACCTCGTACCGGCGCTGGCCGACCGGTTCCGGGTCATCGCTCCGGACCACATCGGCTTCGGACACTCCGACACCCCGGCGCACGACGCGTTTCCCTACACCTTCGACGCCCTGACCGACGTCACCGAGGGCCTGCTGCGCCATCTCGGCGTCACGCGGTACGCGATCTACGTCCAGGACTACGGCGCCCCGATCGGCTGGCGGCTCGCCCTGCGCAACCCGGACGCGATCACGGCGGTCGTCACACAGAACGGCAACGCCTACGAGGAGGGCTTCGTCAAGGAGTTCTGGGTGCCGGTGTGGGCCTACAGCGACAACCCCGGGCCGGACACCGAGGCCGGGGTCCGCGCCGCCCTGTCGCTGGACGCCATCCGCTGGCAGTACCTGCACGGGGTGGACCGGCCCGAGCTGGTCGATCCCGAGACCTGGACCGCCGACCACCGTGACGTGAACCGCCCCGGCAACGACCTCGCGCAGCTCGCCCTCTTCCGCGACTACGCCACGAACCCGCCCCTCTACCCGAAGGTGCACGCCTACTTCCGTGAGAGCCAGGTGCCGTTGCTCGCCGTCTGGGGTGCCGAGGACGAGATCTTCGGCCCTGAAGGGGCGCGCGCGTTCGCGAAGGACCTGCCCGACGCGGAGATCCATCTGATTCCCGGCGGAGGTCACTTCCTCCTCGAGAGCCACCTCGACACCGTGGCCGGGTACATGCGCGGATTCCTCACCGGCGCCGGGCAGCCGTCGGCGTGAGCCGGGGCCCGAGGGCCGAGGGCCGCCCCGTCCGGCCGGACCGGCGGGCGTGCCGGCCGGACAGGGCTCGCCGTGTGCACAGGCCGTGTCTGTGCGGTACACGTCATCGCGTCCGACGACCTGTCCCAGCGGCGCCGCAGTGGGGTGACCCGAAGCAGCCACGGGTGAATTTTGACTGTTCATTCCCAAATGGTTACTCTTGCCGTATGGCAAGGGTCAGGGAGTTCGACACTGAGGCGGCGGTGCACGCCGCCATGGACGCTTTCCGCTGCAAGGGCTACGAGGGCACGTCGATCCAGGACCTCGTGGAGGCCACCGGTGTAGGCAGGGGGTCGCTGTACGCGGCCTTCGGCAACAAGGACGGACTGTACCTGGCGGCCATGGACCGTTACCGGCAGCTGTACGCCGTGCCGCTGATCGACATGCTGCGGGCGGGGACTCCGGCACGTGAGCTCCTGCGTGAGGTGCTGGTGGCGACGGTCGACGACATCGTCCAGGACGGTGCCCGCAAGTCGTGCCTCATCGTCGGCGCCACGACCGAACGTGTCACGCAGGATCCGAAGGTCGCGGCGCATGTGCGGGCGACGACCGTGTCGATCGAGGACGCCCTGCGCGACGTCATCAGCTCGGCGCAGGCCGACGGGCAGCTGCCCGACAACCGCAGTGCGCGCGACCTGGCCCGCTACCTCATCGTGACGATGCAGGGTCTCAAGGTGATGGGGGCGATCAACCCCGACCGCGCCTCGCTCATGACCGTCGCCGAGACGGCCCTCGACGCCCTCGGCTGACCGAGGCCCCTCCCCTCCCCCCTTGCACTGCTGCCCTGTCACTCCCCTGCCGTAAAGTTCCCGGCGCTCGCATCTACCGGGAGGATCAAGGGAATTGACTGGCCTGTCCCCATTTCCGCTGCCGTTCCACGTGACCCCTTCCGCGGCGTTCGCCGCGCCGCGGACGCTGCGGGAGATCGAGGTGATGCGGTGCAGCTCGCTTGTGCGGGCGAAGCCGGCCTGGTTCGAGAAGATGCACGACGCCGGCATCGTCGCCCGGTGGACGCGCGAAGCGATCGCCCAGGGCCTCACCGAGGCCCAGGTCCGCTATGTGCTGGACGAACTCGCGTACTACGCCGCGCTGCGGGACGGGCACACCGGCATCGAGGTGTCCGCGGTCGACGGGGTGTGGCAGTCGGACGCGCTGATCGACGACGCCCTGCGCGACCGGCTGCGTGACGCGGTCCGTGTGCTGGAGGAGGTCCCCGAAGCGGAGCGGGACTGGCATCCCGGATCCGACGGCCAGGTGCTCGATCTCGTCCACCCGTCCCTGTTCTGTCTCGTGCGTGAGGTCAGCGGCGGACCCGAACGGGCCTGGCGCGATCCGACGAACCGCTACACGAAGTACGAGTTCTCGGAGCGGTTCCAGTGGCTGCCCACGGACGTCGAGGTGGGTGCCGACGGACAGGTCGCCTTCCGCTCGTACGTCAACAACGTCCACCCCGAGAAGCACCGCGAACTCACCTCCGTCATGCCGGAGTTGTTCGCGCGCATGCTGCCGTTGTGGGAGAACGTCCTCACCGATCTGCGCCATCCGCGGCCCTTGCGCATCGAAGCCGACCCCTACGGGTGGTACGACTCCGAGCCGGAGTTCCCCGACAGGTCCTCCTACGCCGACGAAGCGAGCTTCGAGGAGGCCGTCCGCGCGTACGAGGAGGCCGTGGACGACTGGTGGGACAACCGCCGGCCTGTCGTCCCCGACGCCCCCGTGTTCACCGCGCCCGAGAGGCCCGCGGCATCGGACCGGGTGAACCTGCGGGGCCGTCGGCTGCAGGTCGTCGTCAAGCTCGCCACCATCCACCTCACGCCGGACCGGCCCGAGTACGCGGGTGGTTCCTGGCACGTGGAGGGGATGCTCAACGAGCGGATCGTGTCGACCGGCATCTACTACTGGGACAGCGAGAACATCTCCGAGAGCCGGCTGAGTTTCCGGGCGGCACTCGACGACCTGGACTACGAGCAGAACGACGACAACGGTCTGCGGGAGGTCTACGGCCTGGAGGACGAGGACGCCCTGAACCAGGTGCTGGGATCGGCGTCCACGCCCGAGGGCCGCTGCCTCGCCTTTCCGAACGTCCTGCAACACCGTGTCGGCCCGTTCCGGCTCCTCGACCCGACCCGGCCGGGACACCGCAAGATTCTCGCGTTCTTCCTGGTGGACCCATCGGAGAAGATCGTCTCGACCTCCGACGTGCCGCCGCAGCAGCCCTGGGCCGACACGTCGACCATGACGCTGGAGGAGGCCAAGGCGTACCGCGAGGAACTCATGCGGGAGCGCAAGTTCTTCGTCGACGAACACAACGAGCAGCTCTACGAGCGCGCCTTCTCCCTCTGCGAACACTGAACCGGCGGCACCCCCCGGCGTGTGATCGGATCGGTTCGCAGCGGTCGGGCGGGGGCGGGCCGGCCGCTGCCAGTGTTGACGGCGAAGGGAGGCCTCATGATCTCGGCACTCAACCAGCTCGTCGACCGCGTCGAGGAGCAGCTCACCGGGGAACTCGACGTCAAGGAGCTGGCGGCGGGGCTCGGGACGACCGAGTACCACCTGCGCCGGATGTTCTCGTCGCTGGCCGGCATGCCGCTCTCGGAGTACGTGCGGCGGCGGCGCATGACCGTCGCCGCCGGTGACGTCGTCCGCGGCGAGGAGGACCTGCTGGAGATCGCCGTCCGCCACGGGTACGGCTCGCGTGAGGCGTTCGGACGTGCGTTCCGGGCGGTCCACGGCGCGGGTCCCGCGGAGGTGCGCCGCGACGGAGGCCCCCTGCGTACACAACCGCAGCTCAGGTTCCGCCTGACCGTCGAAGGGAGTATTCCCATGGACACCCGTCTCACCGACCGTCCCGCGTTCCGCCTCGTCGGACATTCCACCCGGGTCCCGCTCATCCATAGCGGCGTCAACCCGCACATCCTGCAGCACATCGCCGCGATCCCGCAGGAGGAGCACCAGCGCCTCAAGGAGCTCGGCGACGCCGAGCCCGCGGGTCTGCTCCAGGTCAGCGACGACGTCGACCCCGACGCGCGGGAGGGCACCGAGCTGACCTATCTGCACGGGGTCGCCGTCGGCCGGGACACGCCGGTTCCCGACGGGCTCGACGTCGTCGAGGTGCCGGCCGGCATGTGGGCGGTGTTCCGTACCAGCGGGCCGCACCCCGAGGCCCTGCAGTCGATGTGGGCGGCGACGGCGACCGAGTGGTTCCCGTCCAACCCGTGGCGGCTGCGGCCGGGGCCCTCGATCGTCGCGATCCTCGACCGCGCGACCGATTTCTCCACCGCTACCTGCGAGCTGTGGCTTCCGGTCGAGCGGCCGTGACATCGCGGCCGGCCTGACACCGCGGTGGTCGCGGACCGCGCATGAAGTATCTTGAGCGCTCGAACCGGTGGTCAGCGCCGGTTCGGGCGCTCCTGAACGGCTTGGGCAGCAGCCGCGCCGCCCGCGTTCAAAAGGATCACGCCGTTCTCGCGGACATGACACCGCTCCGGCTCCCCTCAGCGGCTCAGGCGGAGCCTGAAGTCCGCCTTCGCCCAGGTCCGGGCCGCCAACGACGGCAACAGCCGCACCCCCGGAGAGCGTCCCCCGGACGTTCATCGGTCACGGCGCCGGAGCGGTCCGGGAACCGCCGGCCGGGCCCGAACTGGAGGGCGTCGCCGCCCCGGTCGTGCGCTGAGCCGCCGCCGTCCCGCCACCGGGCCGCCACCTCGGTGGAGATCCTCGGCGGTGGAGATTGACGGTGCAGGCCGCCGGTGGAGATCGCGGTGGAGATTGCCGGAAGGCCGACACTGTTCGACGCTTTTCGAATAGTGTCGGCGCCCGGAGTGTCCACCGACCGCGGGCGAGGAGTTCACCATGGCAGAGGTCGTACTGTTCCATCACGTGCAGGGGCTGACCTCCGGAGTCGTCGCCTTCGCCGACGAGCTCCGCGCCGTGGGACACACCGTCCACACGCCCGACCTGTTCGACGGACGCACCTTCGCCTCACTGGAGGAGGGCTCTCGGTACGTCGAGCAGATCGGCTTCGGCGAGGTCACCGCGCGGGGGGTCCGCGCGGCCGGTCCCCTTCCCGACGACGTCGTCTACGCCGGCTTCTCGCTCGGGGTGCTGCCCGCCCAGAAGCTGGCGCAGACACGGGCGGGGGCGCGGGGCGCGCTGCTGGTGCACGCCTGCATCCCCGTGTCGGAGTTCGGTCCGGCCTGGCCCGGGAAGGTGCCGGTGCAGGTGCACGCCATGGAGGACGACCCCTTCTTCACCGAGGACGTCGACGCCGCTCGCGCGCTGGTCGCCGGGCATCCCGGCGCGGAACTGTTCCTCTACCCGGGCGATCAGCACCTGTTCACCGATCGCTCGCTGCCGTCCTACGACCCGGCCGCCGCCAAGCTCCTGACGCAGCGGGCGATCGACTTCCTCGGTCCCGTCGAGGGCCGGCGCTGAGCGGTCAGCGTCCGCGGAGGGCGTCGGTCGCGTACTCCCAGAGGCGGTCCGCGGCCTGCGGGTCGAGGGCGTGCGCGGCGACGCCGCCGGCCTGGTTCTCCTCGTCCGTGACGGTCCGTGCCTCCTGGTTGTCCTCGAAGTAGCGGCCCGTCACCCCCTTGAGGAGGGGCGAGGCGGCCAGCAGGACCGACGTGGCGGCTCCCTGGGCGGGTGTCTTGTAGTACGGGAGCGGCGTCAGGTTGCCCTCGTCGTCCATCACACCGAACGCGCGCATGGTGTCGTCGTCGAGGTGCCGTTGCAGGTTGGTGAGGATGTAGCCGGGGTTCAGCGCGTTCGCGGTGATGCCGTCAGCGACCCAGCGGCGGGCGCCCACCGCGAGGAGCACGTCGGCCGACTTCGACTGCCCGTAGGCCGCCCAGGGGTCGTAGGGGCGCCGCTCGAAGTGAGGGTCGTCGAAGTCGACGGGCGCGTTCAGGTGGGCGCCCGAGCTGACGACCACGATGCGGGCGGCGCCGGCCTCCCGCAGGTAGGGGTGCAGGCCGGTGGCCAGGGCGAAGTGGCCCAGGTGGTTGGTGGCGAGCTGCATCTCCCAGCCGCCGGGGGTGAGGGTGCGGGTGGGCAGGGCCATGATGCCCGCGTTGGCGACGAAAATGTCGAGCGGGCCGCGCCAGGCCCGTACGAGAGCGTCGACCGAGGTGAGGTCGGAGAGGTCGAGGGCCGCGGCGCGCACGGCACCGGCGCCGTCGACGCGGGCCAGCTCCCGCACGAGCGGTTCGACGCTCCGCGGACGGCGGGTGGCGACCGTGACCTCGGCCCCGGCGGCGGCCAGCGCCCGTACGGTCTCGGCGCCGAGTCCCGAGGCGCCGCCGGTGACCACGGCGCGGCGGCCGGTGAGGTCCACGCCGTCGATCACCTCCCGTGCCTCGGTGTGGGCGGTGAACGGGGTGGTCAGGAGGGCGGCGGCCGGATCGTGGCGGAGCGACCGGGGAGCCTGGGGGTGCGTTGTCATACTTCGACGCTACGGCGGGCGAGCTGGACGAGCTATGGTTGATCGTCCTGCTTTCTTTAGCCGTCGTACGAGCCGGGAGGTCGTCGTGGATCCACTGGAAGACGTACTCACCCTGGTGGAGACACGCGGCCACCTGTCGACGAGTCTGGCGGCGGGCGGACGCTGGGCCGTGCGGTTCGAACCGCCGCAGGGGGCGAAGTTCAACGCTGTCCGGCGCGGCTCCTGCCTGCTGGAGGTCGACGGTGTGGACGGGCCGATCGCGCTGGCGGAGGGTGACTGCTACCTCCTCACCGGTCCCCGGTCCTTCACCCTGCGCAGTGACCTCGAGACCGCGCCGGTGCCCTCCGGACCCTTGTTCGCCCGGCCGGAGAACGGTGTGGCCAGGGCGGGCCGGGGCGACGACGTGTTCCTGGTCGGTGGGCGGTTCTCCTTCGATGCCCGTGCGCAGGAACTGCTGCTGGACCGGCTGCCTCCCGTGGTGCACGTCCCGGCCGGCACCCCGCACGCGGAGACGGTGCGCTGGGCGCTCACCGCCATCGACGAGGAGCTGACACGCGGGCAGCCGGCCGCGGGGCTCGTGGCGGAGCACCTGGCCGTCGTCATGCTCGTCCATGTGCTGCGGCTGCATCTCGCGCGCGACCCGGACACGGCCTCGGGGTGGCTGGCCGGACTGTCCGATCCCGTGGTCGCCGCCGCGCTGGCCTCGCTGCACCGGGAACCGGCGCGTGCCTGGACCGTCGCGGAGCTGGCGCGGGCCGCCGCGGTCTCGCGGTCCACGCTGGCCGTGCGCTTCAAGACGACGGTCGGCCAGGGGCCGCTGGAGTACCTCACCCGGTGGCGCATCGAGCTCGCGGCCCGGCAGCTGCGGGAGGGCAGCGCGACCCTCGCCATGATCGCCCGCTCGGTCGGCTACGGATCCGAGAGCGCCCTCAGCGTCGCCTTCAAGAGAGTCATGGGAACGTCTCCCGGCGACTACCGCAGACAGCAGGCGGTGCCGCCGTCGCCGCAGCGGGACACACCGACATAAGCTGGCCGGCGCACGCGAGGGACGGGAGAGCGGGATGGCCGGGACGACGGAGCTGACCGGGGTGATGGCCGAGCTGGCCGCGCTCGACGACCCCAGGATCCGCGCGGTGAACGAGAAGCACGGCGACGACCACGGGGTGAATCTCGGCAAGCTGCGTGCGCTCGCGAGGCGGCTCAAGACGCAGCAGGAGCTCGCGCGGGAGCTGTGGGCCACCGGGGACACCGCGGCGCGGCTGCTGGCGCTGTTGGTCTGCCGCCCCAAGGCGTTCGACCGGGACGAGCTGGACGCCATGCTGCGCGAGGCGCGCACCCCCAAGGTGCAGGACTGGCTCGTCGGCTACGTCGTGAAGAAGAACCCGCACGCGGAGGAGCTGCGCGTCTCCTGGTTCGCCGACCCCGATCCGGTGGTCGCGAGCGCCGGGTGGGTGCTCACCACCGAGCGGGTGGCGAAGAAGCCGGAAGGGCTGGATCTGGCCGGGCTGCTCGACGTCGTCGAGGCGGAGATGAAGGACGCCCCGGACCGGCTGCAGTGGGCGATGAACCACTGTCTGGCGCAGATCGGCATCGAGCACCCCGGACACCGCGCCCGCGCGATCGCCATCGGTGAGCGTCTTGAGGTGCTCAAGGACTACCCGACGTCCCCGGGCTGCACGTCTCCGTTCGCGCCCGTGTGGATCGACGAGATGGTGCGCCGGCAGCAGACCGGGTGACAGTGCGGGAACCTGGCCGTCACGACACGGCCGGCTGCCTTCACCCGCCCCGCGTCGACGCGGTCCCGTGCACGCGCCGAGACGGAATACCGGCGGCGCGGGCGGTGTTGGCCGCCATTGTCGATCAACGACGAGGAGAGGTCATGCCTGCGATTCTGCGGCCCCGTGCGCTGCGCCCCGGCGATCTTGTGGTGGTGACCGCGCTGTCGGGTCAGCTCGAGCCGGGAGAGGAGCCGCTGCTCGCGCGCGGTGTGGCGATCCTCGAGCGGATGGGTTTCCGCGTACGGGTCAGTGCGGCGGTCGACCCGGCGCGCAGCCGCTGGTGGGCGGCGGGCACTCCGGCCGAGCAGGCGGCCGAGCTCAACTCCCTGCTCCGTGACCCGGAGGTGCGGGCCGTCGTCGCGCACACCGGTGGGCAGGCGACCGTCGGGTACCTGGATCTGATCGATCTGGAGGCGATCCGGGCCGACCCCAAGCCGATCGTCGGCTACAGCGACATCTCGCTGCTGCACATGGCGCTGCACGCGCGGACCGGCCTCGTGGGCTTCCACGCGGACATCGCCACCCACGGGTTCGGCAGTGACTGGTACACCTTGGGCGACGAGGCGCGTCGCGCCGAACTGGTCGACCTCTACACCCGTGTACTCACCAAGCCCGTAGCGCCGGGCGCGTTGCCGCCGCAGGGAGTCTGGGAGACCTGGCGGCCGGGACGCGCGGAGGGACCGCTGTTCGGCGGGCTGCTGAACCGCCTGATCCTGCTGCAGGCGACGCCGTTCGCGCCGGACGCGGAACGGTTCGAGGGCGCCGTGCTGTTCTGGGAGGAGCTGCAGCGGCCGGTCTCCCGTATCTGGAACGACCTGCACACACTGCGGCTGTCCGGGGTGCTGGACCGGATCGCGGGGATGGTGGTCGGCGTCCCGACCGAGGTCACTCCCCATGAGGGCGGCGGGGGCCGCGCGGAGCTGCGCGATGTCGTGCTGGACGTCCTGGGCGAGCGGGACATCCCGGTGCTCGCACAGGTCGACTTCGGCCACACCTCGCCGAACCTGCCGCTGCCTCTCGGCGTCCGCGCACGCGTGGACGCCGACAGCCGGACGCTTTCCCTGCTCGAACCGGCGGTCGCGGGCAGCTGACCCGCCTGCGGCCTCGGTCCGGCGTCCTACCCGCGCGGCCTCGGTCCGACGTCCTACCCGCGCGGCCTCGGTCCGACGTCACGCCGCGCCGGTGAGGTGGTCGCCCCGGTCCTCCGCGTCGGCGGACAGCGCAGACGCGACAGACCGGCCTTGCGCGTTCGGCGGCCGGCGCCGACGCGGCGGAGCGGCCTTGCGTGTTCGGCGGCCGGCGCGGACGCGACAGACCGGCCTTGCGTGTTCGGCGGCCGGCGCGGACGCGACAGACCGGCCTTGCGTGTTCGGCGGCC
>NZ_AZUS01000026.1:0-119696 GCF_000527195.1 Streptomyces sp. CNH189
GCGCCGATGGCGCCGCGGACCAGGTCGTCCCACATGAACCAGAAGCGGTCCTGGCCGGGTGTACCGAAGAGGTACAGGATCAGGTCCTGGTCCAGGGTGATGCGGCCGAAGTCCATGGCCACCGTGGTGGTGGTCTTGTCCCCGGTGTGGGTGAGGTCGTCGATGCCTGCCGAAGCAGACGTCATGACGGCCTCCGTGCGCAGCGGGTTGATCTCCGAAACGGCCCCGACGAACGTGGTCTTGCCCACGCCGAAGCCACCCGCCACCACGATCTTCGCCGAGGTGGTGGAGCGGCTTTCGGAGACCGTCCCGCCGCTAGAGCTTGCGAAGTCCACTGAGCACCCTTTCGAGCAGTGTCACGTCCGGGGCGCCGGTCGTCTCGTCGCCGCCCGGCTGATGCACGGCGACGAGTCCCGCCTCCGCCAAGTCGGCCACCAGGATCCGGGCAACACCCAGTGGCATGTTGAGCAGCGCCGAAACCTCGGCGACCGACTTCACCTCACGGCACAGATGGCAGATGCGCTGGTGCTCGGGAAGGAGCCCCATGAGCGCTGCCGGATCGGCCGTCGTACTGATCAGAGCCTCGATGGCCAGTTGGTAGCGCGGCCTGGTCCGGCCGCCGGTCATCGCGTACGGACGAACCAGCGGCTGGTCGCCCTCGTCCTCGTACGGCTCCGCGTACGGATCATGAGAGGCGGTGGGCGGGGTCATGAATCCTCCGGGCGGGACAGCAAGCGGTCAGTCAAGCCGTCTGATGGGGCCGGTGGGGGGAATTGTGGCGGCCGGACGGTGATTTGGTGAGACGGGTGGTGCCGGGGCCGATCAGTGCAGCAGACTTCCCTGTAGCTCGGCGCGCAGGTCTGGGGTGAGGACCGCCCCCGCGCGGTCGACCAGGAGCGCCATCTCGTAGCCGACGAGGCCGATGTCGCACTCGGGGTGCGCGAGCACGGCGAGGGACGAGCCGTCGGAGACGGACATGAGGAAGAGGAATCCCCGCTCCATCTCGACGACCGTCTGAGCGACGTTGCCGCCCTCGAAGATCCGCGAGGCGCCGGCCGTCAGGGAGGTCAGCCCCGAGGCGACGGCCGCGAGCTGGTCCGCGCGGTCGCGCGGGAAGCCCTCGGAGAGCGCCAGGAGGAGACCGTCGGCGGACACGACGACGGTGTGGGACACCCCAGGGGTGTTGTCCACGAAGTTGGTGATCAACCAGTTGAGGTTCTGTGCCGCCTGGCTCATCGGGCTCAACTAACGCTCCTGCTGGTGAGTGGGGTGCGGGAAGCTGCCGGTCTGTGAGGTCCCGGCCTGACGACCCTGTGCGATACCCCGACGGAGATTGGTCAGCCGGCCGCGCACGTCATCGGGGGCGCGCGAGACCTGAGGACCGCTCTGGTGGGACTGCTGCTGAGCTGTGCCCGGGACGAGGTTCGCCTTGGGCACCCGGCGCGGCAGGCCGGAGGTGGTGACGCCGCCCGCGGCCGGCTTGCGGACGCGTTCGGCCTGCTTGACGAGCTCGTCGTTGGGCGAGCTGCGCCAGGCGGCGTTGGACCGCTGCGGGCCGGTCGGGCCCTGCGGCTGCTGAGGGGACTGCTGGGGCTGGGGCTGGTGCTGCTGCGGGGGCTGGTGCTGCTGGGGCGCCGCCGGAGCCGCGCCGCCCGCCTGCTCCGGGGCGCCGCCCTGGCCGCCCCGGAACCAGTTGGTCTCCAGCGTGTCGTACAACGGCGTACGGCCGTCGCCCGGACCGGTCGCCGGCGGCAGGGCCCAGGCGTCGGACACCTGGCGCTGCTCCTCGGGCCGCTGTTGCGGGGCCTGCGGACGCGGGGCGCCGAAACCGCCGTCGGGCCGGCCGTTCGTCCGCGGGCGCTCGAACTGGCCCGTGGCGGACGGGTCGCCGGCGTTGCCGCGGTCCGGCAGGGCGTACTGGCCGGTCGAGCCGTTGTCCTGGCCCGGAGCCTGGTACTGACCGGGAGCCTGGTACTGGCCGGCGGCACCGTTGTCGTAGCCCTGCACGGCGGGGAACTGGCCCGTGGCGGACGGGTTCTGGTCGCCGGGACGGCCCTGCTGGCCGCCGAAGATGTCACCGCGGACGAACTGGCCCGTGCCGTGGGCGCCGTTCGTGCCCGGCTGGGCGTACTGGCCCGGGTTCTGACCGTTCCCCGGACCGTGCACGGGAGCCGGGGGGTTCTGCTGCTGCGCGTCGAACCGGGGGATCTCCGCCGTCGCGCCGGGACCCTGGTGGTCGTCGAAGCGGGGCATCGAGGCGGTGCGGGAGACGTCCGGCTCCTCGTGGCCGCGCGGGGCGTCCATCGAGGCGCGCGGCACCGGCGGCTGGGCGTTCTCGTCGCTCCAGCTGGGCACGCGCTGCTGCTGGTCGCCGCCGGGCAGTTCCGGACGGGCACCGCCGCGCGGCGGGAGCTGGGGCCGACGGCCGCGCTCGGCGGGGGCGTTGCCCGCGGAGGCGTTGCCCCGCTGCGGGGGCACCTGGCCCCGGGCGCCGCCGAAGGCGTCCTGGCCCTGGTTCCCGCCCTGGCCCGAGGCCTGCGGGGCACCGGGACCCTGGGCGCCGAAGGCACCCGCGCCGGCCGGCGCGGGACGTCCCTGCGGCGGGGCGGAGGGAGCGCCCTGGTCGAACAGCGACGGCGTCTGGTTGCCCGACGGACCCTGCGGTCCCCGGGCACCGGGCCGGCCGCCGCCGTCCCGTCCGGGCAGCGCGGCCCGCGGGCCCTGTCCGGAGCCGAGGCGGCCTCCGGGCGCACCAGCGCCGAGGGCACCGCCGCCGGACTGACCGGCTCCGGCGGAGCGCCGTGCCGCGGCGGCACCGGCGGCGGCCTGCGCGGCGGCCGGACCACCGGCGCCGGGCTGACCGGGCTTGCCCTGAGGCTTCTTGCCGCCCTGGGCGACGTCGACGGGCAGCATGACCAGCGCGGTCGTACCACCGGAGTCGGACGGGCGGAGCTGGATGCGGATGCCGTGGCGCTGGGACAGCCGGCCGACCACGAACAGACCCATGCGGCGGGAGACGGAGACGTCCACGGTGGGCGGCGAGGCGAGCCGCTCGTTGATCGCCGCCAGGTCCTCGGGGGACAGACCGATACCGGTGTCGTGGATCTCGATCAGCACCCGGCCGTCGGGCAGGGCGTGACCGGTGACCTTGACCTTGGTCTGCGGGGAGGAGAACGAGGTCGCGTTCTCCAGCAGCTCGGCGAGCAGGTGCACGAGGTCGTTGACGACCCGGCCGGCCACTTCGGTGCTCGGCACCGAGGCCAGCTCGATGCGCTCGTACTGCTCCACCTCGGACGCGGCGGCACGGAGCACGTCGACCAGCGGGACCGGACGGGTCCACCGGCGGCCGGGCTCCTCACCCGCGAGGACGAGGAGGTTCTCACCGTTACGGCGCATACGCGTGGCGAGGTGGTCCAGCTTGAACAGCGAGGACAGCTGGTCCGGGTCGGCCTCGCGGGACTCGAGTTCGGAGATCAGCGACAGCTGACGCTGGATGAGACCCTGCGACCGGCGCGAGAGGTTGGTGAACATCGCGTTGACGTTGCCCCGCAGCAGGGCCTGCTCGGCGGCGAGGCGGACCGCCTCGCGGTGCACGTCGTCGAACGCCGCGGCCACACGGCCGATCTCGTCCCGGGAGTGCACACCGACCGACTCCACGGACGTGTCGACGTCCTGCGGGTCGGACTCGGAGAGCTGCTTGACCAGGTCGGGCAGGCGCTCCTGGGCGACCCGGGTGGCGGTGTCCTCCAGGCGGCGCAGCGAGCGGATCATGGAGCGGGCCACGACGAAGGCGCCGACCAGGGACACGCCGAGCACGAGGAGGATCAGGGCACCGGAGACGATCGCGTCGCGCTCGGTGGCGCTGCGCAGCTCACGGGCCTTCTGTTCCATGTCCTCGAGCAGCTTGTGCTCGATGTTCTTCATCTGCTGGATTTTGGTGGAGCTGTCGTCCAGCCAGTCACGGTAGGAGCGCGCGCCGACCGACGCGAGGCCGTACTGCGAGGCCAGCGCGCGGCCGGCGTACTCGTCGGTGGCCTTGATCGTGGGGTTGCCCTCTTCGATGGGCAGCAGCAGCTCGGCGGCGAGGTCCTCGCCGTAGATGCTCTTGAAGCTGCGGAGCTCGGACTTCTGGCTCGTCAGGGCCGATTCCGCGTACAGCCGGTCGTTCTCGTTCAGCTTGCCCTTGGTGGTGTTGCCGGCGGGCAGCGCCGCGGCGAGGACGGCGCGCTGGACCGACGCGTACTCCTTGGCGGAGGAGAAGGACGCCAGGGCACGCGTGCGCTGGATCATGTCGGGGTTGCTGGTCGCCTCCGCCATGTCCTGCGAGAGGTCGATCAGGTTCTCGATCAGGCGGTGGTAGCCCTCGACCGTCTGGGTCGAGTTGTTCTCCGTCTGGAAGGCCGTGTTGCGGATCTTCTCGAGCTCGCCCAGGTCACCGGCGATCTGCACCAGGTTGTCGCGGACGCCCTTGAGGTTGCCGTCCTTGCTCGCGGCGTCGATCTCCTCGGAGCTGTCGAGGAAGTTCGACTTGGCGCGGTCGGTCTTCTCCCGGTAGCCCTTGACCGAGAAGTCCGTGCCCTTGCCGCCGTGCGCGAGCGGACCGGCCGACTGGTCGCGCTCCTCCTGGAGCGCGTGCGCCAGTTCGGTGGCCTGCTTGGTCATGTCCGTCAGCAGCTTCATGTTGTCGAGCTGCTGGATGTCGTCCATCGACTGCTGGATACGCAGTGCGCCGAGCGAGGTGGCCGCGACCACCGGCAGCGCGAGCAGCGACACCAGACGGGTCGAGATGCGCCAGTTGCGCAGGGCTATTCGCGAACCCGGGCCGGTCGGCTCGGCGGGGGAGGCCGACGGAGTCGGCGGTGCGGGCGGCGCGCCCGCGCCGGGGCGCTCGCCGCCGTTGCCGGGCGTGGTCGAACCCTGGCTCTGGGCGTGCTGGGGCGAGGAGCTGACGGCCTTGGGGCCAGTCCCGCCCTGCGGCTCCGGCTCCGCCGAAGCGCTGCCATCCCTCTTGAAACGTCCCTGCACTAGCGTCGCAACCTCTGAACCAGGCACCCCTCCGCGTGAACGGTGAGGCACGGTGTCGGCGTCATAGGGGCGCCCTGAATACGCCCCCGTGGTGGTCGTGATGATCCGGCGCCGGTCCCCCATCTCGCCGCCACTCGGCGCGTGGTCGCGCCCCCTGTGCGCCGGCTCGATCCCTGCGGCGGTCCGTGAGATTCCAGCACAGTGCAGGATCTCCAACAAGGCCCGTGGGCTTACCCGTGACATACGTGACACCCGGTGAGCGCCGGATCACCGGTGGTAGAAAAGGATCTTGTCCATACCGGGCGAAACGGCGCGGACCGGCGGGCCGGTGCGGGTGTCCCAGTCGGCATGATCAGGAGCGGAATGGTCGCTTCAGGGGGTCAATGTCCGATTCCGGTCACCCCGGAACGGGCCCGCATTGCCTGAATTGTTCCTCACTTCGTGAGGAAACTCACATCGTGATCACCGGATCCGCACCCGGGTCGCCGGGCATTCAATGTTTAGCCTGACGCTTTACAGGGATGGCAGAACTGACAACCCGCGCCCGCGCGAGGTCCTCCGGGCCCCGCCGGGCGCCCGTGCACAGGACAGGGTCAAGTAAACAGTGAAGACGACGACGATGTTCCACAGAATCGCCAACCCGCGGCGCACGACGCTGGCGCACCTCGGCGGTGCCGACGAACTGCAGACGCCGGTACAGCGGGAGCACCCCGTCGAACTCCCCACCCAGACTGCCAACCCCAAGCGCACCGTCCTCATGGAGATCCCGGTCGCGGCCGACGCCGCGCACTGACACCGGTCCATACGCGCGACGGCCGCGAAACGCTCAACGCGCACCGCGCGACCACGAGGGGCGCCCCACCCTGGACGGTGGGGCGCCCCTCGTCGGTGCGTCGGGCCGGGACCCCTGCGCGTTAGCCTGGAGCGTCAGACTCCAGCCGCTTCAGTCAAGGGGACCAGCATCCCGTGCGCATCGCCAGATTCTCCATCGACGGGAACGTCGCCTTCGGCGCGGTCGAGGGCGAGAAGCAGGACGAGCTCGTCCTGGACATCATCAAGGGCATCCCGTTCGCGGACTTCGAGCTCTCCGGCACCAAGGTCCCGGTGAGCAAGGTCAGGCTGCTGCCCCCGGTGCTCCCGAACAAGGTGGTGGCCTTCGGCCGCAACTACGCCGAGCACGCGAAGGAGATGGGCAACGAGGTGCCCGACGCCCCCTTCGCCTTCTTCAAGCCCGCCACCTCGGTCGTCGGCCCCGGCGACGAGATCCAGTACCCCTCCTTCTCCCAGGACGTGCACCACGAGGCCGAGCTCGCCGTGGTCATCGGCCGGCTGTGCCGCGAGGTCCCGCGCGAGCGCGTCAAGGACGTGATCTTCGGCTACACGTGCGCCAACGACGTCACCGCGCGCGACGTCCAGAAGCGCGAGAAGCAGTGGGCCCGGGCCAAGGGCTTCGACACCTCCTGCCCGCTCGGCCCCTGGGTGGAGACCGAACTGGACCCGCACGACCTGACGATCCAGCTCACGGTCAACGGCGGCCAGCGCCAGCTCGGCCGCACCAGCGAGATGATCCACTCCATCGAGGACCTGATCGTCAACATCTCCGAGGCCATGACGCTGCTCCCGGGCGACGTCATCCTCACCGGCACCCCGGCTGGGGTCGGCCCCCTCCACGTCGGCGACGAGGTCGCCGTCACCATCGAAGGCATCGGCACTCTCACCAACAAGGTTGTCAAGCGTGGCTAGCGCATCCGGCTCCTCCGTACGCGTCCGTTTCTGCCCCTCGCCCACCGGTAACCCCCACGTGGGCCTGGTCCGCACCGCCCTGTTCAACTGGGCGTTCGCCAAGCACCACGGCGGCACCCTGGTCTTCCGCATCGAGGACACCGACGCGGCCCGCGACTCCGAGGAGTCCTACAACGAGCTGCTCGACTCCATGCGCTGGCTGGGCTTCGACTGGGACGAGGGCCCCGAGGTCGGCGGCCCGCACGCGCCGTACCGCCAGTCGCAGCGGATGGACATCTACCGGGACGTCGCGCGGAAGCTCCTCGACGCCGGCCACGCCTACCACTGCTACTGCTCCCAGGAGGAGCTGGACACCCGCCGTGAGGCCGCCCGCGCCGCCGGCAAGCCGTCCGGCTACGACGGCCACTGCCGCGGGCTCACGCCCGCGCAGGTCGAGGAGTACAAGGCGCAGGGCCGCGAGCCGATCGTCCGCTTCCGGATGCCCGACGAGCCGATCACCTTCACCGACCTGGTCCGCGGCGAGATCACCTACCAGCCGGAGAACGTCCCGGACTACGGCATCGTGCGCGCCAACGGCGCCCCGCTGTACACCCTGGTCAACCCGGTCGACGACGCCCTGATGGAGATCACCCACGTCCTGCGCGGCGAGGACCTGCTCTCCTCCACCCCGCGCCAGATCGCCCTGTACCGGGCACTGATCGAGCTGGGCGTCGCCAAGGAGATCCCCGCCTTCGGCCACCTGCCGTACGTGATGGGCGAGGGCAACAAGAAGCTGTCCAAGCGCGACCCGCAGTCCTCGCTCAACCTCTACCGCGAGCGCGGCTTCCTGCCCGAGGGCCTGCTCAACTACCTCTCGCTGCTCGGCTGGTCGCTCTCCGCCGACCAGGACGTCTTCTCGATCGAGGAGATGGTCACGGCCTTCGACGTCAGCGACGTCAACCCCAACCCGGCGCGCTTCGACCTGAAGAAGTGCGAGGCGATCAACGCCGACCACATCCGCATGCTCGACGTGAAGGACTTCACCGAGCGCTGCGCGCGGTGGCTGAAGGCCCCGTTCGCGCCCTGGGCGCCGGAGGCCTTCGACGAGGCCAAGTGGCAGGCGATCGCCCCGCACGCGCAGACCCGCCTCAAGGTCCTCTCCGAGATCACGGACAACGTCGACTTCCTGTTCCTGTCCGAGCCGGTCTCCGACGAGGCCTCCTGGAACAAGGCGATGAAGGAGGGATCCGACGCCCTGCTGCGTACCGCGCGGGAGAAGCTGGAGACCGCCGACTGGACCTCCGCCGAGTCGCTGAAGGAGGCCGTCCTGGCCGCCGGCGAGGCCCACGGCCTCAAGCTCGGCAAGGCCCAGGCCCCGGTCCGCGTCGCGGTCACCGGCCGCACCGTCGGCCTGCCCCTCTTCGAATCCCTCGAGGTCCTGGGCAAGGAGACGACGCTGGCCCGCATCGACGCGGCCCTGGCGAAGCTCGCCGGCTGAGGCCGTCCGCCGTCGAGGGGCGGCGCCCGGACACGTCCGGGCGCCGCCCCTCGACGTTCCCGGGTACCGTCGGTGCCATGGACATCCGAGCCGTCGTCTGGGACGTCGACGACACGCTGTTCGACTACACCTCCGCGGACCGGAAGGGCATGGGCGCCCATCTGGCGGCCGAGGGGCTCCTCGCGGAACACGGGTCCGTGGAGCAGGCGCTGGCGCGCTGGCGGAGGATCACCGATCAGCAGTGGGCGCGGTTCGCCGCCGGCGAGGTGGACTTCGAGACGCAGCGGCGCGACCGCACCCGGGTGTTCCTGGGACGCGAGCTGACCGACGCCGAGGCGGACGCCTGGTTCGACCGCTACCTGGTCCACTACGAGTCCGCCTGGAGTCTCTTCCCGGACGTGCTGCCCGTGCTGGACGCCCTCGCGGAGAGCCACCGGCACGCCGTGCTCTCCAACTCCAGCCTGCTCGTGCAGGACCGCAAGCTGCGCGTGCTCGGGGTGCACGACCGTTTCGAGGCCGTCCTGTGCGCCGCCGAGCTGGGCGTCTCCAAGCCGGAGCCCGCCGCCTTCCTGGCCGCCTGCGAGGCGCTCGCGCTGCCCCCGCGGCACGTCGCGTACGTCGGGGACCACCCGGAGATCGACGGCCGGGGGGCCGCCGAGGCCGGGCTGCTGTCGGTGTGGATCGACCGCGCCGACGCCCACGCGACGGTGGAACCGCCCGTGGGTCCGCGGCGGATCGCCTCCCTCTCCGAACTCCCGTCGCTGCTGCGCGCCGATACTCGTTTTGGAGCGTCGTCGTCCTTCAGGTAATGTTCTTCCTGCGCCGCGGGGAGCGGGCCGGAAGGCCGGAGCCCCGAAGCGCAGAACTAGAACAAGATCCCCTCAGGGGCTTGCGTTCCAGTGGCCTATGGTGTAATTGGCAGCACGACTGATTCTGGTTCAGTTAGTCTTGGTTCGAGTCCAGGTAGGCCAGCTCGCAGAGCTCATCTGCACCCGCGGATCACATCCGCAAGCCCCCGTTGTGTAGCGGCCTAGCACGCTGCCCTCTCAAGGCAGTAGCGCCGGTTCGAATCCGGTCGGGGGTACAGATCCTTCCCGCGAGGACAGTGAGGGTAGCTCCCCCTGTCCTTACGGTGACACCACCCGGCTACCACCGGGTGAGGATCGCTAGGGCCCCCGTTGTGTAGCGGCCTAGCACGCCGCCCTCTCAAGGCGGTAGCGCCGGTTCGAATCCGGTCGGGGGTACTGACTGGTCTAAACCATCATTGGTCTATGGTGTAATTGGCAGCACGACTGATTCTGGTTCAGTTAGTCTTGGTTCGAGTCCAGGTAGACCAGCAGGATCTGCGGAAACGCATGATCCACGCCCCCGTTGTGTAGCGGCCTAGCACGCCGCCCTCTCAAGGCGGTAGCGCCGGTTCGAATCCGGTCGGGGGTACACAGGACGAAAGCCCTCCACTTCGGTGGGGGGCTTTCGCGTTGCCGCTCACTCGATGCCGTACCGGCGCGCCGACTCCTCTTCCTGCGCCAGCCGGTGCAGGGCCCGCAGCACCGGCTCGAACAGCACCGCCGACGCCACCGCCATCTCCACCTGCTCCGTCGGTGAGGCGTACGTCTCCATGTGGTCCAGTTGCCGGGACGCCACCTGGTGCATCAGCCGACCGTACGGGGCCATCAGTTCGGCATCCCAGGGGTAGCCGAGCCGGCGCAGCGTCGCCACCGCCACCACCAGCGAGCGGTGCACGGGGGAGAGCGTGGCCAGCTCCCGTGCGGTCTCCCAGCCCAGCGTCTCCAGCAGCCGTTCCACCTCCACGCGGGCGGCCGCGACGTCCGGGTCCTCCTCGTCCGGCTCCGGGTCCTGCGGCAGCGCCCACAGCGCCGCGCCCAGCCGGATGGTGCGGCCCAGGGAGTCGTCGTCGATGTGGCCCAGCACCTCGCGAGCCTTCGCCACCGGGACGCCTCCCACCTGGATCAGGGCGCGCACCAGACGCAGCCGGCGCAGGTGCTCCTCGTCGTACTCCGCGGTCGTGGCGTTGACCCGGCGGCCGGGCGGCAACAGTCCTTCCCGCAGGTAGTACTTGATCGTCGCGGTGGACACACCGCTGCGTTCGCTCAGTTCAGCCAGCCGCACCTCTTGCGCCTTTCTTGGGATAGCGAGACTATCCAATGGCTCCCGCGGGAGCACATCCAGCCCACCCTACGGATGCGGGAGTACGTCATGGGGCGCAGGTTCGCCGTTGCCGAGCGCACGACCGCCGCGGCCGAGGGGGACGTCGTCGTCCTGCTGATCGGCATGCGGATCAACCACTTCTGGGCGGTGCACCACTGGCTCCCGGTCCTCGTCTCCATGCCCCGCATGCTGCGGGAACTGGGCAGGCGGCCGGAGCGCGGACTTCTCGAGTACGTCCTGCTCACGGCCTCGCCGCGGACGTACTACGTCGTCCAGTACTGGGAGTCCAAGGAGAAGCTCTACGCCTACGCGCACGCCCCGGACACGGTCCACCACAGCGCGTGGACGTTCATCAACCGCAAGGAGCGGGCGGGGAAGGTGCGCGGTCACGTCGGGCTGTGGCACGAGACGTACGTGGTGCCGCAGGGCAACTACGAGTCGATCTACGCCGACATGCCGGCGTTCGGACTCGCCGCCGCGCACGGGCGGACAGCGCTGGAGAAGCGCGGCCGGCGCGCCAAGGACCGGTTCGCGTACCGGCCCGAGAAGCCGGCGACGGCGGAACAGCCGGAGAGGACGGCGCCGTCGGCGACGGCCGACGGCGCGTGAGACGGGGGAGGGTCCGCCGCGGCGTTGAGGCGGACCCGTTCCCGAAGGACGTGTGCGATGGACGGGGGAAGCGTCAGGAGCGCCGCAGCGCCTCGGAGAGGCGGCCGGCGGCGTCGATGACGGCCTGGGCGTGCATCCGGCCCGGGTGCCGGGTCAGCCGCTCGATGGGGCCGGAGACCGACACGGCGGCCACCACGCGGTTCGACGGACCGCGCACCGGCGCCGAGACGGACGCCACGCCCGGCTCGCGCTCGCCGATCGACTGGGCCCAGCCGCGGCGCCGTACACCCGAGAGGGCCGTGGCCGTGAACCGGGCGCCCTGCAGGCCGCGGTGCAGCCGCTCGGGCTCCTCCCAGGCCATGAGGATCTGCGCCGACGAACCGGCCTTCATCGTGAGCGTGGAGCCCACCGGGACCGTGTCCCGCAGACCGGACAGGCGCTCCGCCGCGGCGACGCAGATGCGCATGTCGCCCTGGCGGCGGTAGAGCTGGGCGCTCTCGCCCGTCACGTCGCGCAGGTGGGTCAGCACCGGGCCGGCCGTCGCCAGCAGCCGGTCCTCGCCCGCGGCCGCGGCCAGTTCGGCGAGCCGTGGGCCGAGAATGAAACGCCCCTGCATGTCACGCGCCACCATGCGGTGGTGCTCCAGCGCCACGGCCAGGCGATGGGCCGTGGGTCGTGCCAGTCCGGTGGCACCGACCAACCCCGCGAGGGTGGCCGGGCCGGACTCCAGAGCGCTCAGGACGAGTGCTGCCTTGTCCAGAACGCCGACGCCGCTACTGTTGTCCATGCAACGATACTTGCGTCTCACTCTGTGAAACGCAAGTTCAATTTTCCGTGGAACCCGCCACTCTTGAAGCACGAAGCAACGCGGCCCGTGGACCACCGGGCCTGACGGCGGACGCCCGGTGACAGGGGCGCGGGCGCCGTCTCACAGATCTCTAGTTGGGCCGGAGAGCCGCATGCCGGCCGGAGGGAAAGCGATGGGTAGGACACTCGCGGAGAAGGTCTGGGACGACCACGTCGTCCGGCGCGCCGAGGGCGAGCCCGACCTCCTCTTCATCGATCTGCACCTGCTGCACGAGGTGACCAGCCCCCAGGCCTTCGACGGCCTCCGTAAGAACGGCCGCCAGGTGCGCCGTCTCGACCTCACCATCGCGACCGAGGACCACAACACCCCGACCCTCGACATCGACAAGCCCATCGCCGACCCGGTCTCCCGGGTCCAGCTGGAGACGCTGCGCAAGAACTGCGCGGAGTTCGGCGTCCGGCTGCACCCGCTGGGCGACGTCGAGCAGGGCGTCGTGCACGTGGTGGGCCCGCAGCTGGGCCTGACCCAGCCCGGCATGACCGTGGTCTGCGGCGACTCGCACACCTCCACGCACGGCGCCTTCGGCGGACTGGCCTTCGGCATCGGCACCTCCCAGGTCGAGCACGTCCTGGCCACCCAGACGCTGCCGATGGCCCGCCCCAGGACCATGGCGATCACGGTCAACGGCGAACTGCCCGAGGGCGTCACGGCCAAGGACCTGATCCTCGCGATCATCGCCAGGATCGGCACCGGCGGCGGCCAGGGCTACGTCCTGGAGTACCGCGGCGAGGCCATCGAGAAGCTCTCGATGGAGGCCCGCATGACCATCTGCAACATGTCGATCGAGGCCGGCGCCCGCGCGGGCATGATCGCCCCCGACGAGACGACGTTCGCCTACCTCGAGGGCCGTCCGCACGCCCCCAAGGGCGAGGACTGGGACGCCGCCGTCGCCTACTGGAAGACGCTGAGGTCCGACGACGACGCCGAGTTCGACGCCGAGGTCGTCATCGAGGCCTCCGAACTGTCGCCGTTCGTCACCTGGGGTACCAACCCCGGCCAGGGCGCCCCGCTTTCCGCGTCGGTCCCCGACCCGGCCTCGTACGAGGACGCCTCGGAGCGGTTCGCCGCCGAAAAGGCGCTGGAGTACATGGGGTTGGAGGCCGGCCAGACGCTGCGCTCCATCAACGTGGACACCGTCTTCGTAGGTTCCTGCACCAACGGCCGCATCGAGGACCTGCGCGCCGCCGCCGACGTCATCAAGGGCCGCAAAGTCGCCGACGGCGTACGGATGCTGGTCGTCCCCGGCTCCGCGCGGGTCGGTCTGCAGGCCGTCTCCGAGGGCCTGGACGTGGTCTTCAAGGAGGCCGGCGCCGAGTGGCGGCACGCGGGGTGCTCGATGTGCCTGGGCATGAACCCCGACCAGCTCGCCCCCGGTGAGCGCTCCGCCTCCACCTCCAACCGCAACTTCGAGGGGCGGCAGGGCAAGGGCGGCCGTACGCACCTGGTGTCCCCACAGGTCGCCGCCGCCACCGCGGTGCTCGGGCACCTGGCCTCCCCGGCCGACCTCGCCGCCGCCGACGACCGCACGCCCGCTGGAGTCTGATCAGTCATGGAAGCATTCACCACCCACACCGGCCGGGCCGTCCCGCTGCGCCGCAGCAACGTCGACACCGACCAGATCATCCCGGCCCACTGGCTCAAGAAGGTGACCCGGGACGGCTTCGAGGACGGGCTCTTCGAGGCCTGGCGCAAGGACCCGGAGTTCGTCCTCAACCGCCCCGAGCGCGCGGGCGCCACGGTGCTGGTCGCCGGCCCCGACTTCGGCACCGGCTCGTCCCGCGAGCACGCCGTCTGGGCGCTGCAGAACTACGGCTTCAAGGCCGTGATCTCCTCCCGCTTCGCCGACATCTTCCGCGGCAACTCGCTGAAGAACGGCCTGCTGACGGTGCTCCTCGACCAGAAGATCGTCGACACGCTGTGGGAGCTCACCGAGTCCGACCCGACCACGGAGATCACCGTGGACCTCGAGTCGCGTGAGGTGCGCGCCGAGGGCGTCACCGCCCCCTTCGAGCTGGACGAGAACTCCCGCTGGCGGCTGCTGAACGGGCTCGACGACATCTCCATCACGCTGCGGAACGAGGCGGACATCGCCGCGTACGAGGCGAAGCGCCCGTCGTTCAAGCCGCGGACGCTCACCGCCTGACTCCGCGCGCGGCCGAAGTCCTCGCCTTCACGTCGACTTTCGGCCACCGGATCACTCCTCCCGTACCCCCGATCGGACCGATCGGGGGTACGGCCGTCTCCGCACCCGTTCGGCTCCGCGCGTCCTCTTGAGCGCCGCCAACTTGCCACGTTAAGAAGGTTGTTGCCCGGGTACACGTGTCACGCGCCCGTGAATCCCGGGTGTGTACGGAAAGCCGTCCGGCGTGGCAGTTGCCCCCTGCGCAGGCGACAACTCGCCCCAGATGGCACAATCTGTGCATGGAACACGACGGCCAACTCCAGCTCTATACGGCGGTCGCGGTCCAGCTCAAGGAAGCGCACTCGAGGGTGCGCGCACTGCAAGTCCCGGAGGGCGTACGGATGGCGCTGACCCGGAAGCTGCTGGTCATTACGGCCGTGGCCAAACACGATCTCGCCGGTGCGGCAAGGCGTCTGGAGCGGTTCACCACGGACCTCGACGAGGGTCGAATCCCCGAAGAGGAACGCTGAACCAGCCGGGACAACCGAGTCCGTTGCGGCACAAGGGTGATTAGCCCGTTTCGTGTTTGATTTGCGGTATATATCTGCCTAACGTGCGAAAAAGCTTGAACACATACGTTCTGGCGATGTCTCCGAAGGGGAAGACGTGAACAAGGCGCAGCTCGTAGAAGCGATTGCCGACAAGGTGGGCGGCCGCCAGCAGGCCGCCGACGCCGTCGACCACGTACTGGACGCCATCGTCCGCGCGGTCGTCTCGGGGGAGCGGGTCTCGGTCACCGGCTTCGGTTCGTTCGAGAAGGTCGACCGTCCGGCCCGCTACGCCCGCAACCCCCAGACGGGCGAGCGGGTTCGGGTCAAGAAGACCTCCGTCCCCCGCTTCCGCGCGGGCCAGGGCTTCAAGGACCTGGTCAGCGGCTCGAAGAAGCTGCCGCGCGGCGGTGAGGTCTCCGTCAAGAAGGCACCCAAGGGCAGCCTGACCGGCGGTGCTTCGGCGACGGTGAAGAAGGCCGCCGCGAAGAAGACCACGGCCAAGAAGGCCGCCACCGCGAAGAAGACCGCCGCCAAGAAGACGACCGCCGCGAAGAAGGCCACCACCAAGACGGCCGCCGCCAAGACCACGGCGAAGAAGGCCCCCGCCAAGACGACGGCGACGGCCAAGACCGCCACGGCGAAGAAGACCGCGGCGAAGAGCGCCCCGGCGAAGAAGGCGACGGCCAAGAAGGCCCCCGCCAAGAAGTCGACCGCGCGCAAGACCACCGCCAAGAGGACCACGGCCCGCAAGAAGTAGCGGGCGTCTCGTCCCCTTCGAGCCGAGCGGTACTCACGTGTCGGGCCGGGCTCCTCCGGGAGCCCGGCCCGCGGTGTGTCCGGGGCCGCACCGTGAGTCTCAGAAGGTCTGCAGTGTCACCAGCGTGATCCGGCGGGACTCGCCCTCGCCCTCCGTCTCCAGCCGCACCCGCTGCCCGGGACGCAGCAGCCTCAGCCCGCCCGCGTCGAACGCGGCGGCGTCGAACGGCACCGGGGTGCCGTCGTCCAGGAGCACCTGACCGCTGCGGCTGTCGGGGTCGTAGGTGTACGCGGTGGCCTGCATGCCGGAAGCCTACTGCTGCCCGGCGGGCAACCGCGCGGCGACCGCGGCCGTGTGAGGACCGACGCCCAGCGCCAGCGCGGCCCGCAGGTCGGCGCCGGTGTCGACGTCCTGCCGTACGGAATCGACGGCGTCGAGGGACAGTTCCACCGCGCCGGACGCCCGGTGACGGGCACGGGAATCCGTGCCGAAGAACGGACGCAATTCACGGCCCCGGTTCGCGGCGAGCAACGTGGTGCCGCGTTCCGCGGAATCCGGGAGAAAGGAACGGGGGAATTGCGCCGCCGCGTCCAGGACTCGGGCCAGTTCGGCCGGACGCAGCGCCGGCAGGTCCGCGTTCAGGGCCGCCACCGAGCCGGCCCGGCGGGCGGCGCCCACCACCGCCGCGGCATGGGCCAGCGCCTCGTTCAGTCCGGCGCGCGGCTGGTCGGGGACCGTCCCGGCGCCCAGCGCGGCCAGCTCACGGGCGGCCAAGGCGTCGTTGGTGACGACCACCACATCCCGTACGGCGGCGCACTCCAGCGCGGCCGCCACCGTGTCCTGCGCGAAGGCGAGCGCCAGTCCCGGACGCAGACCGTCGTCCGCGGTGTCCGCCAGCCTGCTCTTGGCCTGCGGCAGGGGCTTCAGGGGTACCACCAAGGTCCACTGCACGAGCGTTGCGTCCCTCTCTTGTCACGGCCATTGTCACCCGGGGCGGCCGGCGGCCGGGGGACCGGGCGTACGGTGTTCTCGACAGACCGGCGGCCCGGGGCGACACTTGTGCGGCCCGCCGGGCCTGAGGGGGGCCGGGACCTGGGCCTGACGTCCGTAAGAGGAAGGTGTACTCGTGCCGCGCCGCAGAATCGGCTTCTGGTACCGCTTCGCCGCGGTGATCTGCAAACCGCCGCTGGTGGTACTGCTCAAGCGGGACTGGCGCGGAATGGAGAACATTCCGGCCGAGGGTGGATTTATCACCGCGGTGAACCACAATTCACACATCGATCCTTTGGCCTACGCGCACTTCCAGTACAACACCGGCCGTGTTCCGCGATTTCTCGCGAAGAGCGGCCTTTTCAGCAAGGGATTCGTCGGCGCCGCGATGCGCGGCACCGGGCAGATCCCCGTGTACCGCGAGAGCACGGACGCGCTGAGCGCCTTCCGGGCCGCGATCGACGCCGTGGAGCGCGGCGAGTGCGTCGCCTTCTACCCCGAGGGCACCCTCACCCGCGACCCGGACGGCTGGCCGATGACCGGCAAGACCGGTGCCGCGCGCGTCGCGCTGCAGACCAAGTGCCCGGTGATTCCCGTCGCCCAGTGGGGCGCCAACGAAGTGCTGCCGCCGTACGCCAAGAAGCCGCGCCTGTTCCCGCGCAAGACCAGCCGGGTGCTGGCTGGCCCGCCGGTGGACCTCGAGCGCTTCTACGACCGGGAGATGACCCCGGAACTCCTCAAGGAGGCGACCGGGGTGATCATGGCCGCCGTCACCCGCCAGCTGGAGCACATCCGTGGCGAGAAGGCCCCCGAGACGCCCTACGACCCGCGCGAGGAACGACTGGAGCAGCGGCGCAGGACGCACCGGCAGCAGCGGCAGGACCGCACGCCCCGGCAGGACCGCACCCGGGACGACCGGGCCGTCGTACGGGAAGAAGGGCTGGGCACGTGAGCAAGCCGGTCAAGGCGGCCGTCTTCGGCACCGGATCGTGGGGGACGGCCTTCGGCATGGTCCTCGCCGACGCGGGCTGCGACGTCGTGTTGTGGGGACGGCGCCCCGAACTCGCCGAGGCGGTCAACTCCACCCGCACCAATCCCGACTACCTGCCCGGGGTCGAACTCCCCGAGAACCTGCGGGCCACCTCGGACGCCGCCGAGGCCGCGCGGGGCGCCGACTTCACCGTCCTCGCGGTGCCGTCGCAGACGCTGCGCGGCAACCTGGCCCAGTGGACCGATCTGCTCGCGCCCCGCACGGTGCTGGTGTCCCTGATGAAGGGCATCGAACGCGGCTCCGCGATGCGGATGAGCGAGGTGATCGACGACGTCGCCAAGGTCGGCCGTGAGCGGATCGCCGTGGTCACCGGACCCAACCTGGCCCGGGAGATCGCCGCCCGTATGCCGGCCGCCGCCGTGGTCGCGTGCACCGACGACGAGGTGGCCCGGCAGCTCCAGACCGCCTGCCACACCCCCTACTTCCGGCCCTACACCAATACCGACGTCATCGGCTGCGAGCTGGGCGGCGCGGTGAAGAACGTGATCGGTCTCGCCGTCGGCATCGCGGACGGCATGGGGCTCGGCGACAACACCAAGGGCTCGCTCATCACGCGCGGCCTCGCCGAGACCACCCGGCTCGGCGTCGCGCTCGGCGCGGACCCGCTGACCTTCTCCGGACTCGCCGGCCTGGGCGACCTGGTGGCCACGTGCTCCTCGCCGCTGTCCCGCAACCACACCTTCGGCACCAACCTCGGCAAGGGGCTGACCCTGCAGGAGACCATCGCGGTCACCAAGCAGACCGCCGAGGGCGTCAAGTCCTGCGAGTCGGTGCTGGACCTGGCCCGCCGGCACGGCGTCGACATGCCCCTCACCGAGACGGTCGTCGGGATCGTGCACGAGGGCAAGCCCCCGCAGGTGGCTCTCAAGGAGCTGATGTCGCGCAGCGCGAAGCCCGAACGACGCTGAGCGACGGCCGGACGGCGGCCGGGCGGCGGCCGGGCGGCGGCCCCCTCCGTTCGGCCCACGTACGGCGTTGCGGGCGCTGTGTCCCGGCCCTGCCAACGGGTACGCTCGTCGCGATATGAGCACCGAGAACCTCCCCCAGAGCCCCGACTCGCCGTCGCGCAAGCCGCGTGTGGCCGTCGTGTTCGGCGGGCGCAGCTCCGAGCACGGGATCTCCGTGGTCACCGCCGGCGCCGTCCTCAAGGCCATCGACCGGACCAAGTACGACGTCCTGCCGATCGGCATCACCCAGGACGGCCGGTGGGCGCTCACCGCCGACGAACCGGACCGCATGGCGATCACCGAGCGCCGCACGCCCAGCGTCGACCAGCTGGCCGAGTCCGCGGAGGGCGCGGTGGTGCTCCCCGTCGACCCCGCCGACCGGGAAGTCGTGTACAGCGAACCGGGATCGGTGCCCAAGGCACTCGGTGAGGTCGACGTGGTCTTCCCCGTGCTGCACGGCCCCTACGGGGAGGACGGCACCCTGCAGGGTCTGCTCGAACTCTCCGGCATCCCCTACGTGGGCTCCGGTGTGCTCTCCTCGGCCGTCGGCCAGGACAAGGAGTACATGAAGCGGGTGTTCACCTCCTTCGGGCTGAAGGTCGGCCCGTACCTGGTGATCCGGCCGCGCGAGTGGGCGCAGGACGAGCCGGCGGCCCGCAAGCGGATCGTCGAGTTCGCCGGTGAGCACGGCTGGCCGCTGTTCGTGAAGCCGGCCCGCGCCGGTTCGTCCATCGGCATCACCAAGGTCGAGGACCTCGGCGGCCTGGACGACGCCGTCGCCGAGGCCCAGCGCCACGACCCGAAGATCCTCGTCGAGGCGACGCTGCGCGGGCGCGAGATCGAGTGCGGCGTGCTGGAGTTCGAGGACGGGCCGCGCGCCTCGCTGCCCGCCGAGATCCCGCCGCCGGACACGCACGCGTACTACGACTTCGAGGCCAAGTACATCGACTCCACGCCCGGCGTGGTGCCCGCGCCGCTGACCGACGAGGAGACGGCCGAGGTGCGCCGGCTCGCGGTGGCGGCCTTCGACGCGGCGTCCTGCGAGGGGCTGGTCCGCGCGGACTTCTTCCTCACCGAGGACGGCGAGTTCGTGATCAACGAGATCAACACCATGCCCGGCTTCACGCCCATCTCGATGTACCCGCAGATGTGGCAGGCGACCGGCGTGAGCTACCAGGAGCTCGTCGACCTCCTCATCGAGGCGGCGCTGCGCCGGTCCACCGGGCTGCGCTGAGCGCGACCCGCACGCGTCAGGAGGCGATCCCCTCGGGGATCGCCTTCTTCACGGCCGGGGCCAGATCGATCAGCACGCCCGTGCTGTCACGCCCGTCGGACACCCTGACCTCGACATACGCCTCGCGGTTGGCGGTGGTGAAGCGGTAGACGCCGTCGTCCCGCTTCTCCATCAGCCAGTCGACGCCGTTGACGCCGCCCGGCACCGCGTCGGCGTCCTGTCCGCCTGCCACCTTGGGATCGGCCATCTTCGGGGGCCGCTCCACACCGCACCGCAGTATGATCGCCACGCCGCCCCAGCCCGCGGTCAGTTCGGACGCGGGTTCGGGATCGTCGCGATTCTCACCGTCCACCGTCGCCGGCAGGACCTCGTCCAGGTTCTGACACAGCTCGGTGACCTTCGCGTCCGGGCTGGGAACCGCCGTGGACGCGCTGTCGTCTGCTGAGGAGCAGCCCGCGGCGGTGATCAGCACCGCGAGCGCGGAGCACACGGCGTGCCGGTGACGGAAGGAGTTCACCGACACAGGGTAGACGGGGGCTACAGATGGACGACCGGGCAGGTCAGGGTGCGGGTGATGCCGTCCACCTGCTGGACCTTGGCCACCACCATGCGGCCCAGGTCGTCGACGGTGTCGGCCTGGGCGCGCACGATGACGTCATAGGGACCCGTCACGTCCTCGGCCTGGACGACTCCAGGAATCTTGCCGATCAGATCGGCGACGGTCGACGCTTTGCCGACCTCCGCCTGGATCAGGATGTACGCCTGTACCACGGAACCTCCAGGGCGGCCACGAGGATCATGTGGGGAAAAGGAACGCCACGGTATCGCGTCGCCGCTCGTCGCGGGGAGACCTGCGGGAACCGGGGCTTGCGCGCCGGGGTACAAGCACGGGAGAAGTTGACGGTCAGTTCGACCGTAGCGAGGACTCGGACGACCCGCGACCGGGCACGGACAGTGATAGAAGGGGCGAAAGGGAAATGAAGGGCACTGTTGGTGAGCTAGGGGAGTTCGGGCTCATCAGGGAGCTCACCTCCCGTCTCACCACCACCCCGGCGGTCCGGGTCGGCCCCGGCGACGACGCCGCGGTGGTCTCCGCACCCGACCGGAGGGTCGTGGCCAGCACCGACGTCCTGGTGGAGGGCCGTCATTTCCGCCGCGACTGGTCCACGGCCTACGACGTCGGCCGCAAGGCCGCCGCCCAGAACCTCGCCGACATCGCCGCCATGGGCGCCGTGCCGACCGCCCTGCTGCTGGGCCTGGTCGTTCCCGCCGAACTGCCGGTGACCTGGCCCAGCGAACTGATGGACGGGCTGCGCGACGAGTGCCAGGTGGCCGGCGCCGCGGTCGTCGGCGGGGACGTCGTGCGCGGCGACACCATCACGGTGTCCATCACCGCGCTCGGTGACCTGCGCAACCAGGAGCCGGTCACGCGGGGCGGGGCGCAGCCCGGCGACATCGTCGCCGTCACCGGCTGGCTCGGCTGGTCCGCGGCCGGGCACGCGGTGCTTTCCCGCGGGTTCCGCTCCCCGCGCGCCTTCGTCGAGGCCCACCGGCGTCCCGAGCCGCCGTACCACGCGGGCCCGGCTGCTGCCGGCCTGGGCGCGACCGCCATGTGCGACGTCAGCGACGGCCTGATCGCGGACCTCGGGCACATCGCCGAGGCCAGCAAGGTCCGCATCGACATCCGCTCCGGCGCGATCGACATCCCCTCGCAGATGAACGACATCGGGCAGGCCGTCGGTGTCGACCCCATGCAGTGGGTGCTGACCGGCGGCGAGGACCACGCGATCGTGGCCACCTTCCCGCCGGACGTGAAGCTCCCCGCCCGCTGGAAGGTCATCGGTGAGGTCCTCAACCCGTCCGCGCTGCCGCAGGTCACGGTGGACGGGGCGCCCTGGACCAGCCAGGGCGGCTGGGACCACTTCGGGGACATCGAGTCATGAGCGCCCCGCCCCGGGTGCTCACGGTGGCGGGCTCCGACTCCGGCGGGGGAGCCGGCATCCAGGCCGACCTGAAGACGATGCTGGCGCTCGGCGTGCACGGGATGAGCGTGCTCACCGCGGTGACCGCCCAGAACTCCCTGGGCGTGCAGGGTGCCTGGGAGCTTCCGGTGGAGGCGGTACGGGCCCAGTACCGCAGCGTCGTCGACGACATCGGGGTGCAGGCGGTCAAGACCGGCATGCTGGCCTCGGCCGAACTCGTCGAGGCGGTCGCCGACTTGCTGGCCGGCGCCGGCGCGCCGGCCGTGGTCGACCCGGTGGGGGTCTCCAAGCACGGCGACGCGCTGCTGGCGGCGTCCGCGCTGGACTCCGTCCGCGCGAAGCTGCTGCCAGTGGCGACCGTGGCCACCCCGAACCTGGACGAGGTGGGGCAACTCACCGGCGTGCGGGTGGGCTCGGAGCGGGACATGCGGCGGGCCGCCGCCGCGATGCTGGAGTTCGGGCCCCGCTGGGTGGTGATCAAGGGCGGCCATCTGTCCGGTGACGCGGTGGATCTGCTCACCGACGGGTCCGAGGAGCACTGGCTGCGCGCCCCCAGGCACGACAACCGCCACACCCACGGCACGGGCTGCACCCTGGCGTCGGCGATCGCCTCGTACCTGGCGAAGGGCCACACGGTCCCCGAGGCGGTCACGGCGGCGAAGACCTACGTCACCGGAGCACTGGCCTCGGGCTTCGCCCTGGGCGGGGGAATCGGCCCGGTGAACCACGGGTGGGCGCTGCGCGAGGACGACGCGAGGTAGTCACACGGGCGGCCTGTCTCCCACGGGCACGAGCGTCCGCAGGCCGTTCCGTTGTGGTCCGGGGTACTCGGGCCGGGCTGCGAGTGGGGCCGACAGCCGTCGGGGCGGCGTGGACGGGGGCGTGGGGCAGCCGCCCGAGGGACCTTGGCGGCCACGGGCCCACGTGTCCGTCGGCTGTGCGGGGGCCGTTCCGCTGTGGCCGGCGGCACTCCGGCCGCCGGGTTCCGAGCGGGGTCGACAGCCGTCGGGGCGGCGTGGGCCGGAGTCCGGGGCATGGGGTGCCCGACGGGGCCCGTCGCCTGTGGTGCGGGCGGCCGACCCGATTCGGGCGCAGGGCGTGAACGCCGGGTCGCTCCTCAGGCCCTGGCCGGCCGGAGGGAGGGCGTCAGGCGGAGACTCGGGGAGATCCCGAGGTGCGCCTCGGAGGCGGGCGGCGTCGGGGCACCCCGCCGCCGGCCTACGGTGTGCTCACCACGGACGTGCGCTTGATCCCGCCGTCGGTCGTCCGGCCGTCAGGCCGCCACCCCGCCGGGTACAGCAAAAAGCCGGTCCACCCCGAGGTGGACCGGCTGGTTGCGGCGATACCGGCTGTGGCCGCGCGCTCAGCGAATGCGTCAGCGCGAGACCTTGCCGGCCTTGATGCACGAGGTGCAGGCGTTCACGCGCTTCGGCGTCCCGCCGACCACGGTACGCACACGCTGGATGTTCGGGTTCCAGCGACGGGACGTACGGCGGTGCGAGTGCGAGATGTTGTTGCCGAAGCCCGGCCCCTTGCCGCAGACGTCGCAGTTGGCAGCCACGGGTCACTCCAAAGACTTCAGATGCACTTACGGTTGATCCCGGCAGGCCGGGATCCAGATCCAGGACTCGAGGAGTCCAACGGATCTGAGTGGCGTTGCCAGGGTGGGAGACGCCCGATCAGATCGGGCAACCGGAGCAGCATACAACGGCTGCACCCGTAGAACGAAACTAGCATGCCAGCTCACGGGCCCGCCTGCGGCCCTCTTCCGGTGGCCAGGGGCCCACGGTCTACGCTGCGTGCCACGTCCAGCAGCTCAAGGAGGCGCAGGTGCCGCAGGTGCCGCAGACATTCTTCGATGCTCTCGCGGTGCGCGCCTGGTGCGGTCTCGCGCTCGACTCGCTGGGACGGGCCCGGGAGGAGATCGACGCGATCAACGTCTATCCCGTGGCGGACGGCGACACCGGGACCAATCTCTATCTGACGCTGGAGTCGGCCGCCACGGCCGTGGAGGCGGTGTTCGCCGGTCACGAGGCCGGTGGGGGAGCGGAGCGCGGCCCGGCCATGGCCGACGCGGTACGGGCCATGGCGCACGGCGCGCTGATCGGCGCCCGTGGCAACTCCGGCACCATCCTCGCCCAGCTGTTGCGCGGGATGGCCCAGGTGCTGGCCTCCGACGAGGCCCCGGCCCACGCCGACGGTCCCGGCCTGGGCCGCGCCCTGCGGCACGCGGCCGACTCCGCCCGGCAGGCGGTGGCGCACCCGGTCGAGGGCACGGTCCTCACCGTCGCCTCGGCCGCCGCCGACGCCGCCGCGACCGCGGCCGGCACGGCGGACTGCGACTGCGGAGAGGTGGCCCGCGCCGCCTACGAGGGCGCCCGCACGGCGCTGGCCGAGACCCCGGACCGGCTGGACGTCCTGCGACGCGCGGGCGTGGTCGACGCGGGCGGACGCGGACTGGTGACGGTGCTCGCGGCACTGGTGGAGACGCTCACCGGCCAGACGCCCCGCACGACCGCCGGACGCGCCGCCGTCCCCGGACCGCACGCGCGCGTGGAGCCCGGCGAGGCGGCACACGGCACCCCCGCCCCCTGCGAGGACGGCGACACCGGAGCGCAGGACGGGAGCCCCGCCTTCGAGGTGATCTACCTGCTGGAGGCCGAGGACGCGGCCGTCGCGCGCCTGCGGAAACGGCTGGACGCCCTCGGCGACTCCCTCGTCGTGGTCGGCGGCGACGGCCTGTGGAACGTCCATGTGCACGTCGACGACGCCGGCGCCGCCGTGGAGGCGGGCGTCGAGGCAGGACGGCCGTATCGCATCCGGATCACCCACTTCGGCGCCGGGGACGCGCACGCCCACGGGGGCGGGCGGACGTTGGGGGAGCGCGCCCAGCGCGCCGTGGTCGCCGTGGTGCCCGGCGAGGGCCTGGCCGGGCTGTACGCCGAGGCCGGCGCCACCGCCGTACTCGCACGCCCGGGTGAGCCGCCCGCGAGCGGGGAGCTCGTCCAGGCCGTACGGCGCGCGCACGCGCGCGAGGTGGTGCTGCTGCCCAACGACGCCGACCTGCGCCACACCGCCGCCGCGGCGGCCGAGCAGGTGCGGGGCGAGGGGGTCCGGGTGGCCCTCATCCCCACCCGTTCCGCGGTCCAGGGCATAGCGGCGCTGGCGGTGCACGAGCCGGAGCGCCGCTTCGACGAGGACGTGGTCGCGATGACCTCGGCGGCCGGCGCCACCCGCTACGCCGAGGTCACCGTCGCCGAGCGGCAGTCCTGGACCATGGCGGGCATCTGCCAGGCCGGCGACGTCCTCGGCCTGGTCGACGGCGACGTGGCCGTCATCGGCCAGGACCTCACGGCCACCGCCGAAGCGGTCCTGGACCGCATGCTGGCGGCGGGCGGGGAACTGGTCACCCTGGTGCTCGGCGACGGCGCCCCCGAGTCGGTCGCCGAACGCCTGGAGGCCCGCGTCCGCGAGGGATACCTGGCCGTCGACACGGTCGTCTACCACGGCGGCCGGCAGGGCGCCGTCCTCCTCATCGGGGTCGAGTGACGGCCGCGTGACCCGGGGGCCGCCGCCCGACGCGCCACCGGCGCCGGTGACCCGCGGTCCACGCTCTGTCAGTGCGGTGGTGTCCAATGGATGCCGTGCCCGCACTGGACGAACCACTGAAGAAAGTGCTCGGCCCCGCCACCGCGAAGGTGATGGCCGAGCACCTCGGCCTGCACACCGTCGGCGACCTCCTGCACCACTACCCGCGCCGGTACGAGGAGCGGGGCCAGCTCACGCACCTCGCCGACCTCCCCATGGACGAGCACGTCACCGTGGTCGCGCAGGTCGCCGACGCCCGGCTGCACACCTTCGCCTCCAGTCGCGCCCCGCGTGGCAAGGGACAGCGCCTGGAGGTGACGATCACCGACGGCAGCGGCCGGCTGCAACTGGTCTTCTTCGGCGCCGGTGTCCACAAGCCGCACAAGGAACTATTGCCGGGCACCCGCGCGATGTTCGCCGGCAAGGTCTCCGTCTTCAACCGTCGCCTCCAACTCGCCCACCCTGCCTACGAGTTGCTGCGCGGGGACGCCGAGGAGACGGTCGAGACCTGGGCCGGCACCCTGATCCCGATCTACCCCGCCACCGCCAAGCTGGAGTCCTGGAAGATCGGCAAGGCGCTGCAGACGGTGCTGCCCAGCGCCCAGGAGGCGGCCGACCCGCTGCCCGAGTCGCTGCGCGAGGGCCGCGGCCTGGTCCCGCTGCCCGAGGCGCTGCTGAAGATCCACCGCCCGCACACCAAGGCCGACATCGAGGACGCCCGCGCCCGCCTCAAGTGGGACGAGGCGTTCGTCCTCCAGGTCGCCCTCGCCCGCCGCAGGTACGCCGACGCCCAGCTCCCCGCCGTACCCCGCCGCCCGCGGCCGGACGGGATCCTCGCCGCCTTCGACGACCGGCTGCCCTTCACCCTCACCGAGGGCCAGCGCAAGGTCTCCGAGGAGATCTTCGCCGACCTCGCCACCGACCACCCCATGCACCGCCTGCTCCAGGGCGAGGTCGGTTCCGGCAAGACCCTGGTCGCCCTGCGCGCCATGCTCGCCGTCGTCGACGCGGGCGGCCAGGCGGCGATGCTCGCGCCCACCGAGGTGCTCGCCCAGCAGCACCACCGCTCGGTCACCGAGATGATGGGGGAGCTGGCCGAGGGCGGCATGCTCGGCGGCGGGGACAACGCCACCAAGGTGGTCCTGCTCACCGGCTCCATGGGGGCCGCCGCGCGCCGCCACGCCCTGCTCGACCTGGCCACCGGCGAGGCCGGCGTCGTCATCGGCACGCACGCGCTGATCGAGGACAAGGTGCAGTTCCACGACCTCGGACTGGTGGTCGTCGACGAGCAGCACCGCTTCGGCGTCGAGCAGCGCGACGCCCTGCGCGGCAAGGGCAAGCAGCCGCCGCACCTGCTGGTCATGACCGCCACCCCGATCCCGCGCACGGTCGCCATGACCGTCTTCGGTGATCTGGAGACCTCCGTCCTGGACCAGCTCCCGGCCGGGCGTTCCCCCATCGCCAGCCATGTCGTCCCGGCCGCCGACAAGCCGCACTTCCTCGCCCGCGCGTGGGAGCGGGTGCGCGAGGAGGTGGAGAAGGGCCACCAGGCCTACGTGGTCTGCCCCCGCATCGGCGACGAGGAGGACGGGGCCAAGGCCAAGAAGAAGGCGCCGGAGGACGAGGCGGAGAAGCGGCCCCCGCTCGCCGTCCTGGACATCGCGGAGCAGCTCGCGCGAGGCCCGCTGGCCGGACTGCGCGTCGAGGTGCTGCACGGCAGGATGCAGCCCGACGACAAGGACGCCGTGATGCGCCGGTTCGCCGCGGGGGAGGCGGACGTGCTGGTGGCCACCACCGTCATCGAGGTCGGCGTCAACGTGCCGAACGCCACCGTGATGGTGATCATGGACGCCGACCGCTTCGGCGTCTCCCAGCTGCACCAGCTGCGCGGACGCGTCGGCCGCGGCTCGGCCCCCGGCCTGTGCCTGCTGGTCAGCGAGATGCCCGAGGCGAGCGCCGCCCGCCAGCGGCTGAACGCCGTCGCCTCCACCCTCGACGGCTTCGAGCTCTCCCGCATCGACCTCGAACAGCGCCGCGAGGGCGACGTGCTGGGCCAGGCCCAGTCCGGCACGCGGTCCAGTCTGCGCATGCTCGCCGTCATCGACGACGAGGAGGTCATCGCCGAGGCCCGCGAGGAGGCCGCCCGGGTCGTCGCCGCCGACCCGGACCTGGAGCGCCTGCCCGCCCTGCGTACGGCCCTGGACGCGCTGCTGGACGAGGAGCGGGAGCAGTACCTGGAGAAGGGCTGACAGACTGGGACGCGGCCACCGGCCCGCACACACCGACCCGTACTCACGGACAAGGACCGAGGACATGACTCGCGTGATCGCCGGCGCGGCCGGCGGACGCCGCCTGGCCGTCCCGCCGGGACAGGGCACCCGCCCCACCTCCGACCGGGCGCGCGAAGGCCTCTTCTCCACCTGGCAGTCGCTGCTCGGCGGCCCGCTCGACGGGGAACGCGTCCTCGACCTGTACGCCGGCTCCGGCGCCGTCGGCCTGGAGGCCCTGTCGCGCGGCGCCGGACACGTCCTGCTCGTCGAGGCCGACGCCCGCGCGGCGCGCACCGTCCGGGAGAACGTGAAGTCGCTCGGGCTCCCCGGCGCCGAGGTGAGATCCGGCAAAGCGGAACAGATCGTCCGCACGGCGCCCCCGGAGCAGCCGTACGACCTCGTCTTCCTGGACCCGCCCTACGCCGTCTCCGACGACGATCTCCGCGAGATCCTGCTCACACTCCGTACCGGGGGGTGGCTCACCGACGACGTCCTCGTCACCGTGGAGCGCAGCACCAGAGGCGGAGAATTCGCCTTTCCGCCGGGTTTCGAGTCCATCCGGGCCCGTCGTTACGGCGAGGGAACGTTTTGGTACGGTCGCGCCGCCTCTACGTGCGAAGACGCACGATGACCGGACCGGAGAGCGAGGGATCACCAGTGCGCCGCGCCGTATGTCCCGGGTCGTTCGACCCGATCACCAACGGACACCTCGACATCATCGCCCGGGCCTCCCGGCTGTACGACGAGGTCTACGTCGCGGTGATGATCAACAAGTCCAAGAAGGGCCTGTTCGAGATCGAGGAGCGGATCGACCTGATCCGCACCGTCACCGCCGAGTACGGCAACGTCAGGGTCGAGGCCTTCCACGGCCTGCTCGTCGACTTCTGCAAGCAGCGCGACATCCCCGCCATCGTCAAGGGCCTGCGCGCGGTGAGCGACTTCGACTACGAGCTGCAGATGGCCCAGATGAACAACGGCCTCTCGGGCGTGGAGACCCTCTTCGTCCCCACCAACCCCACCTACAGCTTCCTGTCCTCCTCGCTCGTCAAGGAGGTCGCCGCCTGGGGCGGGGACGTCTCCCACCTGGTGCCCGCCGAGGTCCTGACGCGGCTCACCGACCGCCTGCGGCAGGACTGACCCGGCCGAGCGCCGCGGGTGCGGGAGCCGTCCGGTGTCCACCGGACGCCCCGTGGCCGTACAGTCGTCCCGTCCGTCTCCAACACAGCTGTAGAGAGTGGCGAGCACACGGTGGACGTGCAGAAGAAGCTCGACGAGATCGTCGCCTCGGTCTCCAGTGCCCGGTCGATGCCCATGTCGGCGTCGTGCGTGGTCAACCGCGCCGAACTGCTCGCCATGCTCGACGAGGTACGCGCGGCGCTGCCCGACTCCCTGGCGCAGGCCGAGGAGTTGATCGGCGGCCAGGCGCACATGGTCGAGCAGGCCCGCCAGGAGGCCGAGCGGATCATCTCCGAGGCGCACGCCCAGCGCGGCACGCTGGTCGCCGACACCGAGGTCGCCCGCCGCTCCCAGGCCGAGGCCGACCGGATCCTCGCCGAGGCCCGCAAGGAGGCCGAGGAGATCCGCGCGGAGGCCGACGACTACGTCGACTCCAAGCTCGCCAACTTCGAGGTCGTCCTCACCAAGACGCTCGGCTCCGTCGGCCGCGGCCGCGAGAAGCTGCTCGGCACCGGTCCCGGCCTCGACGAGCAGGGCTACGAGGACGAGGACGCCCCCGAGCGCAGCCACGACCCCGAGACCCTGCGCCGTACCGCCGACGAGTACGTGGACGTCAAGCTCGGCGCGTTCGAGGCGGTGCTGGCCAAGACCCTGGAGGCCGTCGGCCGGGGCCGGCAGAAGCTGCACGGCCGGATCGCCACCGACGACCTGGGCGCGCTCGCCGACGACACCACGACCGTCCGGCACTCCAGTGACGCCGACTACCTCGCCGACCTGGCCGCGCTGGCCGAGCAGGACGCCCCGGCCAGGCAGCCCGAGCCGCCGCAGCAGCAGCAGCCGCCGCAGCCGCAGGCCCAGCCGTACGCCCAGCCCGAACCCGCCTACGGCTACCAGCAGCAGCCGGACCCCTACGCGGGCTACCAGCAGCAGTACGGCGGCGCCCAGGACCCGTACGCGCAGACCGCCGCCGGCTACGCCCAGGCCGACCCATACGCCGCCTACCAGGGCTACGACGGCTCCCAGCAGGCCTACGACCACGCCCAGGCCGCCCAGCAGGCGCAGCAGGCCCAGCACGGGCAGCAGACGCAACAGGGCTACACGCTGGACGAGACGAGCCTCTTCGACACCAGCATGATCACGCCCGAACAGCTCGAGGCGTACCAGCGCGAGCGGGGCCTGTAGGCCCGGATTGGGACGAGAGCGGAAGGTCCAGTATCCTGGCTCTTCGGTCGCGCGTATGACCGCGATCCACGCTGCCCGGGAAGCACCGGACGGCAGCCCCCCACTCTGAGCTCGAAGATCGAAAGCAGGAATGGCTCTGAACGCCCGCCTCGACCACCGCAACCCCCTCGTGTTCGACACGCACGAGCTGGGGAGGCGGCCCGGTGCGCTGCAGCGCCTGACCCGTACGGTCGACGCTCCGCTGGATCTCGGGATCCAGGGAGTCGTCGGAGTGCCGGAAGGCGCCCCGGTGGAGCTCGAACTGCGGCTCGAGTCGGTCATGGAAGGTGTGCTTGTCACAGGCACCGCCCGTGCCAAGGCCAAGGGGGAGTGCGTAAGGTGTCTGGAGCCGGTCGAGCTGGAGCTCGAAGCGGACTACCAGGAGATGTTCTCGTACCCTGACGCCGACGACCGGGGCCGCGTGACCGCGGAACCGGGCGACGACGCCGAGGACGACGAGGACAGGCTCCTCCTCGAGGACGGCTTGTTCGACCTCGAGCCGGTGCTGCGTGATGCGGTGGTGCTCGCACTGCCGATGCAGCCGGTGTGCCAGGAAGACTGCCCGGGTCTGTGCTCCGAGTGCGGAGTGCGGCTGGCGGACGACCCGGACCACCACCACGACGCCGTCGACATCCGTTGGGCGGCATTGCAGGGACTCGCCGGCACCATGAAGGACGGCGAGAAGGACGAGATGAGCGGCGCCGACGCAGGCGTCGACGAGAAGCAGGAGAAGTAGCCGTGGCTGTTCCGAAGCGGAAGATGTCGCGCAGCAACACGCGCCACCGCCGGTCGCAGTGGAAGGCTGCGGTCCCCACCCTGGTTGCGTGCGAGCGCTGCCACGAGCCCAAGCAGCAGCACATCGCGTGCCCGTCTTGCGGCACTTACAACAAGCGCCAGGTCCTCGAGGTCTGAGCGGCTGGTGAGAGGCACTGTGTCCACGCCGAAGAAAAACTCTGCGGACAACCAGGCCTCGTCCCACACGCTTCTGGAAGGGCGGCTCGGCTACAAGCTCGAGTCCGCCCTTCTGGTGCGTGCGCTGACCCATCGTTCCTACGCGTACGAGAACGGCGGTCTGCCGACGAACGAGCGGCTGGAGTTCCTCGGGGACTCCGTGCTCGGCCTCGTCGTCACCGACACGCTGTACCGCACCCACCCCGACCTGCCCGAAGGCCAGCTGGCCAAGCTGCGGGCCGCGGTGGTCAACTCGCGTGCGCTGGCGGAGGTGGGCCGCGGGCTCGACCTCGGCTCCTTCATCCGGCTGGGCCGCGGTGAAGAGGGAACGGGCGGCCGGGACAAGGCGTCCATCCTCGCCGACACCCTGGAAGCGGTGATCGGTGCTGTCTACCTCGACCAGGGCCTGGAATCGGCGGCGGAGCTGGTGCACCGCCTGTTCGACCCGCTGATCGAGAAGTCTTCGAACCTGGGAGCCGGCCTGGACTGGAAGACCAGTCTCCAGGAGCTCACCGCGACCGAGGGGCTCGGTGTTCCCGAGTACCTGGTCACGGAGACCGGCCCCGACCATGAGAAGACCTTCACTGCTGCCGCCCGCGTCGGAGGCGTCTCGTACGGCACCGGCACCGGCCGCAGCAAGAAGGAGGCGGAGCAGCAAGCCGCCGAGTCCGCGTGGCGGTCCATCCGGGCCGCGGCGGACGAGCGGGCCAAGGCGGCTCAGGAGGCCGAACAGGTCGTCCAGGCCGCCGAGGCCGGAGCCTCCGCCAAGAGCGCCGACGCCCCGTCGGCCTCCGCCTGACGTAGTACGCGCGCGACCCGAGCGCCCGCCCCGCACCCGGGGCGGGCGCTCGGTGCACGTTCCACCGGTCCTGGGAGGGACACCATGCCCGAGCTGCCCGAGGTCGAGGTCGTACGGCGCGGTCTCGAGCGGTGGGTCGCCCACCGGACCGTCGCCGACGCCGAGGTCCTGCACCCGCGCGCGGTACGCCGTCACCTGGCCGGCGCCGACGACTTCGTCCACCGGCTGAAGGGCCACCGCATCGGCGTCCCGCGCCGCCGCGGCAAGTACCTGTGGCTGCCGCTGGAGGACACCGACGAGTCGGTGCTGGCCCACCTCGGCATGAGCGGCCAGCTGCTGATGCAGCCGCACGCGGCGCCGGACGAGAAGCACCTGCGGATCCGCGTCCGCTTCACCGAGCCGCAGTCACCGGACGAGGGACCGGCGGGCGACACCGAGCTGCGCTTCGTCGACCAGCGCACCTTCGGCGGTCTGTCGCTGCACGACAACACCCCCGACGGACTGCCCGACGTCATCGCGCACATCGCCCGGGACCCGCTCGACCCGCTGTTCGACGAGGAGGCCTTCCACCAGGCCCTGCGCCGCAAGCGGACCACCATCAAGCGGGCGCTGCTCGACCAGTCGCTGATCAGCGGCGTCGGCAACATCTACGCCGACGAGGCGCTGTGGCGGGCCCGCATCCACTACGAGCGCCCGACGGCGGGCTTCACCCGCCCGCGCACGTCGCAGCTGCTGGGCCACGTCCGCGACGTGATGAACGCGGCCCTCGTCGCCGGCGGCACCAGCTTCGACAGCCTCTACGTCAACGTCAACGGGGAGTCCGGCTACTTCGACCGGTCCCTGGACGCGTACGGCCGCGAGGGTCTGCCGTGCCGCCGCTGCGGGACGCCGATACGCCGACGGGCGTGGATGAACCGCTCCAGCTACTTCTGCCCGAGGTGTCAGCGGGCGCCGCGCGCCGTGTCGTAGCGCTCACGGGCCTCGAGGACGGTGTCCATGCGGTCCTCCAGGAGGCGGATGAGGGCCAGCAGCTGCCCGGCCACCTCGCGGCCGAGCGGAGTCAGCTCGTAGTCCACCCGGGGCGGGTTGGTCAGCTGGGCCTCACGGTGCACCAGGCCGTCGCGCTCCAGCGCGTGCAGGGTCTGCGACAGCATCTTCTCGCTGACGCCGTCGACCCGTCGCCGCAGCTCGTTGAACCGCAGCGAGCCCTCGTACAGCGCGCCCAGGGTCAGCGCCCCCCAGCGCCCGGTCACATGCTCCAGCGTGACGCGGGAGGGGCAGGACTTGGCGAACACGTTGAAGGGAAGGTCCCGGTCCTCGGAGGCCGACTGCGCGGTCGTCATGCATCCAGCGTACTTCAGAGCAGCGCTTACCAAAGGGTGACGCTTACTGCTGGTAAGCAAGGGGGAGAGTGATCGTGTTGATCCGGGATGCCCGGCCCGACGAGGCAGGCGAGCTGATCGAACTGGCGCTTCGGTCGAAGGCCCACTGGGGCTACGACGAGGCGTTCATGGCGTCGTGCCGGGAGGAACTGACCGTCCGCCCGGCGGAGGTGGGGGAGCGGCGGACCGCGTTGGCCGAACGGCACGGCCGCGTCCTCGGCTTCACGACGGTGGACGGCCGGCCGCCGGAAGGCGCGGTGGGCATGATGTTCGTGGACCCGTCGGTCCTCGGCCAGGGCATCGGCCGCGCCCTCTTCGCACACGCCCTCGACACGGCCAGGGCCGCCGGCTTCCACCGCCTGACGATCGACGCCGACCCGAACGCGCAGCCGTTCTACCGAGCGATGGGCGCGGAACGGATCGGCGAGACGCCGTCGGGCTCGATCCCGGGTCGCGTGCTTCCGCTGCTGGCTGTCACTCCGTGAGACCGGTGCCGCCTCGGGTGGACGCCCTCCTGTGGAGAGGGGGGAGCCGTGAAGGCACGCAGCGTGCTGTCCGGCCCGACGGTGGCATTCGCCCTCGCGGGCATGTGGACGGCGATGATCGCGCTGTGGTTCGTCGCACGTCCGGACGGAGGCGGGGCGATCATGCTGATCCTTGCCGTCGTGTCGGCGCCGGTGTGACTGGCGATCGGGATGCAGCGCCTCAAGGCGAGGCGACCGACGACGAAGGGCCGGCGCCGCCCGCCTGAGACAGACCAAGGGCGCCGGTCGCCAGGCCTCCAGGAGCCGTTGATGCTGCCGGCCGGCGCCCGGGCCGAGTCGTCCGTGGGGGCTCAGTAGCCGAAGTTCTGGGTCCACCAAGGGCCGCCCGGGCCCATGTGGACGCCTACGCCCAGAGTCTTGAAGTCGCAGTTCAGGATGTTCGCCTTGTGGCCGGGGCTGTTCATCCAGGCCTCCATGACCGCCTCGGCGTCCGCCTGGCCCCGGGCTATGTTCTCGCCGCCGAGGTTGGCTATGCCGGCCGCCTGGGCCCTGTCCCACGGGGTGTCGCCGTCGGGGTCCGTGTGGTCGAAGAAGCCGCGGTCGGCCATGTCGTCACTGAAGGCGGTGGCCAGTGCGGCGAGCGCGTTGTCCGTGGTGACCGGGCTGCAGCCCACCTTGGCCCGCTCCGCGTTGACCAGCCGCAGCACCTCCGCGCCGGCGGCGACCTCGGCCGAGACCGGACCCTTGCCCTGGTTGCCGGTCTTCCGCTCGGGCTCCGGCGTCGCCTTGCGGGCCGGCGCCTCCTCCTCGGTCTTCTCCGGCGCGGCCGCGGACTCCGTCTTCTCCGGGGCCTTCTCGGGAGCCTTCGTCGGCGCGGTCGAGGCGGACGGCGCGGACGCGGAGGGCTTCGGGGACACGGAGCGCCCGCCGTCACGGCTCGCCGGGGCACCGGCGTCCCGGCTGGGCGTCTCGACGGATCCGGACGTGCCGCCCTGCTCGGTCGGCAGGTTGGTCGCCACGCCGCCGGCCTGGACCTCGTCGCTGGAGGCGCGGTCGCCGCCGAGCTTGTAGTTCTCCAGGCCGGGCACCGCACCGGTGGCCACCGCGACCGTGCCGAGCGCCACTGCGGCGGACACGCCCAGCAGCCCGGTGCGGACCGGTGTCGCGGCCTTCTTCTTCTTGCGCCGGTGCCCGCTGCCGGGCCGGTCGTCGGCGCCGACGGAGGACGTCTCAGCGGTGCGGACCGGGCGGCGGCGCGGGGTCACGTCAAGGTCGGGGAGCGGGTCGGCGGCGAACGAGTGCACCGCGAAGTCGTACTCGGCGGTGCGGGGGCCCGGGAAGGCGCCGCCCACCGTGGGCTGACCGGCCGCGTCACCGGCGTACGCGTACGCGGCGGGACCGGGCCGGTGCTCCGGGGCGGGCGCGGGGGAGGGGGCAGGGATGCCGTCGGGGAAACCACCCCGGGGGAGGCCGTTGCCGCCGGCCTGGGACGGCGCACCCTCCGTCGCGTACAGGTAGGCCTCGCTGCGGGCGTACGTCTCCGCGTAGGCCTCGGGGTTCAGGTACGGCGCGGTGCCCATGGTGGGCGGGCCGTCGGATCCGGCGCCCAGCGGGTCCTGGCCTTCCCCGAAGAAGCCGTCGTGGTGAGTGACCCCGGCGTCGCGGCTCGTGGCGGCGCGGCCGGCGTCGGAGCGTCGGTGGCGTCCCATGTCGTGGCCTTCCTCGTCCTTGCGGTCGACTCGTCTCGCGACCAGCCCGAAACCCAATGATCACGAAACTCACACGAAGGAGTGAGTTTCATATGAGATTCATGGGTGGGGACGCTACCGCATGGCGCCAGGGGGCGGAGTGCCCGGTGTGACTTTGTCCGGTTAGGTTGCAGGCATGAGCGAGGATGTGCGACTGGTCGCCTGGGTGCGGGGACGTGTCCAGGGTGTGGGCTTCCGCTGGTTCACCCGGGCCAAGGCGCTGGAGATCGGCGGCCTGCGGGGCTTCGCCCTCAATCTGGGTGACGGCAGGGTGCAGGTGGTCGCCGAGGGCCCCCGTAACCACTGCGAAGGTCTGCTGGAGTGGCTCCAGGCCGGCGACACGCCCGGGCGCGTGGACGGAGTGACCGAGATCTGGGACACACCTCGCGGCGGCTACGACGGCTTCGCGATCCGCTGACGGGCCCCGCCCGGCCGGCCGGGACGCGCACTCCTTGACTGCTGTCGCACGCCGTCAGCGGGGAGAAACTCCTGGTGATTGAGGAGAACGGCTTGCCACCGCGGGCGTCGCCCGCCAAGATGATCGCCACGTCCCGAGGACCCGTGAGGATCGCGACGCCGCCGCTTCCCGGCCGTGCGCACCCGGTTGTCCGCCAATACGGGGCGTGATCGTGTTGACCCTCAAACTTTTTGGTGAGACGCTAAAAGCCCCGCGCACCTTAGCTGTTTGGCATGGCTGAACGGCAGTACAACTCCAGGCTTGCCAAGCACCGCGGGTGCGAATCCCTCACGACCCACACCGCATCGGTCGGTCACTCATTGTGGAGGACCATCCATCATGGCAAAGGCGCTTCTCGGTTACGTCGGCGGCTCCGACCCGCGACTCCTCGCCGAGATGCGACGGCTCCAGCAGCGCGTCCAGGACCTGGAATCCGAGCTCGTACGGATCCAGGCCGAGAAGGACGCCCTGAAGGCTGCCGCTTCTCACGACAGGATCATGGAGAGCGTTGACGCACACCAGGCGGAGCCTGCGCTCACCTGATCACTGCATCGCTCCACGAACAGCAGCGCAGTGGTCGGGCTTGCCCGTCACCACCGCCAGGCAGTCAGAACTGCAAGGGACGCTCCGGCGTCCCTTCTTTCTTTCTCCTCCGCGTCCCGGACACCCGCACCGCACGCGCCGTGCACACTCACGCGGCAACGTCGCGAACCCCGCGCGGGGAAGTCTCTGTCCCGCGCACCCTTTCATCGTCTTAACGTCTGGCATGCCCTGCGCGTTCACCCGCGAAACCGCGCGCTCATGGAGTGAGACATGCCCGGCGGGTAGAGTCCGACGGCGTGCACCTCAAGGCCCTGACCCTCCGCGGCTTCAAGTCGTTCGCCTCCGCGACCACGCTCCGGTTCGAGCCGGGGATCACCTGCGTCGTCGGTCCGAACGGCTCGGGCAAGTCCAACGTGGTGGACGCGCTCAGCTGGGTCATGGGCGAGCAGGGCGCCAAGTCGCTGCGCGGCGGCAAGATGGAGGACGTCATCTTCGCCGGCACCACCGGCCGCCCGCCGCTGGGCCGCGCCGAGGTGTCGCTGACCATCGACAACTCCGACGGCGCCCTCCCCATCGAGTACGCCGAGGTCACGATCACGCGGATCATGTTCCGCAACGGCGGCAGCGAGTACCAGATCAACGGCGACACCTGCCGCCTGCTGGACATCCAGGAACTGCTGTCCGACTCCGGCATCGGCCGTGAGATGCACGTCATCGTCGGCCAGGGCCAGCTCGACTCCGTCCTGCACGCCGACCCCATGGGCCGCCGCGCCTTCATCGAAGAAGCGGCCGGCGTCCTCAAGCATCGCAAGCGCAAGGAGAAGGCGCTGCGCAAGCTGGACGCGATGCAGGCCAACCTCGCGCGCGTGCAGGACCTCACCGACGAGCTCCGCCGGCAGCTCAAGCCCCTCGGTCGGCAGGCTGCCGTCGCCCGCCGGGCCGCCGTCATCCAGGCCGACCTGCGCGACGCGCGCCTGCGCCTCCTCGCCGACGACCTCGTGAGGCTGCGTGAGGCGCTCCAGGCCGAGATCGCCGACGAGGCCGCTCTCAAGGAGCGCAAGGAGGCCGCCGAGGCCGACCTGAGGAAGGCCCTCCAGCGCGAGGCCCTCCTGGAGGACGAGGTACGCCGGCTCACCCCGCGGCTGCGGAACGCCCAGCAGACCTGGTACGAGCTCTCCCAGCTCGCCGAACGGGTCCGCGGCACCGTCTCCCTCGCCGACGCGCGCGTGAAGAGCGCCACCTCCGCGCCCCCCGAGGAACGACGCGGCCGGGATCCCGAGGACATGGAGCGTGAGGCCGCCCGCTTCCGCGAGCAGGAGGCCGAACTGGAGGCCGCCCTGGAGGCGGCCGAACGCGCCCTGGAGGACACGGTCGCCCACCGCGCCGAACTGGAGCGCGAGCTGGCGCAGGAGGAACGGCGCCTGAAGGACGTCGCCCGCGCCATCGCGGACCGGCGCGAAGGGCTCGCCCGGCTCAAGGGACAGGTGGGCGCCGCCCGTTCCCGGGCCGCCGCCGCCCAGGCCGAGATCGAGCGGCTGGCCGCCGCCCGGGACGAGGCCCAGCAGCGGGCCGTCACCGCCCAGGAGGAGTACGAGACCCTCAAGGCGGAGGTCGACGGCCTCGACGCGGGGGACGCGGAACTCGCCGAGCGGCACGAGGAGGCCAGACGCGGGCTCGCCGAGGCCGAGGCCGCCCTCACCGCCGCACGCGAGGCGGCCACCGCCGCGGAGAGGAAACGGGCCGCGACCCAGGCACGCCACGAGGCGCTGGCGCTCGGCCTGCGCCGCAAGGACGGCAGCGGGGCGCTCCTTGAGGCGCAGGACCGTCTGCACGGACTGCTCGGACCCGCCGCGGAACTGCTGACCGTGTCGCCCGGCCACGAGGTGGCCCTCGCCGCCGCGTTCGGCGCGGCCGCGGACGCCCTGGCGGTCACCACCCCTTCCGCCGCGGCCGACGCCATCCGTCTCCTGCGCAAACAGGATGCGGGCCGGGCCGCCCTCCTGGTGACGGGCCCGTCCTCCGACACCGCAGGCGAGACCACGCCCAGGGGCGCGGGGAACAGTGCGCCCCGCCATGACGCACCCGCACCCACGCCCCCCTCCGGAACCCCCCTCCCCGCGGAGCGCCTCGTCAGCGGCCCCGGCGACCTCATGCCCGCCGTGCGCCGCCTGCTGCACGGCATGGTCGTCGTCGGCACCCTCGAGGACGCCGAGGACCTGGTCTACGCCCGCCCCGACCTCACCGCCGTCACCGCCGAGGGAGACCTGCTCGGCGCCCACTTCGCGCAGGGCGGTTCGGCCGGCGCCCCCAGCCTGCTGGAGGTGCAGGCGTCCGTCGACGAGGCCGCCGCCGAGCTGGAGGAACTCGCGGTGCGCTGCGAGAAGCTGGCCGAGGCACAGGAGGAGGCGGCCCACCGGCGCCGCGAGTGCGCGGCCCTCGTCGAGGAACTGGGGGAGCGGCGGCGGGCCGCCGACCGGGAGAAGTCCACCGTCGCCCAGCGGCTGGGGCGGCTCGCCGGCCAGGCCAGGGGCGCCGCGGGCGAGGCAGAGCGGGCCGGGGCCGCCGCCGCCCGGGCGCAGGAGGCCCTGGACAAGGCGCTCGCCGACGCCGAGGAACTCGCCGAGCGGCTCGAGACCGCCGAGGAGATGCCGTTCGAGGAGGAGCCCGACACCGCCGTACGCGACCGGCTCGCCGCGGACGGGGCCAACGCCCGCCAGACGGAGATGGAAGCCCGCCTCCAGGTCCGTACGCACGAGGAGCGGGTGAAGGGGCTGGCCGGACGGGCCGACTCCCTGGACCGGGCCGCCCGCGCGGAACGCGAGGCACGCGCGCGTGCGGAACAGCGCAGGGCCCGGCTGCGCCACGAGGCCGAGGTGGCGGGCGCCGTCGCCGCGGGCGCCCGCCAGCTGCTCGCGCACGTCGAGGTGTCCCTGACCCGCGCCGCCGAGGAGCGCACTGCGGCCGAGGCCGCCAAGGCCCGGCGTGAGGAGGAACTCGCCCGCGCCCGCACCGAGGGACGCGATCTCAAGGCGGAACTCGACAAGTTGACGGATTCGGTTCACCGAGGCGAGGTACTAGGAGCGGAGAAGCGGCTGCGGATGGAGCAGCTGGAGGCGAAGGCGCTGGAGGAACTGGGTGTCGAACCGGCCGGGCTGGTGGCGGAGTACGGACCGCACCAGTTGGTGCCGCCCTCGCCCCCCGCCGACGGCGAGCGGCTGCCGGAGGACCCGGAGCACCCGCGCAACAGGCCCCGCCCCTTCGTACGGGCCGAGCAGGAGAAGCGCCTGAAGGCGGCCGAGCGTGCCTACCAGCAGCTCGGCAAGGTGAACCCGCTCGCCCTGGAGGAGTTCGCGGCGCTGGAGGAACGCCACCAGTTCCTCAGCGAGCAGCTGGAGGACCTGAAGAAGACCCGCGCGGACCTGCTCCAGGTCGTCAAGGAGGTCGACGAACGCGTCGAGCAGGTCTTCACCGAGGCCTACCGGGACACCGCCCGGGAGTTCGAAGGCGTCTTCTCCCGGCTCTTCCCGGGTGGGGAGGGGCGCCTGGTGCTGACCGACCCCGACAACATGCTCACCACGGGTGTGGACGTCGAGGCGCGTCCGCCCGGCAAGAAGGTCAAGCGGCTGTCGCTGCTGTCGGGCGGCGAACGCTCCCTGACCGCCGTGGCGCTGCTCGTGTCGATCTTCAAGGCGCGCCCCAGCCCGTTCTACGTGATGGACGAGGTCGAGGCCGCGCTCGACGACACCAACCTCCAGCGGCTGATCCGGATCATGCAGGAGCTCCAGGAAGCCTCCCAGCTGATCGTGATCACGCATCAGAAGCGCACCATGGAGGTCGCCGACGCGCTCTACGGCGTCTCCATGCAGGGCGACGGCGTGTCAAAGGTCATCAGTCAGCGTCTCCGCTGAAGCGGCTCAACTTCTTCAAGATGTGAACACCTTCTGGGTTCGGCACGGGCTCCTGCGTCTTGAAGCTCACATCTGCGCACCTCTTGACTTCAATAATTGAAGACATAGTCTCTGCAATGTTGTTCTTACCTTCAGGTGCCTATGGCTGGAACCTAGAAGGGCTGACCCCCACCCGGCGACGTTGCCGGTGGCCCGAGGAGTACACGTGACCAGCACCGCGCAGGCACACACAACAGGAGCCCGGACGGCTCACCCCGAACATCTCGGGCACGTCATCTTCATCGCAGCGGCCGCCGCCATGGGCGGCTTCCTCTTCGGCTACGACAGCTCCGTGATCAACGGCGCCGTCGAGGCCGTCCGCGACCGCTACGACATCGGCTCGGCCGCACTCGCCCAGGTCATCGCCATCGCGCTGATCGGCTGTGCGATCGGCGCCGCCACCGCGGGCCGGATAGCCGACCGCATCGGACGTATCCGGTGCATGCAGATCGCCGCGGTCCTGTTCACCGTCAGCGCCGTCGGCTCCGCGCTGCCCTTCGCGCTGTGGGACCTCGCCTTCTGGCGGGTCGTCGGCGGCTTCGCCATCGGCATGGCCTCCGTCATCGGCCCGGCCTACATCGCCGAGGTCGCCCCGCCCGCCTACCGCGGCCGCCTCGGCTCCTTCCAGCAGGCCGCGATCGTCGTCGGCATCGCCGTCTCCCAGCTCGTCAACTGGGGCATCCTGAACGCGGCCGACGGGGACCAGCGCGGTGAGCTGATGGGCCTGGAGGCCTGGCAGGTCATGCTCGGCGTCATGGTGGTCCCGGCGGTCCTCTACGGCCTGCTGTCCTTCGCCATCCCCGAGTCCCCGCGCTACCTGATCTCCGTCGGCAAGCACGAGCGCGCCAAGCAGATCCTCACCGAGGTCGAGGGCGGCGACATCGACCTCGACGCCCGCGTCTCCGAGATCGAGACCGGCATGCACCGCGAGGAGAAGTCCAGCTTCAAGGACCTGCTCGGCGGCAGCTTCTTCTTCAAGCCGATCGTCTGGGTCGGCATCGGCCTGTCGGTGTTCCAGCAGTTCGTCGGCATCAACGTCGCCTTCTACTACTCGGCCACGCTGTGGCAGTCGGTCGGCGTCGACCCGTCGGACTCCTTCTTCTACTCGTTCACCACGTCGATCATCAACATCGTCGGCACGGTGATCGCGATGATCTTCGTCGACCGCATCGGCCGCCGGCCGCTCGCCATCATCGGCTCGGTCGGCATGGTGATCGGTCTGGCGCTGGAGGCCTGGGCGTTCTCCGCGAACCTCGTCGACGGCCAGCTGCCCGCCACGCAGGGCTGGGTGGCCCTGATCGCCGCCCACGTCTTCGTCCTCTTCTTCGCCCTGTCGTGGGGTGTGGTCGTGTGGGTCATGCTCGGCGAGATGTTCCCGAACCGGATCCGGGCCGCCGCCCTCGGTGTCGCCGCGGCCGCGCAGTGGATCGCCAACTGGGCCATCACCGCGAGCTTCCCGTCGCTGGCGGACTGGAACCTGTCCGTCACGTATGTGATCTACACGGTGTTCGCGGCGCTCTCCATTCCGTTCGTGTTGAAGTTCGTAAAGGAGACGAAGGGGAAGCGGCTGGAGGAGATGGGCTGACGCCCCTCGTCCTCCCCCCTTTGCCCGGGGGTTGGGGGTTGCTCCCCGCCGGCCCTGCCTCTCGTGTGAGGTTCACCTGCTGCCCTGGCTCGGGTTTGTCCGAGCTGGGGCGGTGGCGTGTTCGTGGGTCCGTGCGGGTGGGTGGGGGTTGATCGCGCAGTTCCCCGCGCCCCTGGAGGGGTGGTTGCTGCTGAGTGGACCGCGTGCCGGCCGTTGGGGCTGGGCGCGCGGTTCCCCGCGCCCCTGAGGGGGCGGTGCCTTCGGAGTGGACGGCGTGCCGGCCACTGTGGCTGGGCGCGCGGTTCCCCGCGCCCCTGGCGGGCGCGGGGGTTCTTGTGTCTTGAGGGGCGCGCGTCGGGTGCGGGGGTCGTGGGGGGCGCATGGCTGATACTGGACGCGTTATGGACATCGTCATCCTTGCTGTAGTCATCGCCGTGGTCGTGCTCGGTGCGCTCGGCGGGCTGATCGTCGGGAGCCGGCGCAAGAAGCCGCTGCCCCCGCCGCCGCCCGCAGCGCCCGACATCACCGCCCCGCCGGCCGAGCCGCACGTCGGCGAAGAGGCCGAGACGCCGCGGGAGGAACCGCGGCGCACCATCGAGGAGGTTGATCTTCCGGCGGGCGCCGGTCCCGTCGTCATCGAGGAACCGTCCGCCGCCGAGGCTCCCGAGATCGAGATCCCGGAGCCCACCGCCGGCCGGCTGATCCGGCTGCGGGCCCGTCTCTCCCGCTCCCAGAACGCCCTGGGCAAGGGTCTGCTCACCCTGCTGTCCCGCGAGCACCTGGACGAGGACACCTGGGAGGAGATCGAGGACACCCTGCTCACCGCCGACGTCGGCGTCCAGCCCACCCAGGAGCTGGTCGACCGGCTGCGCGAGCGGGTCAAGGTGCTGGGCACCCGCACCCCCGAGGAACTGCGCGGGCTGCTCCGCGAGGAACTGGTCACCCTGGTCGGTCCGCAGATGGACCGCACCGTGCACACCGAGAACGAGGCCGGCGGCCCCGGCGTCGTGATGGTGGTCGGTGTCAACGGCACCGGCAAGACCACCACCACCGGCAAGCTCGCCCGGGTCCTGGTCGCCGACGGCAACACCGTCGTCCTGGGCGCCGCCGACACCTTCCGTGCCGCCGCCGCCGACCAGCTGCAGACCTGGGGCGAGCGGGTGGGCGCCCACATCGTGCGCGGCCCCGAGGGCGGCGACCCGGCCTCCGTCGCGTTCGACGCGGTCAAGGAGGGCAAGGAGATGGACGCCGACGCGGTGCTCATCGACACCGCCGGCCGGCTGCACACCAAGACGGGCCTCATGGACGAGCTCGGCAAGGTCAAGCGGGTCGTGGAGAAGCAGGCCCCGCTGGACGAGGTGCTGCTGGTGCTCGACGCCACCACCGGTCAGAACGGTCTGGTGCAGGCACGGGTCTTCGCCGAGGTCGTCGACATCACCGGCATCGTGCTCACCAAGCTCGACGGCACGGCCAAGGGCGGCATCGTCATCGCCGTCCAGCGCGAGCTGGGCGTCCCGGTCAAGCTGATCGGGCTCGGCGAGGGCGCGGACGACCTCGCGCCGTTCGAGCCCGGAGCCTTCGTGGACGCGCTCCTCGGGGAGTGACGCCCACCTCCCGACCACGGAACGCGAAAGCGCCCGCCCCCGGACCGCCGGGGGACGGGCGCTTCGCCGTGTCGGAGCCGTGTGCGGAGGGGCTACATGCCCGACCGGTGCGCCACGTACGCCAGGGTGCCGAGCAGGAGCCGGGCCTCGGGCGGCCGGGAAGCGGAGTCCAGGGCGGGGGAGCGCAGCCAGCGCACCGGTCCGAGGCCGCCGCGGTCCGAGGGCGGTGCCGTGATGTGCGTACCGCGTCCGAGGCCGCGCAGGTCGAGCGAGGCCGGATCGTCCCAGCCCATGCGGTACAGCAGGTCGGGCAGGGCCGCCGCGGCGCCCGGGGCGACGAAGAACTGGGCGCGCCCGCCCGGGGTGGCGGCGACCGGTCCGACCGGCAGGCCCATGCGCTCCAGCCGGGCCAGGGCGTTGCGCCCGGCGGGCTCGGCCACCTCGATCACGTCGAACGCCCGCCCGACCGGCAGCATCAGCGAGGCGCCCGGGAACTCGGACCACCGCGCGGTCACCTCGTCCAGCGGCGCGCCCGCGCGGATCACCGGCGCCAGGCTGAGGGGGTGGGCGCCCGGCGCCCGGCAGTCGCCGCGGCCGCAGGAGCATGACCCGGCGACGGCGCGGACGCCCGGCACCACGTCCCAGCCCCAGAGTCCGGTGTACTCCGCCACGACCGTGCCGTCCGAGGAGCGGCCGCGGCGCCGCGAGCCGGACCGGATGTCACGGATGCCCCGACTGATACCGATCGTGAAGCCCATGCCCCCTCCAACGGGTCAGACGTACCGGTGGTTACGTAGCGGACGCAGACTGTGACTCTCTGTTTCCGGCTTCCCGGTGCGCCTCGCGCCAACCAGCGCTTTGGTGCGCCAGGGGTGGTGCGAGGGGCGTTGCGCGCCCCTGAGTGCATCGCCGTATCCGCTCTTGTCTGTCCTGTGTCAAGTCAATCGCGGGTCGACGACGGTGCGTTCATTCGAAGGGGTGGCGAATGGTGGCGATTACGGTTCCGCCGTGGTGAGGCCGGTGATCGTAGGGTTACTGTGTGTGCACGGCTTGGATGGGGCACATGCACTCGTGGGTATGCCGGAGGCAACTCGGCTTTCCGTTCGAAGGGTGGCAACTGCCGGACGGGCGGCCCCAAAGACCGGCATTCTGATAGGGCTTGGCGCACTCAGCGACAAGTGGTCTTCAGGGATGGGGGCGTTCCAGTGAGCGGCAACGGCGGTGGCGGGACGAGTACTGCGGGTGCGGAGAAGCGTCCGAACGAGATGCTCGCCTCGTGGTTCGTCCGCAGCGGCTGGTCCAAGGGGGAGCTCGCCCGCCAAGTGAACCGCAGAGCGCGGCAGTTGGGCGCCAACCACATCTCCACCGACACCTCCCGCGTGCGCCGCTGGCTGGACGGGGAGAACCCGCGCGAGCCGATCCCCAGAATCCTGTCGGAGCTGTTCTCCGAGCGCTTCGGCGTCGTCGTCTCCGTGGAGGACCTGGGCCTGCGCACCACCCGCCCGGCACCCTCCGCGACCGGCGTCGACCTTCCCTGGACGGGCCCGCAGACCGTGGCCCTGCTCAGCGAGTTCTCGCGCAGCGACCTGATGCTGGCGCGGCGCGGCTTCCTCGGGAGCTCGCTGGCCCTCTCCGCGGGCCCGTCCCTCATCGAGCCCATGCAGCGCTGGCTCGTTCCCTCCCCGTCCAGCCCCCTCCCCAGGCCCGAGCCGGACGTCGCGCCCTCCTCGGCGCGGGCCCGCGGCCGGCTGTCCAAGCCGGAGCTGGACCTGCTGGAGACCACCACCGTGATGTTCCGGCAGTGGGACGCCCAGTGCGGCGGCGGACTGCGCCGCAAAGCCGTCGTCGGGCAGCTCCACGAGGTCACCGACCTCCTCCAGGAGCCCCAGCCGGAGGCCGCCACCAAGCGGCTGTTCAAGGTCGCCGCCGAGCTGGCCGAGCTCGCGGGCTGGATGTCGTACGACGTGGGGCTGCAGTCGACCGCGCAGAAGTACTTCGTGCTCGCCCTGCACGCCGCCAAGGAGGCAGGGGACCGGCCGCTCGGCTCCTACGTGCTGTCCAACATGAGCCGGCAGATGATCCACCTCGGCCGCCCCGAGGACGCCCTGGAGCTCATCCACCTCGCGCAGTACGGCAGCCGGGACTGCGCGAGCCCCCGCACCCAGTCGATGCTGTATGCGATGGAGGCCCGCGCCTACGCCAACATGGGGCAGCCCGGCCGCTGCAAGCGCGCCGTCCGCATGGCCGAGGACACCTTCGCCGAGGCCGACGAGTGGGACGAGCCCGACCCGGACTGGATCCGCTTCTTCTCCGAGGCCGAGCTGTACGCGGAGAACAGCCACTCCTTCCGCGACCTCGCCTACGTCGCGGGCCGCAGCCCCACCTACGCCTCGCTCGCCGAGCCGCTGATGAAGCGGGCCGTGGAACTCTTCGGCCAGGAGGGCGGCGAGCACCAGCGCTCCTACGCCCTCAACCTCATCGGCATGGCCACCGTCCACCTGCTCCAGCGCGAGCCCGAGCAGAGCACGGTTCTGGCCACCGACGCCATCAAGGCCGCCAAGAAGGTCCGTTCCGAGCGCGTCAACACTCGTATCCGAAAGACCGTCGACACCGCCGTACGCGACTTCGGGGACCTCGCCGACGTCGTCGAACTCACCGAGCGGCTCGCGATCGAGCTGCCGGAGACCGCCGAAGCGGTCTGACCACAGGAACACCCCTGGACCCCGGCCGCGGCCGGCCCTCCCGAACTGCCCGACTCGGCTCCCCCATGCCAGTCATTCGGAAGGCCGGCCGCGGCCGGTCGTGTGTCTCCCCGGCCACGGCTCACGGCCGTACATCGAAGGTTGCGTCACGATAACGATCGGCGCGCCCCGGATCCGGCAGTTCATCGACCCGTAACACGTCGGGTGCCTTCGTCACGGCGGCGAAACAACGAGGGGCTTCCACCGAAACGGCGCTGCGCCAATCTTCATGGCGCATAACCGGCCCACCCCTCAATCCGCTCAAGGCTTCGCCCGCACGGGGCCGTACCAACGACGAGGAGACGCCGATGGCCCAAGCCATCACCCTGGCAGCAGACGCGCCCACGCTGTCCGCCGCCAACACAGGGTTCATGCTCATCTGTTCCGCCCTGGTAATGCTCATGACGCCGGCCCTGGCCTTCTTCTACGGAGGCATGGTCCGGGTCAAGAGCACGCTGAACATGCTGATGATGAGCTTCATCAGCCTGGGCATCGTCACCATCCTCTGGGTGCTCTACGGATTCTCCGTCGCGTTCGGCGACGACAAGGGCAGCCTCGTCGGCTGGAACTCCGACTGGGTGGGCCTGAGCAACATCGGCCTGACGGAACTGTGGGACGGCACCACCATCCCGCTGTTCGTCTTCGCCTCCTTCCAGCTGATGTTCGCGATCCTCACGCCCGCCCTGATCAGCGGCGCGCTCGCGGACCGCGTGAAGTTCAGCGCCTGGGCCCTGTTCATCGCCCTGTGGGTCACCGTCGTCTACTTCCCGGTCGCGCACTGGGTGTGGGGCTCCGGCGGCTGGGCGTTCGACCTCGGCGTCATCGACTTCGCCGGCGGTACCGCGGTTCACATCAACGCCGGTGCGGCCGCCCTCGGTGTCATCCTCGTCATCGGCAAGCGCATCGGCTTCAAGAAGGACCCGATGCGTCCGCACAGCCTCCCGCTGGTCATGCTCGGCGCCGGTCTGCTGTGGTTCGGCTGGTTCGGATTCAACGCCGGCTCGTGGCTGGGCAACGACGACGGCGTCGGCGCGCTGATGTTCGTCAACACCCAGGTCGCCACCGGTGCCGCGGTCGTCGGCTGGCTCGCCTACGAGAAGATCCGCCACGGCGCGTTCACCACGCTGGGTGCCGCCTCCGGCGCCGTCTCCGGCCTGGTCGCCATCACCCCGGCCGGCGGCGCGGTCTCCCCGCTCGGCGCCATCGCGATCGGCATCATCGCCGGTGTCCTGTGCGCCATGGCGGTCGGCCTCAAGTACAAGTTCGGCTACGACGACTCCCTCGACGTCGTCGGCGTCCACCTCGTCGGCGGCGTCATCGGCTCCCTGCTCATCGGCTTCCTCGCCACCGGCAAGGGCCAGTCCGACGTCGAGGGCCTCTTCTACGGCGGCGGCCTCGACCAGTTCTGGAAGCAGTGCGCCGGTGTCTTCGGTGTCCTCGCCTACTCCCTGATCGCCTCCGCGGTCCTGGCCCTCCTCCTCCACAAGACCATCGGTATGCGAGTCTCCGAGGACGACGAGGTCGCCGGCATCGACCAGGCCGAGCACGCCGAGACCGCATACGACTTCAGCGGCGCCGGCGGCGGCGCGGCCCGCACGCCGGCCAGCACCCCCCTCGCCCCGGCCGAGAGCAAGAAGGTGGACGCATGAAGCTCATCACCGCCGTCGTGAAGCCGCACCGGCTCGACGAGATCAAGGAAGCCCTGCAGGCCTTCGGCGTGCACGGTCTGACCGTCACCGAGGCCAGCGGCTACGGCCGCCAGCGCGGCCACACCGAGGTCTACCGCGGTGCCGAGTACACCGTCGACCTGGTGCCCAAGGTCCGCATCGAGGTCCTGGTCGAGGACGACGACGCCGAGCAGCTCGTCGACGTCGTGGTCAAGGCGGCCCGCACCGGCAAGATCGGCGACGGCAAGGTCTGGATGATCCCCGTCGAGACCGCCGTACGGGTGCGGACCGGCGAACGCGGCCCGGACGCCCTCTGACTGCAGCCCCACGGAACAGGAGTCGCCGGGTGACGAGTACGGACACGCACGACCAGACAGAGGACTCGGGACCCGACGGCTACGCGGCGGCCCGGCTGCGCCTTCTCACCGAGAAGGCGCGGTCCGGGCCGCCGCGCCGTTCCGGCCTCGCCGACCTCACCGACGAATGGCTCGCCGGACTCTTCGCGGCCGGCGCCCCCGGAGCACGCGGGATCTCCCTGGTCGCCGTCGGCGGCTACGGACGCGCGGAGCTCTCCCCGCGCAGCGACCTCGACCTGCTGCTGCTCCACGACGGCAGCGCACCCGAGACCGTCTCGAAGCTCGCCGACCGCCTCTGGTACCCGGTCTGGGACCTCGGCCTCGCCCTCGACCACTCCGTCCGCACCCCGGCCGAGGCCCGCAAGACCGCCGGTGAGGACCTCAAGGTCCAACTCGGCCTGCTGGACGCCCGGCACGTCGCCGGCGACCTCGGCCTCACCACCGCCCTGCGCACCACCGTGCTCGCCGACTGGCGCAACCAGGCCCCCAAGCGGCTGCCCGCCCTGCGGGAGCTGTGCGAGGAACGAGCCGAACGCCAGGGCGAACTGCAGTACCTCCTCGAACCCGACCTCAAGGAGGCCCGCGGCGGACTGCGCGACGCCACCGCCCTGCGCGCGGTGGCGGCCTCCTGGCTCGCCGACGCCCCCCGCGAGGGACTCGCCGAGGCACGCGGCCGCCTCCTCGACGTACGGGACGCCCTGCACCTGAGCACCGGACGCGCCACCGACCGGCTCGCCCTCCAGGAACAGGACCAGGTCGCCGCCGAACTCGGCCTGCTCGACGCCGACGCCCTGCTGCGCCAGGTCTACGAGGCCGCCCGGGTCATCGCCTACGCGGGCGACGTCACCTGGCGCGAGGTCGGCCGCGTCCTGCGCTCCCGCTCCGTACGGCCCCGGCTGCGCGCCATGCTGGGCGGAGGGAGGCCCGCGCCCGAGCGGTCCCCGCTCGCCGAGGGCGTCGTGGAGCAGGACGGCGAAGTGGTGCTCGCCCGCGCCGCGCGCCCCGACCGCGACCCCGTGCTCCCGCTCCGCGCCGCGGCAGCCGCCGCCCAGGCCGGCCTCCCCCTCAACCTGCACGCCGTACGCCGCATGGCCGCCGGCGCCCGCGCCCTCCCCTCGCCCTGGCCCGCAGAGGCCCGCCAGCAGCTCCTCACGTTGCTGGGCTCCGGCCGCCCCACCGTCGAGGTCTGGGAGGCGCTGGAGGCCGAGGGCCTGATCAGCCTGCTGCTCCCCGACTGGGACCGGGTGCGCTGCCGCCCGCAGCGCAACGCCGTGCACCTGTGGACCGTCGACCGGCACCTCATCGAGACCGCGGTGCGCGCCTCCGCCTTCACCCGCCGGGTCAGCCGCCCCGACCTGCTGCTCATCGCCGCCCTGCTGCACGACATCGGCAAGGGTTGGCCCGGCGACCACTCGGTGGCCGGCGAGGTCATCGCCCGGGACGTGGCCGCCCGCATCGGCTTCGACGCGGACGACGTCACCGTGATCGCCACGCTCGTACGCCACCACCTGCTGCTCGTGGAGACCGCCACCCGGCGCGACCTCGACGACCCCGCCACCGTGCGGGCCGTCGCCGGGGCCGTCGGCTCCCAGGGCACCCTCGAACTGCTGCACGGCCTCACCGAGGCGGACGCCCTCGCCACCGGACCGGCCGCCTGGTCCTCCTGGCGTGCCTCCCTCGTCGCCGACCTCGTCAAACGGGTCTCCGCCGTGCTCGCGGGCCAGGCCCCGCCCGACCTGGAGGCGGCCGCGCCCACCGCGCAGCACGAGCGGCTCGCCCTCGAAGCCGTCGCCACGGGCGCCCCCGTCCTGTCGCTGCGGGCGCAGACCGAACCGCCCGCCGAGCCCTCGGACGACCCCGAACCGCTGGGCGTCGAGCTGATCGTGGCCGTACCCGACCAGCCGCGCGTGCTGCCCGCCGTGGCCGGGGTGCTCGCCACGCACCGGCTGACGGTGCGCACAGCCGAGCTGCGGGCCCTGGACCTCCCGGACGGCGTCGACGGGTCCGTGCTGCTGCTGGACTGGCGGGTCGCCGCCGAGTACGGCTCGCTGCCCCAGGCTGCCCGGCTCCGCGCCGACCTGGTCCGCGCCCTCGACGGCAGCCTCGACATCTCGGGCCGCCTGGCCGAGCGGGACGCCGCGTACCCGAGACGCCGCGGGGTGGTCGCCCCGCCCCCGCGCGTGACCGTCGCCCCGGCCGCCTCCCGGCACGCCACGGTGATCGAGGTCCGCGCGCAGGACGCACCGGGGCTGCTGTTCCGCATCGGGCGGGCCCTGGAGGACGCGGGCGTGAGGGTGCGCAGCGCCCACGCGAGCACCCTGGGCGCCAACGCGGTCGACGCCTTCTACGTCACCGGACCGGAGGGCCTGCCGCTGCCGGGCGAGGAGGCCGTGGCGGTGGCCCGCAAACTGGAGGAGATGCTGCGGGCGTGACCGCGGGGGCGGGCGCGCCCGCCCCCGCGGTCACGCGCGGGGCCGTCCCCCGGCACGTACGTCCGCCCCCGTCCACCGCCCCGCGGCGGGCGGGGCCGTTTTGCTTGCGGGGCCGGATACCCTGGAGGGCAGCCCAGTTCCGCCCCCGACCTCGAGGACCGACGCCACCGTGTTCGATACCCTCTCCGACCGCCTCAGCGCGACTTTCAAAAACCTCCGCGGCAAAGGCAGGTTGTCCGAGGCGGACATCGACGCCACGGCGCGTGAGATCCGCATCGCCCTCCTTGAGGCCGACGTGGCCCTGCCGGTCGTCCGGTCGTTCATCAAGAACGTCAAGGAAAGGGCCCTGGGCGCCGAGGTGTCCAAGGCGCTCAACCCGGCCCAGCAGATCATCAAGATCGTCAACGACGAGCTGGTCCAGATCCTCGGCGGCGAGACCCGCCGCCTGCGGTTCGCCAAGCAGCCGCCGACCGTGATCATGCTCGCGGGTCTGCAGGGTGCCGGTAAGACCACCCTCGCGGGCAAGCTCGGCCACTGGCTGAAGGAGCAGGGCCACTCCCCGCTGCTCGTCGCCGCCGACCTCCAGCGCCCCAACGCCGTCAACCAGCTGAGCGTGGTCGCCGAGCGCGCGGGCGTCGCCGTCTACGCGCCCGAGCCGGGCAACGGCGTCGGCGACCCGGTCAAGGTCGCCAAGGACTCCATCGACTTCGCGCGGTCCAAGGTCCACGACATCGTGATCGTGGACACCGCCGGCCGCCTGGGCATCGACCAGGAGCTGATGCGGCAGGCCGCGGACATCCGGGACGCGGTCTCGCCCGACGAGATCCTCTTCGTCGTCGACGCGATGATCGGTCAGGACGCGGTCAACACGGCCGAGGCCTTCCGCGACGGCGTCGGCTTCGACGGCGTGGTGCTCTCCAAGCTCGACGGTGACGCCCGCGGTGGTGCCGCCCTGTCGATCCGGCAGGTCACCGGCAAGCCGATCATGTTCGCGTCCAACGGTGAGAAGCTCGACGACTTCGACGCCTTCCACCCGGACCGCATGGCCTCCCGCATCCTCGACATGGGTGACCTGCTCACCCTGATCGAGCAGGCTGAGAAGACGTTCAGCCAGGAAGAGGCCGAGAAGATGGCCTCCAAGCTGGCGTCCAAGAAGGGCCAGGACTTCACCCTGGACGACTTCCTGGCCCAGATGGAGCAGGTCCGCAAGATGGGCTCCATCTCCAAGCTGCTCGGCATGCTGCCGGGCATGGGCCAGATCAAGGACCAGATCAACAACCTGGACGAGCGGGACGTCGACCGCACCGCCGCGATCATCAAGTCGATGACGCCGGGCGAGCGTCAGGACCCGACGGTCATCAACGGTTCGCGCCGCGCCCGTATCGCCAAGGGGTCCGGTGTCGAGGTCAGCGCGGTGAAGAACCTGGTCGAGCGGTTCTTCGAGGCGCGCAAGATGATGTCCCGCATGGCCCAGGGCGGCGGCATGCCGGGGATGCCCGGGATGCCGGGCATGGGCGGCGGCCCCGGCCGTACGAAGAAGAAGCAGAAGCAGGCCAAGGGCAAGCAGCGTTCGGGCAACCCGATGAAGCGCAAGCAGCAGGAGCAGGAGGAGGCCGCGCGCCGGGCCGCGGCGGCCGAGGGCGGCAACGCCTTCGGGCTGCCGCAGCAGGGTGGCAAGGACTTCGAGCTTCCCGACGAGTTCAAGAAGTTCATGGGCTGAGGCCCGTACCGGTGACGCCGCTGGGGCGCCCCCTCCTCGGAGGGGGCGCCCCAGCGGCGTTGTGCGTGTGTGCGGCGGACCGCACCGTCAGGGGACGCGCGCGACGAGGTACCGGAACACGTTCGGCATCCACACCGTGCCGTCCGGGCGCTGGTACGGGTGCAGCGCCTCGGTCAGCTCCTTGTCCACCTGCACCTGGTCGGTGGCGCTGATCGCCGGGTCGAACAGGCCCGTCGACTTCAGGCCCCGTACGGCGCTGTCCGGGTCGGCGTAGCCGAAGGGGCAGGCCACCCGCCCCGAGCCGTCGGGCCGCAGTCCGGCCCGCTCGGCGACCCGCTCCAGGTCGTCCCGTTCGGTGGGGCGCCAGGCCTCCGCGCCGCGCAGCGGTTCCGCCAGCTTGGCGGCCACCCGCAGCACGGCCGCCGTGGCGCACCGCTCGGGCGGGCCCCAGCCGGCCAGCACCACGGCCGCCCCGCGCCCGGCGAGCGGCACGGCCTCGGCGAGCAGGTCGCCCAGTCCCTCCGCGTCGCCCGCCAGGCAGCCGATCGGCTCGAAGGCGGTCACCACGGTGTACCGGGATACACCGGCGGGAGCGGCCTCGGCGGGCGAGCCCCGCACGATCCGGGTGTCCGCGCGCGCGTGCGGGTCCCGCTCGTCCGGCAGCAGCCGTTCACGGGCGAGGTCCAGCCGGTCGCACGAGGTGTCGACACCGGTGATCGTCGCGCCGCGCGAGGCCGCCATCAGCAGGGCCAGTCCGGAGCCGCAGCCGAGGCCGAGCAGCCGGGTCGAGGGGCCCACGTCCAGCCGCTCGTACACCGCTTCGTACAGCGGTACGAGCATCCGCTCCTGTATCTCGGACCAGTCACGCGCGCGTGCCCGCAGGTCGACGCGCGGGGCGGGCCCCGTGCGAGACGGGTGCTGCCGCACGAGCGTAGGTGTCATAGGTAAGCGCCCCAATCAGCCGAGAAGTTGCCGCAGTGCCCATTTCCCTGGCCCCCGTGCAGTGCGCCCGCACAGCCCCCGTATGCCAGGTAACTCCGCACTCGTCGTGTCGTCCAGTGGAAGAGGGCGGCCGATTGGTAGTTGCTCGTGCCAGAGGCAAGAATTCACATTCCGGTAATCGGGGGCCGCCCGGTCCGCCACGGCGAGACGTCCGCGGGAGGGTTCCGGCCACCGGTGACGGGCTGTGAACGTCCCGGGGGAGGGGCGGTGCGCGGCCTGGCGGGGGGAAGCGGTAGGTTCGTCGGTCACGGCGTTCCGGGTGAACCGGACGCCGCCCGACGCCGGGAGGGCGTCCGAAAGGCCTCTTGCGCATCCAGGGGGCTCACGCGCACCGGCGCGTGGAGACCGGATACGCGCGGGGGCGTACGTCAGCCTACGCACCACCTTGGGATGAGCTGCGAGGCTTCTCCGCAGATCAGCGCACCCGTGCTCGTCAGGACGCATCAGTGCCAACTGACTGGTACGTGCAAATTATTTGGGATGCCCCGGAATCGGAACACAGAGGCACCCCGGCTCGTTGTCATTACGTGAGCACGACACAGACACCACCTGTTCTCGCCGCAGAGCTGGCACAGGCGTGGGCCGACATTCAGCGGTACCACCCCGAACTGCCCGATCTTGCCGCGCCCGAGTCCCTGATCGGGGAGTCGTCGTCCGCGTGCGGTCACGAGCTCTCCTTCGAGCGACTGCTGCACGAGGCAGTCCACGGCATCGCCGCCGCGCGCGGCGTGCGCGACACATCCCGAGCCGGCCGATACCACAACCGCAGGTTCCTGGCGATCGCCGAGGAGCTGGGCCTTGACCACCCCGAGGAGCCGCACCCGAGCAGCGGTTTCTCGCTGGTCATGCTCACCCCCGAGGCGAAGCGCCGCTACCGTCCGACCACGGAGCGTCTCCAGCGGGCCCTGAAGGCCCACACGGCGGCGACCGCGGGCGACACCGCCCGCAGCTTCCGCGGGCCGGCCGCGCGGCACGGCTCGTCCGGCGGCGGCGTACGCGTCAAGGCGGTCTGCGACTGCGGCCGCAACGTACGCGTCGTTCCGTCGGTGCTGGCGCAGGCGCCCATCGTCTGCGGCGGCTGCGGAAAGCCGTTCCGTATCCCGGAAGTCGTAGCGGCGAGCTGAGGCCCCGGCACCTCGTGGGTGCCGGGGCCTCGGCCCCGTCGACACCGGGCGCACCCGACGCGTGACCATGCGGCGCCGGGTGCCGCTTTGTCATGCCCATGTGCCCGCACCCCACGGCAGGCCGGCCCCTCGGGGTGTGGCACAATGGCTAGCTGTACTCGACAGCCGCACAGGACCCCTCTCTCCTCCGGCTGACGCGTCCATCGGGCACTCGGGTACCGCAACCCCACGCGGCTCTCTCGCCGTGCCCAACCACGTCAATTCCAGGAGAACCCACTCCCGTGGCAGTCAAGATCAAGCTGAAGCGTCTGGGCAAGATCCGTTCGCCTCACTACCGCATCGTCGTCGCCGACTCCCGTACCCGCCGTGACGGCCGGGCCATCGAGGAGATCGGCAAGTACCACCCGACGTACAACCCGTCGGTGATCGAGGTCGACGGCGACCGCGTGGCGTACTGGCTCTCCGTCGGCGCCCAGCCGACCGAGCCCGTGCTCGCCATCCTGAAGAAGACCGGCGACTGGCAGAAGTTCAAGGGCGAGCCCGCCCCGGCGCCCCTGCTGCAGCAGCCCGAGAAGGCCGCCCGTCCGTCCTTCGAGGCGATCGGCGGCGACGACGAGGGCAAGGGTGAGGCCATCACCCAGAAGAAGAAGGCTGAGAAGAAGGACGAGGCTTCCGCCGAGTCCGCGTCGACCGAGGCCTGAGCATGCTCGAGGAGGCTCTCGAGCACCTCGTGAAGGGCATCGTCGACAACCCCGACGATGTGCAGGTCGCCTCGCGCGACCTGCGTCGCGGTCGCGTGCTCGAGGTCCGGGTCCACCCGGACGACCTCGGCAAGGTGATCGGCCGCAACGGCCGCACCGCACGCGCTCTGCGTACCGTCGTGGGCGCCATCGGCGGCCGCGGTGTCCGTGTCGACCTCGTCGACGTGGACCACGTCCGCTGACGCCGCAAGCAGCACCGGCTCGGGCCGGGGAGGGCCACTGGGCCGTCCCCGGCCCGCAGCCGTATGACAGGAGATCGAACACAGTGCAGCTGGTAGTCGCTCGTATCGGCCGCGCCCACGGCATCAAGGGCGAGGTCACCGTCGAGGTCCGTACCGACGAGCCGGAGCTGAGGCTCGGGCCCGGCGCCGTCCTGACCACCGACCCCGCTTCCGTGGGGCCGCTGACCATCGCGACCGGCCGGGTGCACAGCGGCCGCCTCCTGCTGCGCTTCGAGGGCGTCCACGACCGCACCGGCGCCGAGGCGCTGCGCAACACCCTCTTGATCGCCGACGTCGACCCGGAGGAGATGCCCGAGGGTGAGGACGAGTACTACGACCACCAGCTGATCGACCTCGACGTCGTCACCGAGGACGGTGAGACGGTCGGCCGGATCACCGAGATCTCCCACCTGCCCACCCAGGACCTCTTCGTCGTCGAGCGCCCCGACGGCAGCGAGGTGTTCGTGCCCTTCGTCGAGGAGATCGTCGCCGAGATCGACCTCGAGGAACAGCGCGCGGTGATCACCCCGCCGCCCGGCCTGATCGACGACCGCGCCGAGGTCGCCTCGTCCAGGGACTCCTCGGAATCCGGGGAAGACGCCTGATGCGGCTCGACGTCGTCACGATCTTCCCCGAGTACCTCGACCCGCTGAACGTCTCCCTCGTCGGCAAGGCACGCGCGCGCGGACAGCTCGACGTGCACGTCCACGACCTGCGCTCCTGGACCTACGACCGGCACAACACGGTCGACGACACCCCGTACGGCGGCGGCCCCGGCATGGTCATGAAGACCGACCCCTGGGGTGACGCGCTGGACTCGGTCCTGGCGGACGGCTACGAGAGCGGCTCGGGCGAGCCCGCCCTGGTCGTCCCCACCCCGAGCGGCCGCCCCTTCACCCAGGAACTGGCCGTCCACCTCTCCGAGCGGCCCTGGCTGATCTTCACCCCGGCCCGCTACGAGGGCATCGACCGCCGCGTCGTCGACGAGTACGCGACCCGCGTGCCGGTGTACGAGGTGTCCATCGGCGACTACGTCCTGGCCGGCGGCGAGGCCGCGGTGCTCGTCGTCACCGAAGCGGTGGCGCGGCTCCTCCCGGGCGTCCTCGGGAACGCCGAGTCGCACCGCGACGACTCCTTCGCCCCCGGCGCCATGGCCAACCTGCTGGAAGGCCCCGTCTACACCAAGCCGCCCGCCTGGCGCGGCCGCGAGATCCCGGAGGTGCTGCTCAGCGGCCACCACGGGAAGATCGCACGCTGGCGGCGCGACGAGGCGCTGCGGCGGACCACCACCCACCGCCCCGACCTCATCGAGCACTGCGACCCCAAGGCCTTCGACAAGAAGGACCGGGAGATGCTGTCCATCCTCGGCTGGGAACCGGACCCCGAGGGGGAGCCGTACGGCCGATTTTGGCGCAGGACCGACGGCGTGGAACAATAGGCCGCTGTTGTGCGCCGTCCGGCGAGCGCCCCTGCCGCAGGGGGACACGACGCCGCCCCGACCGCACAGCCCCGATCCGAAACTCAAGTGCCGTTGATGACCTGCGGCATCAGCGAAGAAAGCAGACGACATGTCTCACCTGCTCGACTCCGTCGACACCGCGTCGCTCCGCAGCGACGTCCCGGACTTCCGTCCCGGCGACACCGTCAACGTCCACGTGCGCGTCATCGAAGGCAACCGCTCCCGTGTGCAGCAGTTCAAGGGCGTGGTGATCCGCCGCCAGGGTTCCGGCGTGCGCGAGACCTTCACGGTCCGCAAGGTCTCCTTCTCCGTCGGCGTCGAGCGCACCTTCCCGGTGCACACCCCGATCGTGGAGAAGATCGAGCTCGTCACCAAGGGTGACGTCCGCCGCGCCAAGCTGTACTACCTCCGTGAGCTCCGTGGCAAGGCCGCGAAGATCAAGGAGAAGCGCGAGAACTGAGCGCTTTACCGGCGTCATATCGCGGCCGGATAGCATCTGGCCCCGATGGACACCGAAGCACAGCCGACGGAGCGCGACCGCTCTCTCCCCCCGGACCCCGAGGACTCCTCGGTGAGACCGGGGCCGGAGGGGCGGTCGCGTTCCGCGTTGCTGTCGCGCGTCACGGACCAGCTGCCCGGCGGGCGGATCACCCTGACCCTGTTGCTCTGCCTGCTGTTCCTGCTGGCCGTCAACACGTTCGTGGCGCGGCCCTTCGAGATCCCGAGCGGATCGATGGAGAAGGGATTGAGGGTCGGGGACCGCGTTCTCGTAAACAAGTTGGCGTACCGCTTCGGCGACGGGCCGCACCGCGGGGACGTGATTGTGTTCGACGGCACCGGGTATTTCGGTGACGCCGACTACATCAAACGGGTTGTCGGGGTGGGCGGGGACCACATCGTCTGCTGCGACGGGGAGGGGAGGATCCGGGTGAACGGCCGGTCGGTCGACGAGTCAAGCTTCCTGTTCCCCGGCGACAGCCCCTCCACGGTGCGCTTCGACGTGGTCGTGCCCGAGGGACGGCTGTTCGTCCTCGGTGACCACCGCGGCAACTCCAGCGACTCCCGCGACCACCTCGGTTCGCCCGGCGGGGGCATGATCCCCGTGGCGGAGGTCATCGGCCGCGCCGACGCCGTCGTCTGGCCGTTCGGCCACGCCGGCCGTCTTGAGCGGCCCGACTCCTACACGCGCGTACCGGCTGCGGACCCCTCCGCGACGGGGGGCCGTCATGGGTAACCGCGGAAGGCCCCGCGGTGTCCCGGAGAGCGCCGCCGAGAACCTGCTTCCCACCGGGTCCCGCCGTGCCGTCGTGCCCTCCTCCGGCCGCACCCGGGCCGAGCGGCGCAAACTCCAGCGCAAGGTCAAGCGCCGCCGCAGGCGCAGTGCCGTCAAGGAGATCCCGCTCCTCATCGGTGTCGCCGTCCTGATCGCCCTGGTGCTGAAGACGTTCCTCGTGCAGGCGTTCGTCATCCCGTCCGGCTCCATGGAGCAGACGATCCAGATCGGCGACCGGGTCCTGGTCGACAAGCTCACCCCCTGGTTCGGCTCCAGGCCGCAGCGCGGGGACGTCGTCGTGTTCAAGGACCCAGGCGGCTGGCTCCAGGGGGAACAGACCACGCCCCAGAAGGACGACCCGGTCGGCGTCAAGCAGATCAAGGAAGGCCTCACCTTCATCGGTCTGCTGCCGTCGGAGGACGAGAAGGACCTGATCAAGCGGGTCGTCGGGATCGGCGGAGACCGCGTCCGGTGCTGCGACACCCAGGGCCGCGTCACCGTCAACGGCGTCCCACTGAACGAGGACTACCTCTACCCCGGCAACGTTCCCTCGCTGACGCCCTTCGACGTCACGGTGCCGCAGGGCCGGCTGTGGGTGATGGGCGACCACCGCGCCAACTCCGCGGACTCCCGCGTCCACCAGGACACCGACTACGGCGGCACCGTCTCCGAGGACGAGGTGGTGGGCCGCGCCATGGTCATCGCCTGGCCGCTCGGTCACTGGACCACCCTCGACGAGCCCGCTGCCTATGCCGCCGTGTCCGACTCGGTGCCCGGGTCGAACGCCGGCGCCGCGCTGTCGCATAGGGTTGCCCCGGACGGTCCCAGCCAACGTGAAGGAATTGTCCAGCTCCCGAGCCCTGCGGAACTCCCGCTCGTTATGGGAGTGGTGGGCCTGCGCCGGGCATGGCGCGGGCGGCGGCAGAGAGTGAGGAGTCGGCGTGGGGGATGTGGCGGTAGGCGCACGGTCCGGTCAGGGAGGCGAGGAGCACCGCGGACGCCCCGCGGAACCGGGCGACCCGGCCGCGGCCCACGCCGCGTTCTCCGGGAATGACGATCCGGCGGTCGAGGGCGGCGGAGTGAACGACGACGGGACGAGGACCGGCGACCAGGGACCGGACGACCCCCAGCCGAAGAAGCAGCAGCGCTCCTTCTGGAAGGAACTGCCGATCCTGATCGGCATCGCGCTTGTCCTGGCGCTGCTGATCAAGACGTTCCTCGTGCAGGCGTTCTCGATCCCCTCCGACTCGATGCAGAACACCCTGCAGCAGGGCGACCGGGTCCTGGTCGACAAGTTGACCCCCTGGTTCGGCTCCGAGCCCGAGCGGGGCGAGGTCGTCGTCTTCCACGACCCCGACAACTGGCTCGCAGGCGAGCCCACGCCCGACCCCAACCCGCTGCAGAAGGTCCTCAGCTGGATCGGCCTGATGCCGTCCGCGGAGGAGAAGGACCTGATCAAGCGGGTCGTCGGCGTCGGCGGCGACACGATCGAGTGCAAGGGCACCGGCCCGCTGAAGGTCAACGGCAAGGCACTCAACGAGCCGTACGTCTACCCCGGCAACACCCCGTGCAGCCAGGACGACCAGGGCGGCCAGTTCAAGGTCAAGGTGCCCGAGGGCCACATCTGGGTCATGGGCGACCACCGCCAGAACTCCCGCGACTCCCGCTACAACCAGGCCGACAAGAACCACGGCTTCGTCCCCGTCGACAAGGTCGTCGGCCGCGCCGTGGTCATCGCCTGGCCGATCAACCGCTGGGACAACCTCCCCGTCCCGGACACCTTCGACCAGCCCGGTCTGAACACGCAGTCCCAGGACGCGGCGGCCCTCTCGGTCGCGCCGCCCGCGCTCGCGGTGGCCGGTGCGGTGCCGTTCGTGCTGTGGCGGCGCCGCCGGGCCGGGGGCGGAGAGGGGCGCGGGGAGGGCTGACCCGCCTGGGTACCGCCGGGTAGGGTGCCGCCCATGAGTGGTCAGAGCACGACGCGTACGGTCCCGGGCAACGGCGGTTCCTACGGTGCCCGGGCACGGAGCGGCCGGACCGGGCAGGTGCTGTCCAACGTGGCCGTCGCGCTCGGGCTGGTGCTGTTCCTCGGCGGGTTCGCCTGGGGAGCGGTGGTCTACCGGCCGTACACCGTGCCGACCACCTCGATGGCCCCGACGATCGACGCCGGCGAGCGGGTGCTCGCCGAGCGCGTCGACGGCGACGAGGTCCGCCGCGGCGACGTCGTCGTCTTCAAGGACGCGACGTGGTCGAACGCCCCGATGGTCAAGCGGGTCGTCGCCGTCGGCGGCGACACCGTCGCCTGCTGCAAGGACGGCAAGCTGACGGTCAACGGCAAGGAGATCGACGAACCGTATCTCCCCGACGACCCGATGGCCCGCTCGGCGGTCTTCCCCGAGGTGACCGTGCCGAAGGGGCGCCTGTTCCTGCTCGGCGACGAGCGCTCCGGGTCGCTCGACTCCACGGCCCACCTGACCGACGCCGCCGGCGGCACCGTCGCGCGCGACGCCGTCCGGGCCCGGGTCGACGCCGTGGTCTGGCCGATGGACGGCATGCTCGCCAGGCCCACCGGCTTCGAGCGGCTCGGCCCGCTCTCCACGCCCGGACCGCTGCCGACCGTGCTCGCCGCGGTGATCGGCGGCGCGGTGCTGGTGCTGGCGGGCGCCGCCTACGGACCCCTGGCCAAGCGAGCGGCCACGTCCCGCGCCCGGAGTGCCGCGGGGAGCAACGGTGGGCGCTGACCCGTCGCCGGACGCGCCCGACACCTACCAGGGCGGCCTGCGCAGGGTCGCCCGGGTCGTCCTGCTCGACCCGCAGGACCGCATCCTGCTGCTCCACGGCCACGAACCGGACGACCCCGGCACCGACTGGTGGTTCACGCCCGGCGGCGGCGTGGAGGGCGACGAGACCCGTGAACAGGCCGCACTCAGGGAACTCGTCGAGGAGACCGGCATCACCGACGTCGAACTCGGGCCCGTGCTGTGGCGGCGGCACTGTTCCTTCCCGTTCGCGGGCCGCCAGTGGGACCAGGACGAGTGGTACTTCCTGGCCCGCACGACCCAGACGGCGACCGCGGCCACGGCCCTGACCGAGCTGGAGCGGCGCAGCGTCGTCGGAGCACGCTGGTGGACGTGCCCGGAACTCGTCCGGGCCCATGAGACGGTGTATCCGACCAAGCTCGCCGGGCTGCTGCGGCGACTGCTCGACGAAGGCCCCCCGGCCGCGCCCGTGACCCTGGACACCGAAATCGTCCGGTGACCGACGGGACTGGCGCACAATGGTGGGATCGCACGGCTGAAGGGGAACATGCCATGAGCGCCGAGGACCTCGAGAAGTACGAGACCGAGATGGAGCTGAAGCTCTACCGGGAGTACCGCGATGTCGTCGGTCTGTTCAAATACGTGATCGAGACCGAGCGGCGCTTCTACCTCACCAACGACTACGAGATGCAGGTCCACTCGGTCCAGGGTGAGGTCTTTTTCGAGGTCTCCATGGCGGACGCGTGGGTCTGGGACATGTACCGGCCGGCCCGCTTCGTGAAGCAGGTACGGGTACTCACGTTCAAGGACGTGAACATCGAGGAGCTGAACAAGAGCGACCTGGAGCTGCCCAGCGGGTGATCCCTCACCCTCGCGGGTGGCGGAGTTGTCCACAGTCGAGGGGTTGTGCACCTGGGCCGACGGTGATCGGCGGAATGCGTGACGGTTGGCGCCGGAGGTGGTGCCGACATGGACGCACAGCAGGCACGCGACGGACAGCGGGCGCGACAGGGGACGCCGTCGGGCGCCGGGGAATTGGTACCCGGCGGGGAAGCGGTACGCGGCGGACGGCAGCCGGCCGGCGGAAGCCGGGCGGGCGGCGGGCTTCGGGCGTACGGAGGGCTTCAGGGCCACAGGGCCGGTCCCGCGGGTGGCGGGCGAGCCCGGGGGGCGCTCGGCCGGTACGGGGAGACGCTGGCCGCACGGCGGCTCACCCAGACCGGGATGACGGTCCTGGCGCGCAACTGGCGCTGCGGCAGGACCGGCGAGATCGACATCGTGGCCAGGGACGGAGACGCCCTGGTCGTCTGCGAGGTGAAGACCCGCAGGGCCGGCTCCTTCCAGCACCCCATGGCGGCGATCACACCGGCCAAGGCGGGCCGGCTGCGGGACCTGGCGGAGCGCTGGCTCCAGGAACACGGGGGAGCGCCGCCCGGCGGTGTCCGCGTCGACCTGGTCGGCGTGCTGCTCCCGGCCCGTGGCGCGCCCGTCGTCGAGCACGTCCGAGGGGTGGCGTGACATGGGATTCGCCCGAACGTGTTCGGTGACCCTGGTCGGTGTCGAGGGCGTGGTCGTCGAGGTCCAGGCCGACCTGGAGCCGGGGGTGGCCACGTTCACGCTGGTGGGGCTGCCCGACAAGAGCCTGACGGAGAGCCGGGACCGGGTCAGGGCCGCCGTCGTCAACTCCGGCGGTGAGTGGCCGCAGAAGAAGCTCACGGTGGGGCTGAGCCCGGCCTCGGTGCCGAAGGCCGGCAGCGGCTTCGATCTGGCCGTCGCGTGTGCCGTCCTCGGTGCCGCCGAGCGGATCGACCCGCGCGTCCTCACCGACATCGTGATGATCGGCGAGCTGGGCCTGGACGGCCGGGTGCGCCCGGTACGGGGCATCCTGCCGGCGGTGCTCGCCGCGGCGGACGCGGGCTTCGAGCAGGTGGTGGTGCCGGAGTGCGCCGCCGCCGAGGCCGCCCTGGTGCCGGGGGTGTCCGTGCTGGGCGTCCGCAGCCTGCGCCAGCTCATCGCGGTCCTCACCGACGAGCCGGTGCCCGAGGACGCACCGCAGGAACCGGAGCGGCCCGACCCGCTGCTGGCGGGGCTGCGTGACCTCGGAGGCGGAGCGGCCACCGGCGTGAGCGGCGGCCCGGGCCGGTACGACCAGGGGCACGACCTCGCGGACGTCGTCGGCCAGCACTCGGCACGCACGGCGGTCGAGGTGGCCGCGGCGGGCGGACATCACCTTTTCCTCGAGGGCCCGCCAGGTGCCGGGAAGACCATGCTCGCCGAACGGATGCCGTCCGTCCTTCCGCCCCTGGACCGCCAGGCGTCCCTGGAGGTGACGGCCGTGCACTCGGTGGCGGGGCTGCTGCCGCCGGGCAGGCCGCTGATCGACACGGCCCCGTACTGCGCCCCGCACCACTCGGCCACCATGCAGGCACTGGTCGGTGGCGGCCCCGGGACGGCCCGGCCGGGAGCGGTGTCCCTGTCCCATCGAGGCGTGCTGTTCCTGGACGAGACGCCGGAGTTCAGCAGCAAGGCGCTGGACGCACTGCGCCAGCCGCTGGAGGCCGGGCACGTGGTCATCGCACGCAGCGCGGGCGTCGTGCGCTTCCCGGCCCGCTTCCTGATGGTGCTCGCGGCCAACCCGTGCCCCTGTGGGCGCTTCTCGCGGACCGACGACCGCTGTGAGTGCCCGCCTTCGGCGATCCGCCGCTACCAGGCCAGGCTCTCCGGGCCGCTGCTCGACCGGGTCGACCTGAGAGTCGAGGTCGACGCCGTCACCCGTAGCCAGCTGACGGCGGCCGGCGCCCGGGGTGAGACCACCGCCACGGTCACCGACCGGGTGCGGGCGGCCAGGGAACGCGCCGGGGCCCGGTTCGACGGCACCCCGTGGCATCTCAACAGCGAGATCCCCGGGAGGGAGCTGCGCAGCCGCTGGCAGGCCGCTCCGGGCGCCATGGACGAGGCCGAGCGAAGCCTGGAGCGGGGCGTGCTCACCGCGCGGGGCATCGACCGGGTGCTGCGGGTCGCCTGGACCGTCGCCGACCTGGTCGGCCACGACCGGCCCGACGCCACGGACGTCGCCCTCGCCCTGCAACTGCGCACCGGTGTCCCGCGCGGGGTGCCCATGGCGATCGGAGCGGCCGTATGAGCGCAGGGAACGGCCCCGCGGACCTGCTCGGACGGGTCTTCCTCACCCGCGTCCTCGAACCCGGTGACGAGGCCGGCGGGCGCTGGGTGCGCGAGCTGGGGGTACACGCCGTGGTGCGCCGGCTGCGGCACCGCGGGGAGCCGCTGCCGGGCGCGAGCGCCAAGCGGTGGGCCGGGATGCTTGCCCGGGCGGAGCGGGCCGACCCGCGCCGTGACCTCGCCGTCGCACAGGACGCGGGGGTGCGGTTCGTGTGCCCCGGGGCCGCCGAGTGGCCCGGGCAGCTCGACGACCTGGGCGACGCCCGGCCGCTCGGCCTGTGGGTGCGCGGTGGCGCGGACCTGCGGATGTGGGCGCTGCGCTCGGTCGCCCTGGTCGGCGCGCGGGCGTGCACCGAGTACGGCGCCTTCATGGCGGCGGGCCTGGCCGCCGGACTCGCCGAGAAGGGCTGGATCGTCGTCTCCGGCGGCGCCTACGGCATCGACGGTGCCGCCCACCGCGGGGCGCTGGGCGCGGGCGGCGCCACCGTCGCCGTGCTCGCCTGCGGGGTCGACCGCCCCTACCCGCGCGGACACGCCGGGCTGATCGGACGGATCGCCGAACAGGGTCTGGTGGTCGGCGAGTTGCCCCCGGGAGAGCATCCCACCCCCAGCAGGTTCGTCCTCCGTAACCGCGTGATCGCCGCGCTCACCCGGGGCACGGTCGTCGTCGAGGCCGCCCACCGCAGCGGTTCCCTGGCGACCGCCCGCGCGGCCCGCCGGCTCGGACGCCACACCATGGGGGTACCGGGCCCGGCCACCAGCGGCCTCTCGGCCGGCGTGCACGAACTGCTGCGGCAGGACGCCGTCCTGGTCACCGACGCCGCGGAGATCGTCGAACTGGTCGGTGACATGGGGGAGCTCGCGCCGGAGCGCAGAGGACCGGTGCTGCCCCGCGACCTGCTGGACCCGGAGGTCCGCCAGGTCCTCGCCGCACTGCCGGCCCGTCGGGCGGCCCGACCGGACGAGATCGCGCGCACCGCCCAGACCACCCCGGACGACGCGATCGCGAGACTGTACGAACTACGAGCACTTGGTTACGTCGAACGACACGGCGACGGCTGGAAGTTGACGCGCCACGCGGTGATCTCGGTCCGGGGTGGGAGCGAGCCTCCCTGACGCAGCGTGTTCGGCCGTCCGGGGGAACCCCGACACGCCCTGGAACATACGTCAGTTGGGGTATCCGGGTGATCACGCTGCGCGACGGATGTGCCCCGGGGGGACGGCCACCGGAACGTATCTGCGCACGGCCCGGCCCCCGTTCTTCGCACACCGCGACGCCGCAGTCACGCTACGCTCACGAGGACCCAGACACGGACAGGCCAGAACAGACATCGGACAGACAACGCTCACAGGCAGCACCAGCCCACGGCAGAACGGCACAAGGCAACGAATGCCCCAGCACACCTCCGGGTCCGACCGGGCGGCGATCCCCCCAGCCGCCCGCGACGGTGGCAGCGTGCGGCCGCCCGCTCCCTCGACACTCGACGAGCTGTGGCGGTCGTACAAGGCGACGGGGGACGAACGGTTGCGGGAGCAGCTGATCCTGCACTACTCGCCGCTGGTGAAGTACGTCGCCGGACGGGTCAGCGTGGGACTCCCGCCCAACGTCGAGCAGGCGGACTTCGTCTCGTCGGGGGTCTTCGGGCTGATCGACGCGATCGAGAAGTTCGACGTCGACCGCGAGATCAAGTTCGAGACGTACGCGATCACGCGCATCCGGGGCGCGATGATCGACGAACTGCGGGCGCTGGACTGGATCCCGCGCTCGGTGCGGCAGAAGGCACGCAACGTGGAGCGCGCCTACGCCACCCTCGAAGCACGGCTGCGGCGCACCCCGTCGGAGCACGAGGTCGCCGGCGAGATGGGCATCACCGTGGCCGAGCTGCACGCGGTGTTCAGCCAGCTCTCGCTCGCGAACGTCGTCGCCCTCGAGGAGCTGCTGCACGTCGGCGACGCTGGTGACCAGCTCAGTTTCATGGACACCCTGGAGGACACCGCCGCCGACAACCCGGTGGAGGTGGCCGAGGACCGGGAGCTGCGCCGGTTCCTGGCGCGGGCCATCAACACGCTGCCGGAACGCGAGAAGACCGTGGTCACCCTGTACTACTACGAGGGCCTCACGCTCGCCGAGATCGGCAACGTCCTGGGCGTGACCGAGAGCCGGGTCAGCCAGATCCACACCAAGTCCGTGCTGCAGCTCCGCGCCAAGCTGGCGAGTTTCGGCCGCTGAGTCCGACCGGGGCCGGCCCGCCGAACCCCTGGCCGCCGTGGCCGCGGCGTCCGTAAAGTGGATGACGTGCCAAGGATTCGAGCGGCCTCCGTGGCCGAGCACCGGTCGATGCAGCGAGCCGCCCTGCTGGACGCGGCACGCTCCCTGCTGTCCGAGGGCGGTACGGAGGCGCTGACCTTCCCGGCCCTCGCCGAGCGCACCGGCCTCGCGCGGTCGTCCGTCTACGAGTACTTCCGCTCGCGGGCGGCCGTGGTCGAGGAGCTGTGCGAGGCCGACTTCCCGGTGTGGGCGGCGGAGGTCGAGGCGGCGATGGCGCAGGCCGACGGCGCCGAGGGCAAGATCGAGGCGTACGTCCGCAAGCAGCTGGAGCTGGTGGGGGACCGTAGGCACCGCGCGGTCGTCGCGATCTCCGCGAGCGAACTCGACGCCGGCGCGCGGGAGAAGATCCGCGCGGCTCACGGCGGCCTCATCGCCATGATCGTCGAGGCGCTCGCCGACCTCGGTCACGCCGAGCCCCGGCTCACCGCCATGCTGCTCCAGGGCGTCGTCGACGCCGCCGTGCGCCGCATCGAACTGGGGGCGGCGGAGCACCCGGACGTGATCACGCGGGCGGCGGTCTCCATGGCCCTGGACGGCGTCCGGGGCTGAAGTCGCCCGGCACGGGTCCTCATCTCGGTGCGGGCGCTCATTCGGGCAGCGGCACCCCGAGCACCGGGAGCAGCCGCGACGGACCCCGGTCGAGCAGCCACGGGGGCAGCAGGCTGAGCGGGTCCAGGTACGTGTCGCCGCGCAGCAGGCCCCAGTGCACGCACGGGGCCGTGCAGTGGGAGCCGGTGGCCTCCACCGAGCCGATCACCTCGCCCGCCGTCACCTCGGTCCCCTCGGTCACCGACGCCCGGACCGGCTCGTAGGTGGTGCGCAGCGGCGGCTCACCCGTGCCGGTGAGTTCCATCGAGACGACGCCCTTTCCGGCCACGCGGCCCGCGAACGACACCCGGCCGTCCGCCACAGCCCGCACCGGCGTCCCCGGCACCGCCGCCAGGTCCACGCCACGGTGCCCGGCGCCGTAGACGGTCGCCGGCGGCTCCCAGCCACGCAGCACCTGCGGGCGCACGCCCACCGGCCACGCACGGCCAACGGACGGCATGGAGTCGCCCCCGGCGCGGCGAGGGGGCGGCCCGGCGCCACCCAGGGCAACGGCTGAGGGCCCGCCTCCGGCCCCTGACGCCGACGTCAGCCCGCCCCCGGCCTTCGCTGTGGCCCTGCCCGACGTCATCCCCGCCCCCGCCCCCTCGCTCCCCGCTGCCATCGCGAACAGCCGGGACGGGGGTGGGGCCAGCAGTGCCGCCAGGGTCACGGCCACCACCAGGACCAACCGCAGGCACCCCCTCATCCAGCCGCACCGCTCACTTCGTCCTCGTCGCTCACCACGTCGTCGCATGGCGGAAAGCGTCCCCCGAGGACGCGATCAGCGCCGGGACCTGTGGACGACCACCCGGGTTGTGGACATCGGCGTCACCCGGCACCCCTCGGGTCCCGTACACTTCTGGTGGCGACCCGGGTCACTGGGTCGACTTCGCACGCCCCGACATCGGGACCGGTCACGGCCGTGGCCCGGTGTCAGCGCCCCTCGGTCCTTCGTGGCACGGCGCGTCGCGGGCGTCAGGCGCGGAAGCCGTCCGGATTCCGCGGCACAACCGAGAAACTCAAGGAGATACGGCCATGGCCGTCGTCACGATGCGGGAGCTGCTGGAGAGCGGCGTCCACTTCGGTCACCAGACCCGTCGTTGGAACCCGAAGATGAAGCGCTTCATCTTCACGGAGCGCAACGGCATCTACATCATCGACCTGCTCCAGTCGCTGTCGTACATCGACCGCGCCTACGAGTTCGTCAAGGAGACCGTCGCCCACGGCGGCACGGTCATGTTCGTCGGCACGAAGAAGCAGGCGCAGGAGGCCATCGCCGAGCAGGCCACCCGCGTCGGCATGCCCTTCGTCAACCAGCGCTGGCTGGGCGGCATGCTCACCAACTTCTCGACCGTCTACAAGCGTCTGCAGCGCCTCAAGGAGCTCGAGCAGATCGACTTCGAGGACGTGGCCGCCTCCGGCCTCACCAAGAAGGAGTTGCTGGTCCTCTCCCGCGAGAAGGCGAAGCTGGAGAAGACCCTCGGCGGTATCCGCGAGATGTCCAAGGTGCCCAGCGCCGTCTGGATCGTGGACACCAAGAAGGAGCACATCGCGGTCGGCGAGGCCCGGAAGCTCAACATCCCGGTCGTCGCCATCCTCGACACCAACTGCGACCCCGACGAGGTCGACTACAAGATCCCGGGCAACGACGACGCGATCCGCTCCGTCACCCTGCTCACCCGCGTGATCGCCGACGCCGTGGCCGAGGGCCTCATCTCCCGCTCCGGTGTCGCCACCGAGGGCAAGGGCGAGAAGGCCGCCGGCGAGCCGCTGGCCGAGTGGGAGCGCAACCTGCTCGAGGGTGAGAAGAAGGGCGAGGAGGCCGCTCCGGCCGCCGCCGAGGGCGAGAAGCCGGCCGAGGCTCCCGCTGCCGAGGGTGAGAAGCCGGCCGAGGCTCCCGCCGCCGAGGCCCCTGCCGCCGAGGCCCCCGCCGCGGAGACCCCGGCCGAGCAGGCCTGACCGCTCCGTCCGAGCCGATGACGGCGGGAGCGGTGACATCACGTCCGCTCCCGCCGTTCACCCGTAGGTCGGCGGAGAGCCGGTAGCCGCCCGCGCGGCGGACCGGCCCCGCTGATCTTCGATCCTCCAGACTTCGAGAAAGATTCACAGACTCATGGCGAACTACACCGCCGCCGACGTCAAGAAGCTCCGGGAGCTCACCGGCGCCGGCATGATGGACTGCAAGAAGGCGCTGGACGAGGCCGACGGCAACGTCGACAAGGCCGTCGAGGCGCTGCGCATCAAGGGCCAGAAGGGCGTCGCCAAGCGCGAGGGCCGCTCCGCCGAGAACGGCGCCGTGGTCTCGATCATCGCCGACGACAACTCCTCCGGTGTCCTCGTCGAGCTGAAGTGCGAGACGGACTTCGTCGCCAAGGGCGAGAAGTTCCAGGGTGTCGCCACCGCCATCGCCGAGCACGTCGCCAAGACCGCCCCGGCCGACCTCGAGGCGCTGCTCGCGTCCGAGATCGAGGCCGGCAAGACGGTCCAGGCGTTCGTGGACGAGGCCAACGCCAACCTGGGCGAGAAGATCGTCCTGGACCGCTTCGCGCAGTTCGCCGACGGCTACGTCACCGCGTACATGCACCGCACGATGCCCGACCTGCCCCCGCAGATCGGTGTGCTCGTCGAGCTCGACAAGCCGAACGCCGAGATCGCCAAGGGCGTCGCCCAGCACATCGCCGCCTTCGCGCCGAAGTACCTCTCCAAGGAGGACGTGCCGGCCGAGGTCGTCGAGTCCGAGCGCCGCGTCGCCGAGGAGACCACCCGCGCCGAGGGCAAGCCCGAGGCCGCCCTGCCGAAGATCGTCGAGGGTCGCCTCAACGGCTTCTTCAAGGACGCCACGCTGCTCGGCCAGCCCTACGCGCTGGACAACAAGAAGTCCGTCCAGAAGATCCTGGACGAGGCCGGTGTCACCCTGAAGCGCTTCACGCGCATCAAGGTCGGCATCTGAGTCCGCACCGCGACGGGCGCGCGACCCCGATAGGGTCGACAGCAGTCGTTCGGACACGCGTCCACGCACGCGCGCGTGCCGGACGACAGCAGATCTGACGAGGAGGCCATTGCCGCATGGGATGCGAACCACGCCCCACCGGCAATGGCCTTCTTCGTATGTGCAACAGGTGAAAGAGGCGGGATTCGACCATGACCACCAAGGCTGACAAAAGCGACGACGGCAAAGCGCGCGGCCGGTTTCTGCTGAAGCTGTCCGGAGAGGCCTTCTCCGGCGGCGGGGGCCTGGGCGTCGATCCCGACGTGGTGCACGCCATCGCACGTGAGATCGCGGCCGTCGTACGGGACGGCGCGCAGATCGCCATCGTGATCGGCGGCGGCAACTTCTTCCGCGGAGCCGAACTCCAGGTGCGGGGCATGGACCGCGCCCGCTCCGACTACATGGGCATGCTCGGCACCGTGATGAACTGCCTCGCCCTGCAGGACTTCCTGGAGAAGGAAGGCGTCGACTGCCGCGTGCAGACCGCCATCACCATGGGCCAGGTCGCCGAGCCCTACATCCCGCTGCGCGCCGTGCGCCACCTGGAGAAGGGCCGCGTGGTCATCTTCGGCGCCGGTATGGGCATGCCGTACTTTTCGACCGACACCACCGCCGCGCAGCGCGCCCTGGAGATCGACGCCGAGGCGCTGCTCATGGGCAAGAACGGTGTCGACGGGGTCTACGACTCCGACCCGAAGACCAACCCCGACGCCGTCAAGTTCGACGCCCTCGGCTACGGCGAGGTCATCACCCGGAACCTGAAGGTCGCCGACGCCACGGCCGTCACGCTCTGCCGGGACAACAGCCTGCCGATCGTCGTCTTCGAACTCCTGAAGGAGGGCAACATCGCCCGCGCCGTCAAGGGTGAGAAGATCGGCACGCTGGTGGGCGACGACGCCGGGCACAACTGACCGGGGGATGGACAATGTCCTGCCGGTCGTGAACCGTGCAGGAAGAAGACGCGACGCAGCCGGCCGCCGCCCCGACCAGGAACCGCAGCCGGGCCTACTCAAGACACGCAGGAGCAAGTGGTGATCGAAGAGACCCTCCTCGAGGCCGAGGAGAAGATGGAGAAGGCCGTCGTGGTCGCCAAGGAGGACTTCGCCGCGATCCGTACCGGCCGTGCGCACCCGGCGATGTTCAACAAGATCGTGGCCGATTACTACGGCGCGCCGACGCCGATCAACCAGCTGGCCTCGTTCTCCGTGCCCGAGCCGCGCATGGCCGTGGTGACCCCGTTCGACAAGAGCGCGCTGCGCAACATCGAGCAGGCGATCCGCGACTCCGACCTGGGCGTCAACCCGAGCAACGACGGCAACATCATCCGGGTGGTGTTCCCCGAGCTGACCGAGGAGCGCCGGCGCGACTACATCAAGGTCGCCAAGGGCAAGGGCGAGGACGCGAAGATCTCGATCCGCTCCGTCCGCCGCAAGGCGAAGGAAGCCATCGACAAGCTGATCAAGGACGGCGAGGTCGGCGAGGACGAGGGCCGCCGTGCGGAGAAGGAACTCGACGACACCACGGCGAAGTACGTCGCCCAGGTGGACGAGCTCCTGAAGCACAAGGAAGCGGAGCTGCTCGAGGTCTGATGAACGACTCTTCCTGGGGGACGCCGCAGACCGGGTACTGGGGGCCGTCCGACCACGGACCCGGCCGGGAAGCTGTCCCGGCGGGTCCCGCGTACGATGCGCACCAAGCACAGCAGACGCGGCCCATGCCCATCGTGCCCGACGTACCCGAACACGGCGGAGACCAGGATGCGGACCGGGGGGTTGCTCGGCTGAGCGGCCCCCTGTTCCGAGACGAGCCGACGCGGGCCCGCCCCCTGCCGGGGGAGGTGCCGCAGAATCCGGAGCCCATGCCCCCCGCCCCGCAGCCGGCCCCCGCACCGCAGAAGAAGAGCGCGGGGCGGGACCTCGGCGCGGCGATAGGCGTCGGCGTCGGACTCGGCGCGGTGATCGTCGCGTCGCTGTTCGTCGTCAAGGCCGTCTTCGTCGGAGTGATCGCGGTCGCCGTCGTGGTGGGCCTGTGGGAGCTGACGACGCGGCTCGACGAACGCAAGGGCATCAAGGCGCCCCTCGTTCCCCTGGCGATCGGCGGCGCGGCGATGGTCGTCGCCGGGTACGCCCGGGGCGCGGAGGGCGCGTGGGTCGCCATGGCGCTCACCACGCTGGCGGTCCTGGTCTGGCGTATGACGGCACCGCCCGAGGGCTACCTCAAGGACGTCACGGCGGGTGTCTTCGCGGCGTTCTACGTGCCGTTCCTGGCGACGTTCGTCGCGATGCTGCTGAGGGCCGATGACGGACCGTGGCGGGTGCTGACGTTCCTGCTGCTGACGGTCGTCAGCGACACCGGCGCCTACGCGGTCGGCTGGCGCTTCGGCAAGCACAAGCTCGCGCCGCGTATCAGCCCCGGCAAGACCCGCGAGGGCCTGCTGGGAGCGGTCGGCTTCTCCATGGTCGCGGGCGCGCTGTGCATGCAGTTCCTGATCGACGACGGCGTCTGGTGGCAGGGCCTCCTGCTCGGCCTCGCGGTCGCCGCCAGCGCCACGCTGGGTGACCTCGGCGAGTCCATGATCAAGCGCGACCTGGGCATCAAGGACATGGGCACTTTGCTCCCGGGCCACGGCGGCATCATGGACCGCCTGGACTCCCTGCTCCCGACGGCACCGGTGGTCTGGCTCCTGCTGGTGATCTTCGTGGGGGCGGGCTGAGGTTCCGTCCGCTTGCTGTGACCTCTGGGCCCCCGTCCGGCTGGGACGGGGGCCCAAAGGCTGTGTACATGCCGATCACGACCTGCGATCGTGATCACACGGAGGGGGCCGCTCTGACCGACGCGGACCTGACGGACGCGGTTGTCACGCGTGCGGGCCTGACCGGTGCGGGCCTGACCGGTGCGGCGCTCCGCGACGCCGCGAATCTGTGCGTAGTGGAATGAGGACCCAGGCAGAGCCGAGCAGACGCGGCCAGGGGGTCCAGGTCGTTCGTATCGTGGCGCGCTCCACCTGGACGCCCTGAACCACGCCCGCTCCACGGTGCGTGGGGCGACGGCGGACGGGGGATGAGAGCCAGGGTGAGGGTGGGTGTCTGGCCGCCAAGGTGCGGAGTGGGGTGATCCAGTGCACGGAAGTCTGCCGGTTGAGAACGCGGGGGGCGCCCCGTTGTGCCTCTTCGTCGAGCCGTACGGTGAGGACTTCTGGCTTGAGCCGGGCGAGGCCGTTACCGTTTCGTCGGTCGGCAACGGCATCAACGTCCAGTTCGCGGTAACGGTGGCGGCCGAGCTGATGAGCGTGTGGCTCTACGAGGATGGAGACCCGCGCAGGGTCGTCTTGGACTTCCAGGTGACCGATGCGTCCGGTACCCCGTTGAAGTGTGGACACCAGCGCCACGACCGGCGAATTCCCGGACCGTTCTTGCAGCGGGGTCTCAAGCCCGATCATTCACCTGACACCGACGCTTGACACCAACAAGGGCGGACCGCTCCTGTTGACGTCGAACCAGAGGGCACAGTCAGCCGACGAACAGGGCGGGTCGAAGCAGGGCCTCGGCCCCGCGTGATCGACCGGATAGGGATGACGCCGCAGCTCCAAGCGCCGGACCAGATGTGCGCTGCATTTTGCAGGGTGTGACAGCGAAGGCGACCTATCCACCTGGCCCGCTGGGCCGTCCCTGGTCCGAGGCCGCTCAAGGGTGACCAACGACCACCACCGCCGACAGGTGTGGCCCCCGACACCCGCAGGTCACCCAAGTGGATCTGCGACACTGGTACAGCCATGCCTAAGCCCGGAGAACTTACATTCGTCGCGCCGCGCGGAGTCAAGAAGCCGCCGCGGCATCTTGCCGATCTCACGCCTGCCGAGCGCAAGGAGGCGGTTGTCGCGGTCGGTGAGAAGCCGTTCCGTGCCAAGCAGCTCTCGCAGCACTACTTCGCGCGGTACGCGCACGACCCGGAGCAGTGGACCGACATCCCCGTCGGCTCGCGCGGGAAGCTGCAGGAGGCGCTGCTTCCTGAGCTGATGACCGTCGTACGGCATCTGTCGACCGACGCGGGGACGACCCGCAAGACGCTGTGGAAGCTGTTCGACGGGACGCTCGTCGAGTCCGTGCTGATGCGGTACCCGGACCGGGTCACCATGTGCATCAGCTCCCAGGCCGGGTGCGGCATGAACTGCCCGTTCTGCGCCACCGGGCAGGCCGGGCTCGACCGGAACCTGTCGACCGCCGAGATCGTGCACCAGATCGTGGACGGGATGCGGGCGCTCCGCGACGGCGAGGTGCCCGGCGGGCCCGCGCGGCTGAGCAACATCGTGTTCATGGGCATGGGCGAGCCCCTCGCCAACTACAAGCGGGTCGTCGGCGCCATCCGCCGGCTCACCGACCCCGAGCCGGACGGGCTCGGGCTGTCGCAGCGTGGCATCACCGTGTCGACGGTCGGCCTGGTGCCGGCCATCCACCGGTTCACCGAGGAGGGCTTCAAGTGCCGGCTCGCCATCTCGCTGCACGCCCCTGACGACGAACTGCGCGACACCCTCGTCCCCGTGAACACGCGGTGGAAGGTGCGCGAGGTACTCGACGCCGGCTTCGAGTACGCGGCCAGGTCGGGACGCCGGCTGTCCATCGAGTACGCCCTCATCCGGGACATCAACGACCAGGCGTGGCGAGGCGACCGCCTCGGGCGGCTCCTCAAGGGGCGGCCCGTGCACGTCAACCTCATCCCGCTCAACCCGACGCCGGGGTCCAAGTGGACCGCGTCCCGGCCCGAGGACGAGAAGGCGTTCGTCGAGGCGATCGCCGCGCACGGTGTGCCGGTCACGATCCGGGACACCCGTGGTCAGGAGATCGACGGGGCGTGTGGTCAGCTCGCCGCGAGCGAACGGTAATGTGACCCGGGTACGTACATCTTCATATTCCGACAGGGGAGCGCCACAGCGCTGAGAGTGCGGCACCGGCCGCAGACCCTCCGAACCTGGCCCAGGTCATTCTGGGTAGGGAGATCGGTCATCACTCGAGCTGTTGCGCCCTGCCCGGGACCCCGACCAGGGGTTCCGGGCAGGGCCGCGTCTCTTCCTGGTCACTCCAGGAGGAATCAAGTGGACATCACCAAGAAGGTCGTGGTCCTGGCCGTGGGGCTGGGGCTCGTCACGCTGTCCGCCTGCGGGTCGTCCGGCGGCGACGGCGGCAGCGGTACAAGCAGCAAGACCGTGACCCTCGTCAGTCACAACTCGTGGGCCGTGTCCAAGGACGTCGTCGCCGCCTTCGAGAAGCAGTCCGGCTACAAGCTCAAGGTCCTCGAGGACGGCGACGCGGGCCAGGCTGTGAACAAGGCGATCCTGACCAAGGACAACCCCCAGGGTGACGTCTTCTTCGGCGTCGACAACACCCTGCTGTCCCGCGCCCTCGACAACGGGCTGTTCCAGTCCTACGAGGCCAAGGGCTCCGACCAGCTCCTGCCCGAGTACCGGGTGGACGAGGACAAGCACCGGGTCACGCCGGTCGACACCGGTGACGTCTGCGTCAACTACGACAAGGCGTGGTTCGAGAACAAGGGCCTGACCCCGCCGAAGACCCTCGACGACCTGGTCAAGCCCGCCTACAAGGATCTCCTGGTCGTCGAGAACGCCGCCACCTCCTCACCGGGCCTCGGCTTCCTGCTCGGCACCGCCGCCAAGTACGGGGACGACGGCTGGCAGGACTACTGGAAGAAGCTCAGGGCCAACGGCGTCAAGGCGGTCGACGGCTGGGAGCAGGCCTACAACGAGGAGTTCTCCGGCTCGGCCGGCGGCAAGGAGGCCAAGGCGGACCGGCCACTCGTCGTGTCGTACGCCTCTTCGCCGCCCGCCGAGGTGATCTACGCCGACCCGAAGCCCGACACCGCCCCCACCGGCGTCGCCGAGGGCACCTGCTTCCGGCAGGTCGAGTACGCGGGGCTGCTGAGCAACGCGAAGAACCCCGAGGGCGGCAAGGCGCTGCTCGACTTCCTGATCGGCAAGACCTTCCAGGACGACATGCCGCTCAACATGTTCGTCTACCCGGTGCGCGAAGGTGCGCAGGTGCCCGAGGAGTTCGTGAAGTTCGGGCCGCAGGCGAAGCAACCGCAGACCATGGACCCGGCGAAGATCGCCGAGAACCGTGACCAGTGGGTCAAGTCGTGGACCTCGCTCGTACTGAAGTGAGCCCGCGCCGGCGCGGGTGGTGGCGCCGGAACGCGGCACGGCTCGGTCTGATGACCGTGCCGGCCGCGTTCTTCGCGGTCTTCTTCGCCTACCCGGTCACCGCGATCGTCGCGCGCGGGTTGAAGACCGACGGTGGCTGGCAGCCCGGGCGGATCGCGGACGTGCTGGCCCAGTCCGACATCCGCCAGGTGCTGTGGTTCACCACCTGGCAGGCGCTCGTCTCCACGGTCCTCACCCTGGTGATCGCGCTGCCCGGCGCCTACGTCCTGGCCCGTTTCGACTTCCCCGGCAAACAGGTGCTGCGGGCGGTGATCACCGTGCCGTTCGTTCTGCCGACGGTCGTCGTCGGCACGGCGTTCCTCGCCCTCGTCGGACGCGGCGGACTGCTGGACGAGCTGTGGGGCGTGCGCCTCGACACCACCGTGTGGGCGATCCTCCTCGCGCACGTCTTCTTCAACTACGCCGTGGTCGTCCGCACCGTGGGCGGGCTGTGGTCCCAGCTCGACCCGCGGCAGGAGGAGGCCGCGCGGATGCTCGGTGCCTCCCGTCTCACCGCCTGGCGGACGGTCACCCTGCCGGCGCTCGCCCCCGCCGTGGCCGCCGCCGCGCTGATGGTCTTCCTGTTCACCTTCACCTCCTTCGGCGTGGTGCAGATCCTCGGCGGGCCCACCTTCTCCACCCTCGAGGTGGAGATCTACCGGCAGACCGCCGACCTCTTCGACCTGTCCACCGCCGCCGTCCTCACGCTGATCCAGTTCGCCGCCGTCGGCCTGATCCTCGCCCTGCACGCCTGGACGGTGCGGCGCCGCGAGACCGCGCTGCGCCTTGTCGACCCCTCGGTGACCGCGCGCCGGCCGCGCGGCGCAGGACAGTGGGCGCTGCTCGGCGGGGTCGTCGCCACGGTGGCCGTGCTGCTCCTGATGCCGCTCGGCGTACTGGTGCAGCGCTCCTTCGGCAGCGCCGGCCTCGGGTACTACCGGGCGCTGACCGACGGCGACGGAGGAGTGTTCCTCGTCGCGCCGATCGAGGCGGTCGGCAACTCGCTGCGCTACGCCGTCGCCGCCACCGTGATCGCCGTGGTGATCGGCGGACTCGCCGCCGTCGCGCTGACCCGGCGGGACGCGGGGCGGCTGGTGCGCGGGTTCGACGCGCTGCTGATGCTGCCGCTCGGGGTGTCCGCGGTGACCGTGGGCTTCGGCTTCCTGATCGCCCTCGACGAGCCGCCGCTGGACCTGCGCGCCTCCTGGATCCTGGTCCCGCTGGCGCAGGCACTGGTCGGCGTCCCCTTCGTCGTACGGACCATGCTGCCGGTGCTGCGGGCGGTGGACGTACGGCTGCGGGAGGCGGCGGCGGTGCTCGGGGCGTCGCCGTGGCGGGCGTGGCGTGAGGTGGACCTGCCGCTGGTGCGGCGGGCGCTGCTGATCGCGGCCGGGTTCGCCTTCGCGGTGTCCCTCGGGGAGTTCGGGGCGACGGTGTTCATCGCGCGGCCGGACAACCCGACCCTCCCGGTGGCCGTGGCACGGCTGCTGGGACGGCCCGGGGACCTCAACTACGGCCAGGCCATGGCCCTGTCGACCATTCTGATGATCGTGTGCGCGGTGGCGCTGCTGGTGCTGGAGCGGCTGCGGACCGACCGGAGCGGGGAGTTCTAGATGCTGCTGAGCCTTCAGGACGCGACCGTCCGCTTCGGCGGGCGGGCGGCACTGGACGCCGTCGGTCTCGACGTCGCCGAGCACGAGATCGTCTGCGTCCTCGGACCCAGCGGCAGCGGCAAGTCCACGCTGCTGCGCGTGGTGGCCGGGCTGCAGCCGCTGGACGCGGGGCGGGTCCTGCTCGGCGGGAAGGACCAGTCAGGTGTGCCCGCGCACAAGCGGGGGGTCGGGCTGATGTTCCAGGACCATCAGCTGTTCCCGCAGCGGGACGTGGGCGGCAATGTGGCCTTCGGGCTGCGCATGCACGGGCTTCCGCGCGACGAACAGTCCCGGCAGGTCGGCGAGTTGCTGGAGCTGGTCGGTCTCCCCGGGGCGTCCCGGCGGGCCGTCGCCGCCCTCTCCGGAGGGGAGCAGCAGCGCGTGGCACTGGCCCGTGCCCTCGCCCCCAGCCCGCGGCTGCTGATGCTCGACGAGCCGCTCGGCCAGCTTGACCGGTCGCTCAGGGAGCGGCTCGTCGTCGAACTGCGCGAGCTGTTCGGCCGGCTGGGCACGACCGTGCTCGCCGTGACGCACGACCAGGGCGAGGCGTTCGCGCTGGCCGACCGGGTGGTGGTGATGCGGGACGGGCGGATCGCCCAGTCCGGCACACCGCTGGAGGTCTGGCAGCGGCCGGCCGACGCCTTCGTGGCCCGCTTCCTCGGCTTCGAGAACGTCGTCGAGGCGGCCGTCGCGGACGGTGTCGCCGTCACCCCCTGGGGGAAGGTCCCGGTGCCGCAGGACGCTCCCGGGGGCACGCGCACGCTGCTGGTCCGGCCCGCCGGTGTCCGTCTGGTCCCGGCCGACGAGGGGCTGCGCTGCACGGTGACCGCGCGCACCTTCCGCGGCACCCACGTCGCCGTGCGCCTCCAGCCCGAGGGCGCGCCCCCGCTGGAGGCGGCCTGCGCGCTCAGGGACGCGCCCGGGACGGGGGACGTGACCGGGGTGGAGTTCGACGCCGCGGAAATCGCCGTGCTCGGCTGATCGCCGTTGCCTAGGGTGAGCCGCATGACACGACTCGCCCATGAGCGCTACTGCCAGGAGGTCTCCCACCAGATCGGTGAGTTGAGGGCGGTGGTGACGTCCGGCATCGACCTGTCCCGCGCGGTCCCGACGACCCCCGACTGGTCGGTGGAGGAGCTGGTACGGCACCTCGGCGGCGCCCTGCGCTGGGTGGCCCTGATGGTGCGCACCGGGGCTGTGGAGGAGACCCCCGAGGAGGACGTACCGGAATGTGAAGGGCCCGAGGCCCGTGGTGACGCCGCCGCGCTGGACGCCTGGCTGGCCAAGAGCGGCGAGCTGGTCGTCGGCGCGCTGCGGGAGGCCGGCCCGGACGCGCGGGTGTGGAGCTGGGCGGGGACCGACAACGCCGGTTTCTGGGCCCGCCGTATGACGCACGAGGTGACGGTGCACCGCGCGGACGCCACGCTCGCCGCCGGGCTGCCCTACGAGGTGGCGCCCGAGGTGGCCGCCGACGCGGTAGACGAGTGGCTGGAGATCGTGGAGTGGGCGCAGCGGACGCTGCCCGACGACGAGGTGCACGGGCTGCGCGGGCCGCTGCGCACCCTGCACCTGCACGCCACCGACACCGAGGCGGAGTGGCTGATACGGCTCGACGAGGACGGCGTGTCCTGGAGCCACGGCCACGAGAAGGCCACGGTCGCCCTGCGCGGGCCGCTCACCTGGGTGCTCCTCGCCTTCTACCGCCGTATCCCGCTGGACGACCCCCGCGTCGAGGTGCTCGGCGAACGCAAGGTGCTCGAACACTGGCTGGAGCTGGCCTCGTTCGGCTGAGCGTCCGGTGAACGGCGAGCGGCCCGCCCCCCGGAGGGGACGGGCCGCACGTGGTTCCGTGAGGCGTCAGCGCCGGCTGTTCGCCCCGCGGCGGCGCATGCCGAAGAAGACCGCGCCGCCACCGATGGCGACCAGGGCGGCCGCCGCACCGGCGATCACGCCGGTGTTGGAGTTGGCACCGGTCTCGGCGAGGTTGGACTCACCGGCGGGGGAGGGCGCGTTGTCCGACGTGTCGGCCGGCGGGGCGGAACTCTCGCTCTCGCTCTCCGACGGCGCCGGGCTCGGCTCCTCGCTCTCCTCGGCCGGGGCCGAGGACGTCACCGACGGCGTGGGCTCGGGGGCCGGGGGCTCCTCCTCGTCCTCCTTGCACGGCGTCGACGGCGTGGTCAGGTTGGGCTTGATGTCCTCGTCGACGTAGGGCTTCGCCGAGACGTGGATGCGGTAGACGGCGTTCGGCTTCCAGTCCTCCTCGAAGGTGATGGTCGTGCCCTTCTTGGAACCCTTGACCACCTGCTCGCCGACCTTCTCGATGTCGGCGCCGTTGTTCTGGAGGAACACGGTGACGGTGGCCGGGACGCCGGCCGGGTCGACGTCGGTGACGGTGATGACACCCTTGTCACCGTCGCACTTCGCCTCGGCCGAGAACTCGTTGATGTTGCACGCCGCGGCGTTACCGGCGACACCGAGCGCGAGCGCCGCGGACGCGGAGACGACACCGAGGGCGCGCACGGAGCGGGTGACGGAACGGCGTGATACGGACAGAACTGCCACGTTTGTCCTTTACATGAAGCGCAAATGCGGGGGGTTGAGGGAGGGTTGATGAAAGCTCAGCACTCCCATGAGGCTCCCAGGTCTATAAGCGCCGCATAAGTAGTGTCAACGCATATGCCTACCGGTGGACCGGGCTTTGCCTTTTTGTTAACCACCCGGACGTTTCAACGCCCGCGGGAGCGGCCCGATCCGGCCGACGCGGCCGGGAACGGTCACCGGCCGTGCGGGAAGCGGCAGTTGTGAAGACGGTGTCCGAACGGTTTTGGTTGCGCGCCGCGCCGGTCGGTCATGACGACGGCCCGGTCGGGGGCTCTTTCGAGCGCCCGTCCGGGCCGGGGGTGACGCGGTGGCGGTGTGTCAGCCCTGCACCGCGGCCGGGTCCATCCACACGACCTCCCAGGTGTGGCCGTCGAGGTCGTCGAAGGAGCGGCCGTACATGAAGCCGTGGTCCTGGGTCTCGCCGGCGGTCGTGCCGCCCGCCGCGAGGGCGTTGTCCACCAGCTCGTCGACCTTCTCGCGGCTCTCGGCGCTCAGCGCGACCAGCACCTCGCTGCTGGTACGCGCGTCCACGATCTCCTTCTTCGTGAACTGCGCGTACTTGTCCTTGGTCAGCAGCATCGCGACGATCGTGTCGCTGATCACGACGGACGCCGTGGACTCGTCGCTGAACTGCGGGTTGATGTCGTAGCCGAGCGCCGTGAAGAACTTCTTCGAGGCGTCGATGTCCTCGACGGGCAGGTTCACGAAGATCATCTGCTGGTACATGGTGGGGCCTCTCCCGTTCATCCGGTGTCGTTCGAGGGGGTAGACCGGCCGTCCGCGCGGAACTCATCGCGAGCGGGGAAAGTTTCTTCGACTTCTTTCTCAGCCGCCCAGCGGCCAGGCCGACAGCTCGGCCACGGCCACCGTCAGCGGGCCGAACAGGGCGAGCAGCGCGCCCGCGCGCACGGCCGCGGCCCGGCGCAGGGTCGCCGCGGGCGCCCCGAGGCGACGCAGCGACTCGGTGGTGCCGGAGTGCGCCTGCTTCGCCTCGACGGCCGCCGTGAGCAGTGTCGCCACCGTGCAGCCCGCCACCAGCAGCACGCCGAGCACCACCAGCGGACCGGCGGACGGGTCCTCGCGGTCGTGCAGCGACGCCATGGCGTACGCGGCCGCCATCACCGCGCAGACCACGCCCAGCGGGCGGCCGATGCGCGTGGCCTCCGTCATCAGCACCCGTCCGGCCAGCAGCCGCAGCGCGCCCGGGCGGACCGCCTGGAGCAGCCTGCCGCACAGGTGGGCGAGCCCGGGGCCGACGAGGGCCAGACCGAGGCACGTCAGGGCCAGCCCGAGGAACGCCGCCGGGCCCTCCCCGGAGCCGGTACGGCTCGTCAGCGCCTCCACCGCCAGACCCACCGCGAGCACCGCGACCCCCCACGGCAGTCCGGACGGCGCCGCGGTCGGGACGACGGGCGGGACGACGGCACCGGACCCGTCGGCGGGCTCCGGGCCGGAACCCTCCGCGGACTCGGCCCCCGGACCCTCCTGCTCCCCGGCAGGCGCCCCGGCCGTGCGCCGGCCGTGTGCGGCGGCCCCCAGCTGGCGGCCGAACCGCCCGTAGGCGCCGAAGGATTCGAGCGCCGTCGTCCGCCGGTACGCGCCGAACCTGCCGTACGCCCGGCCCGCCCGGCCCGCGCCCGTGACCGGCTCGCGCGGCCGCAGGGACACCGCCGCCGCCGCCGCCGCGCTCAGCGGCACCAGGGCCAGCAGCGTCAGCGCGGCCGGCATCGGCAGGGGCCGGCCCGCGGCCAGGAACTCCCTCGCGCCCCCGCCGAGCGGCATGCCCGTGAGGTCGCCCCGGAGCTGGAGGAAGACGAGCAGCGCCAGCGCGGAACCCAGCAGGCAGGACAGCGCCGTGGTGGCGGCGGAGATCGCCATCAGCTTGACCGGACCCAGACCGACCGCGGACAGACCGGGCCGGGGCCGGGTGGCCGGGTCGGTGCGGGCCACCGCGACCGCGAGGTACACCGTGGCCGCCAGCGGGGCAGCGCACCAGGCCAGCCGCAGCGCGGAGGCGGACGGGTCCGGGTGGGTCAGCGCGTGGCCCAGGGCGCTCAGCAGCAGGAAGCCGGTGCCGGCCGAGGCGCCGGCGACCAGGAGCCGGCGCACCTGGACGGCGGGCTGGGCCCCGAGGCTCAGACGGAGAGCGAGCACGCCGCCCGGCCTTCCGACTCGGCCGGTCCGGAGACCGGGGGGAGGTGAACGGTGCGCACGCACCGCCCGTCGAGCAGCGACACCGTACGGTCGGCCAGCGCGGCGGTCTGGCTGTCGTGGGTCGCGAGGACCACGGTGATGCCGTGCGAGCGGGCCGCGGTGGTGAGCGTGCGCAGTACGTGGGCGCGGTCGACGCGGTGCAGCGGGGCCGTCGGCTCGTCGGCGAACAGTACCGAGGGCGCCGGGGCGAGCGCGCGAGCGATGCAGGCGCGCTGGCGCTCCGCGTGCGTCAGTTCCGTGGGGTGCTTGCGCGCCCGCTCACCGATGTCGAGGCGCTCAAGCCACTCCAGGGCGGCGGCCTTGGCGCGCCGTCGCCCGGTGCCGCGCAGCATCAGTGGCAGGGCGGCGTTCTCCCAGACGTTCAGCTCCGGCACCAGGACCGGCGCCGGGTCGATCCAGCCGAAGCGGTCGCGGCGCAGCCGTTCCCGGGCCGCCGGTCCCATGGTGTGCACCGGCACGCTGTTGAACCAGACCTCGCCGTCGTTCGCGGGCACCAGGCCGGACAGACAGCGCAGCAACGTCGACTTGCCGCTGCCGCGCGGGCCTGAGACCGCGAGGATCTCGCCCTCCCTGACGCCGAGCGAGACCCCGCTCAGGCCGGGTGAGCCGTCGTCGTGCCGGAAGTGCAGGGCACGCGCCCAGAGCACGTCGTTGTCCGGTGGGGCCACCATGGCGTACACCTCGGTTCGGATCGGAAATGCCGTGCGCTCTTCGGGTTTATCCCCCGTCCGGGGGAACGAAGGGCGGGCCGATCGGTCACTGGGCACGCTAGGCAGGCGGTGGCGGGCGGCCGGACAGCACGCGGCCCCGGGACGCCGTTTCTCACTCGAACGGCGGCACCGGGGCCGGTGTTGATCATTCAAAGGGAAGATCGGTACCTCGGACGGCCTACGTCCGCGATCAGCTCGTCGGCCTACAGCTTGGTCCACGCCTCCGTGAGCGTCGCGCGCAGGATCTGCTCGATCTCGTCGAACGTCTCCTGGTGGGAGATCAGTGGCGGCGCGAGCTGGATGACCGGGTCGCCGCGGTCGTCGGCACGGCAGTACAGGCCGTTCTCGAACAGCTTCTTCGAGAGGAAGCCGTAGAGCACGCGCTCGGTCTCGTCGGCGTCGAAGGACTCCTTGGTCGCCTTGTCCTTGACCAGCTCGATGCCGTAGAAGAAGCCGTTGCCGCGGACGTCGCCGACGATCGGCAGGTCGTGCAGCTTCTCCAGGGTCGAGCGGAACGCGCCCTCGTTGTCCAGCACGTGCTGGTTGAGGCCCTCGCGCTCGAACAGGTCGAGGTTGGCGACGCCGACCGCCGCCGACACCGGGTGGCCGCCGAAGGTGTAGCCGTGCAGGAAGGTGTTGTCGCCCTTGTAGAACGGCTCGGCGAGCCGGTCCGAGACGATGCACGCGCCGATGGGGGAGTAGCCCGAGGTCATGCCCTTGGCACAGGTGATCATGTCCGGCACGTAGCCGAACTTGTCGCAGGCGAAGGTGGTGCCGAGCCGGCCGAAGGCGCAGATGACCTCGTCGGAGACGAGCAGCACGTCGTACTGGTCGCAGATCTCGCGCACCCGCTGAAAGTAGCCGGGCGGGGGCGGGAAGCAGCCGCCCGCGTTCTGCACGGGCTCCAGGAAGACCGCGGCGACCGTGTCCGGGCCCTCGAAGAGGATCTGCTGCTCGATCTGGTCGGCGGCCCAGCGGCCGAACGCCTCGGGGTCGTCGCCGTGGATCGGCGCCCGGTAGATGTTGGTGTTCGGCACCTTGTGCGCGCCCGGGACGAGCGGCTCGAAGGGCGCCTTGAGGGCCGGCAGGCCGGTGATGGACAGCGCGCCCTGCGGGGTGCCGTGGTAGGCGACCGCGCGGGAGATGACCTTGTACTTGGTCGGCTTGCCGACGAGCTTGAAGTACTGCTTGGCGAGCTTCCAGGCGGTCTCCACCGCCTCGCCGCCGCCGGTGGTGAAGAAGACCTTGTTGAGGTCGCCGGGGGCCTCGTGCGCGAGCCGCTCCGCGAGTTCCACGGCCTTGGGGTGGGCGTAGGACCACACCGGGAAGAACGCCAGCTCCTGCGCCTGCTTGGCGGCGGTCTCGGCGAGCTCCTGGCGGCCGTGCCCGGCCTGCACGACGAACAGGCCCGCCAGGCCGTCGAGGTAGCGCCTGCCCTTGTCGTCCCAGATGTGGGTGCCCTCACCGCGGACGATGGTGGGGACGGGCGCGTTCTCGTACGAGGACATGCGGGTGAAGTGCATCCACAGGTGGTCGTACGCGGACTTGCTGAGGTCCTTGGGGGTGTCGGTGCTCACGGTTATCGGGTTCCCCACATGTAGGTCTGCTTCTTGAGCTTGAGGTAGACGAAACTCTCGGTCGAGCGCACGCCGGGCACGGCGCGGATGCGCTTGTTGATGACCTCCAGCAGGTGGTCGTCGTCCTCGCAGACGATCTCGACCATCAGGTCGAACGAGCCGGCGGTCATCACCACGTACTCGCATTCGGCCATCTCGGCCAGCGCGTCGGCGACGGCCTCCACGTCCCCCTCGACGTTGACGCCGACCATCGCCTGCCGGCGGAAGCCCACGGTGAGCGGGTCCGTGACGGCGACGATCTGCATCACGCCCTGGTCGAGCAGCTTCTGCACCCGCTGGCGCACGGCCGCCTCCGACAGGCCCACGGCCTTGCCGATGGCGGCGTACGGCCGGCGGCCGTCCTCCTGGAGCTGCTCGATGATGGCGAGGGAGACGGCGTCCAACTGCGGTCCGCCGCCGTGTCTGGACTCGCGGGAGTCCCTCGGGTCTGCGCTTCGACTGGCCACAGGGTCACTGTGCACGACGTATCGACAGTTTCGCAAGGCTCGATCGATGAAATCCGTTGTTAACGGAGGTGATGTTTGCGGATTTCGCAGATGCGGGGGAGGTGGGGGTGTTGAAAACGTCAGCGGTCCGTCTAGGGTGGGTGTCTCAGAGGTTGGACACCTCTCTTCGTTCGACCCGACACCTCGGGCACCCACAAGGAACACCAGGAGGGCCTGCAGTGAGCACCGAGCTGCGTCGTCTGCGCAACTACATCGGCGGTGAGTTCCGGGACGCCGCCGACGGACGGACCACCGAGGTGGTCAACCCCGCGACCGGCGAGGCGTACGCGACGGCTCCGCTGTCCGGTGCCGCGGACGTCGACGCCGCGATGGCGGCCGCCGCCGAGGCCTTCCCCGGCTGGCGCGACACCACCCCGGCCGAGCGGCAGAAGGCGCTGCTGAAGATCGCGGACGCCTTCGAGGAGCGCGCCGAGGAACTCATCGCCGCCGAGGTGGAGAACACGGGCAAGCCGGTCGGGCTGACCCGCACCGAGGAGATCCCGCCGATGGTGGACCAGATCCGCTTCTTCGCGGGCGCGGCGCGGATGCTGGAGGGCAAGGGCGCCGGCGAGTACATGGAGGGCCTCACCTCCTTCGTGCGGCGCGAGCCGGTCGGCGTCTGCGCCCAGGTGGCGCCCTGGAACTACCCGATGATGATGGCCGTGTGGAAGTTCGCCCCGGCCATCGCCGCGGGCAACACGGTCGTCCTCAAGCCCTCGGACACCACCCCCGCCTCCACGGTCCTGCTCGCCGAGATCCTCGGTTCGATCCTGCCCAAGGGCGTCTTCAACGTCGTCTGTGGCGACCGTGACACCGGCCGCCTGATGGTCGAGCACCCCACCCCGGCGATGGCCTCCATCACCGGTTCGGTGCGTGCGGGCATGTCGGTCGCGGAGTCCGCGTCCAAGGACCTCAAGCGGGTCCACCTGGAGCTGGGCGGCAAGGCTCCGGTCGTGGTCTTCGAGGACGTCGACATCGCGAAGGCCGTGGCGGGCATCTCCGAGGCCGGCTACTTCAACGCCGGCCAGGACTGCACGGCCGCCACGCGCGTGCTGGTGCACGAGTCCGTGCACGACGAGTTCGTCTCCGCGCTCGCCAAGGCCGCCTCCGACATCAAGACGGGCATGCCCGACGACGAGGACGTCCTCTACGGCCCGCTCAACAACCCCAACCAGCTCCAGCAGGTGGAGGGCTTCATCGAGCGGCTGCCCGCGCACGCGCGCGTCGAGGCGGGCGGCAAGCGGGTCGGCGACAAGGGCTACTTCTACGCGCCGACCGTCGTCTCGGGCCTCACGCAGGACGACGAGATCATCCAGAAGGAGGTCTTCGGGCCGGTCATCACCGTGCAGTCCTTCACCGACGAGGACCAGGCCGTCCAGTACGCCAACGGCGTGGAGTACGCGCTGGCCTCCTCGGTGTGGACCAAGGACCACGCCCGGGCGATGCGGATGTCCAAGGCGCTCGACTTCGGCTGCGTGTGGATCAACACCCACATCCCGCTGGTGGCCGAGATGCCGCACGGCGGCTTCAAGCAGTCCGGCTACGGCAAGGACCTCTCGGCGTACGGCTTCGAGGACTACACGCGGGTCAAGCACGTGATGACCTCGCTCGAGGGCTAGCGCGCGACTCGTCGGCCCCGGACGGTGCACCCGCACCGTCCGGGGCCGACGTGTGACCGGCGGCGGAATATTTTTTGAACATGTTCAACTCTCGGCGTACGCTCCTGCCATGAGCGACAGAGCCGCCCTGCTCAAGGGCATTCGCGTGTGGCTGGTCTTCTTCGTCGTCTGCCTGGTGCTCAGCGGCGCCACGGCCTTCCCCCTGGTGCACGAACTGCGCTGGACCGAGGAGACCCTGCGCTCCCTCGGCGCGCCGGAGCACCTCCCCGGCCTGATGGAGTGGATCGAGCGCGTACGGGACGGACTCGACGCCGCCGACGCCGACCACCCCTTCCTCCTCTACGGCACCGACTGGCTGGCCTTCGCCCACCTCGTCATCGCGGTCGCCTTCCTGGGCCCCTACCGCGATCCCGTACGCAACATCTGGGTCGTGGAGTTCGGCATGATCGCCTGCGCCGGCGTCATCCCCCTCGCGCTGATCTGCGGACCGGTCCGCGGCATCCCCTTCTGGTGGAGCGTCGTCGACATGGCGTTCGGGGTCTTCGGGGTGATTCCGCTGTACGTCGTCAGGAACAAGATCAAGCGGCTGGAGGCGCTCACGCAAGGGTCCGCTCCCGGGGTAACGCCCGTACCCGCGCGATAGGTTGGGGCCATGACGGGTGAACTGGTGGGCGGCGCCGTCACATGGGGGCTCCTGGGTGCGTGGGTCGTGCACGATCTCGAGGAACTGGCCACGGTGCCGGGCTGGTTGCGGCGTAACGTGCCCGAGCTGAGGGAGCGGTTCCCGCAGGTGCCGGAGCGGGTGTGGCAGCGGGCCGAGAGCATGGGCGCGGCCGAGTTCACCGCGGCGGTGGGTGTGATGGGGGCCGTCGTCGGGACCGCGGCGGCCGCCGGGCGCCTCACCGGAGGACGTTCCGGCTTCTACCAGTCCGCGCTGACCGGGTTCGGGCTGCACGGAGTGGTCCACATGGCCCAGGCCGCCGCCGTACGCGGCTACACCCCCGGGTCCGTGACCTCGCCGCTGGTCGTCCTGCCGTTCACGCTGTGGGCGCGCGGCCGGCTGAAGCAGGCCGGTGTGCTGCGCCCCACGCGGCCCCGCGACGTGGTGGTCGGCCTCGCGGCCGCGGGTGCGGCGACGGCCGCGTCGCACGTGGTGGCGCGCAGGCTGCTCGGAGCGGCCCGGCGCCGGTCGTCATGACGTGACGCGGTCGCGCAGCGCGCACAGGACGTCGACGCGGTTGGTGGTGATCGAGTCCACCCCTGCGGCCACCAGGCGGCGCATGGAACGGCGGGTGTCCGGGGTCCACACCGACAGCAGGAGACCGTCGCGGTGGACGCGGTCCGCGAGCGCCCGGTCCACCAGGCTGAAGCGGTAGTTCAGCCAGCGCGGGCGGACCGCCTCCAGCACTCCGGCGCGCACCGGCGCGTGGGAGGTGTGGGTGAGCGCGATCTCCGCGTCCGGGTCCACCGCCCGTACGGCGAGCATGGCGGGGGCGCCCGCGCAGTAGTACACGCGGTCCTGGGCGCCCTGCTGCCGGACGACGTCCACGATCCGGTGCACGGCACGCTCGCCCGGGGCGCCGGGCAGGTCGATCATCACCCGGCCGCCGTCGGTCACCTCCAGCGCGTCCGCGAGGGTGGGGACCCCGCCGTCCGTCACCTCGCGCACCTCGTCCCACGTGAGGGACGCGAGGGGGCGGTCGTGGTCCCACAGGCGTTCGAGCGTCGCGTCGTGCAGCAGCACCGGGACGCCGTCCCGGGTGAGCCGTACGTCGAACTCGACCGCGTCCGCGCCCCGCCGGATCGCGGAGCGCAGGGACGGCAGGGTGTTCTCGCGGACGCGGTAGGGGTCGCCGCGGTGGGCCACGGCGGTCACGTTCTGCATGGTGGCCCTTCGCGGGGGGATCAGGAGGCGAGCCAGTCGGTGGTGTAGGTGTCGATTTCGGTGGCGATCCGGGCCTTGCCCGCCGGGTCGAGGAACGAGGCCTCGACCGCGTTCTTGGCGAGGTCCGCCAGGCCCCGCTCGTCCAGGTCCAGCAGCCGGGCGGCGACCGCGTACTCGTTGGCGAGGTCGGTGCCGAACATCGGCGGGTCGTCGGAGTTGACCGTCACCAGCACGCCGGCCCGGGTGAACTCCTTCATCGGGTGCTCGTCCAGGGTGGCGACCGCGCGGGTGGCGATGTTGGACGTCGGGCACACCTCCAGCGGGATGCGCCGCTCGGCGAGGTGCTGGAGCAGCTTCGGGTCCCGCGCGGCGCTGGTGCCGTGGCCGATGCGCTCGGCGCCCAGCTCGTTCAGCGCGTCCCAGATCGTCTCCGGGCCCGTGGTCTCGCCCGCGTGCGGCACCGAGCGCAGGCCGGCGGCGATCGCGCGGTCGAAGTACGGCTTGAACTGCGGGCGCGGCACGCCGATCTCCGGGCCGCCCAGACCGAAGGAGACCAGGCCCTCCGGGCGCAGCCGGTCGTCCGTCGCGAGCCGCGTCGTCTCCTCGGCGGCCTCGAGACCGGCCTCGCCGGGGATGTCGAAACACCAGCGCAGGACGGTGCCGAGTTCGCTCTCGGCCGCCTTGCGGGCGTCCTCGATCGCCTCCATGAAGGCGCGCTCGTCGATCCCGCGGCGGGTGGAGGAGAACGGGGTGATGGTCAGCTCGGCGTACCGCACCTGCTGCCGGGCCAGCTCACGGGCCACCTCGTACGTCAGCAGGCGGACGTCCTCGGGGGTGCGGACCAGGTCGACGACGGACAGGTACACCTCGATGAAGTGCGCGAAGTCCGTGAAGGTGAAGTAGTCGGCCAGGGCCTCCGGGTCGGAGGGAACCTTCGAGTCGGGGTGGCGGGCGGCCAGCTCGGAGACGATGCGGGGGGAGGCGGAGCCGACGTGGTGCACGTGCAGTTCGGCCTTCGGCAGCCCCGCGATGAAGGCGTGCAGGTCGCGGACCTGCTCGGCGGTGGCCGCGGTGTCCAGGTGGTCGGTCAAGGTTCCTCCCCGGGAACGGCGTCCTCGGCCGGGTCGCGGCGGGACGCGGGTGATCGGCTGATCGGTGGTGCGGGGATCATCGTAGGCCGGGCACGCGCGGTCGCGGCGCGGGCCGTAGCATGACGGTTCGTCCGAGGAAGGGGTCGCAGCGCATGTCCGACGACGCACCGGCACCGGGGGCCGGGGACCACACCGGGGACGGGACGCCTCCGGCGGGTTCGTCCGCCCCTGGCCTGTGGCCGGCACCGGCCGACGGCGGGGCGGAGCACGTGGCTCCGCAGGACGGCTCGCTGGTGGACGCGCGGACCACCGAGACGCGGGGTGCGGCGCCGGGGGCCAGGGCCGCCGACGCGTCTGCGCCCTCGCCTGCCACCTCGCCTGCGCCCGCGGCCGATCCGTGGGCGCTGCCGGAGGACCGTCCGTCGACGCCCGGTACGGCCCCCGGCCGTCCGGCGGCCGGGGGTCCGGGGGAGACCGTGGTGGCGGGAGAGACCTCGCCGTGGTCGGCGCCCATGGGAGCCACGGCCCCCACGGGAGGCACGGCCCACGGCCGTCCGGCGCCCGCCGCACCCCCCGTGCACGACCAGCAGACGGTGACGTCCTTCCCGACGGCGGGGAACCCGGCCCCGTCCCCCCAGTACGGCACTCCGTGGGCCGGCCCTTCGGGGGCGCCCACCGCCGTGCCGCACTCCGCGCACCCGCCGGCCGCCAACCCGTTCGCGCCGCCGGCCGCCGGGTCGCCCGTCCCGCCGCCGCCCATGGGCCCCGAGGGTCCGGGGCAGGTGCCCTACGGCTACCCGGGCACGGGGTACGCCGGCGCGCCGAGCGCCCACGGGTACGGCGGCTGGGCCGGCGGGGCACCCCTGCCGAGCAACGGCCTGGGCGTCACCGCGATGGTGCTCGGGATCATCTCGGCGGCCGGCTTCTGCCTGTGGCCGGTGGCCATCGTGCTGGGCGTCCTGGCGGTGATCTTCGGGGCGATCGGCCGGGGCAAGGCCAACCGGGGCGAGGCGACCAACGCCGGCCAGGCCCTGGCGGGCGTGATCTGCGGAGCGGTCGGCAGCGCGTTGGCGCTCGCGTTCGGCGTGATAGTGCTGGTTACCTGAGTCGTCACCGCACGCCGACGTGCCGTCCGCCCCTGACCGTCCCGACGCTGACAGGGTGCCGTCTGTGCCCACCCGTGCCGCCCCAGCGGCAGGACTGCCCGCAGACGGTGGCGTGTATGCCGGCAGCGGCGGGGGCTGTCCGTGGCAGCGGGGCCCTTGCAGCGGCCGTGGCGGAAGCACCCCTCAGGGGCGCGGGGAACTGCGCGACGAGCCACGGACTGCCCGCACCCGACGCTGACAGGATGCCGTCTGCGCCCACCCGTGCCGCCCCAGCGGCAGGACTGCCCGCAGACGGTGGCGAGTCGCCGCCCGCAGACCTGCTGCCCGCAGACGGCTGCGGCGTACGCCGTCCGGCCGGCCCATCCCGCTGTGGGGCTACTCCACGCGCCCCGCTTCCGCCCGCGCCGCCTCTCGCAGCCTCCGCCGCGCCTCCATCAAGGCGAAGCCCAGGAGGTTCGGGCCGCGCCAGCGGGTGGGGTCGTGGGCCGCCTCGTGGTCGGCGGCGAGGCCGATGCCCCAGACCCGGTCGACGGGGCTCGCCTCGACCAGCACGCGCTCGCCCGTGCCCAGCAGGAAAGACCGCAGCCCCTCATCGGCTGCGAACTTGTGCACGCTGCCCTCCACCACGATCCCGAACCGCTCCCGCCGCCAGGTCTCCTCGTCGAAGCCCCGGACGAGACGGCCCGCCTTCTTCGCCTCGGAGGGATGCCCCGCGGCCAGCACCCGGCGCTCCCCCTCCGCGTCCCCGAAGAGCCGCGCCTTGGCCGCCATCATCCAGTGCTCGGCGGTCGCGTACGCCACGCCGTCCACCGTGAACGGCGACGGCCACCACTGGCTCAGACAGCTCGCCCCGATCCGGCCGTCGGGCGGCGGCCGGTGCCCCCAGAAGTGCAGGTACTTCACCCGCTCCCCGGCCCGCACCGCCTCGATCAGCGCCTCCCGGGAAGCCACCGTTCGTACGGTTCCGTCCAAGGTCATCACCCCCGATGTCGTCCTGTGCGCAGAGCAGTCTCGCAGGCACCACGGACACTCCGTCCTGCCTTTTCCGTCGCCACTCGACACCTGGTCGACAGATTCCGTCGCGTAACCAAATGGCAACAACGGAATCACTTGTTGGAGTGCCATAGCTCTGTCAGGATCGGCACTCAAATCGAGCTGGAGCCACGCCGCCCCCCTCGGGGACACGGAGGAGAGCGACATGCACAACCCCGGCAGCACCACGCAGGAACGATTCCCGGCCAGCGAACGGTTCGCGGACGGCGCGCAGTTCATCGCGGGCCGTCTCACCAAGGGCACCTCGGGACGCACCCACTCCGTGGTCGATCCGGCCACCGGCGCGGAGGTGTACACCTACGACCTCGCCGGCACCGACGACGTCGACGCGGCCGTCGCCGCCGCGCGGGAGGCGTTCCCGGCCTGGGCGGGCGCCACACCCGGCGAGCGCTCCGACGCCCTGCACCGGTTCGCCGCCGTGGTCGCCGAACGCGCGGAGGACTTCGCCCGCGCCGAGTCGCTGCAGTGCGGCAAGCCCCTGAAGCTGAGCCGCGAGTTCGACGTACCCGGCACGATCGACAACATCACCTTCTTCGCCGGCGCCGCCCGCCACCTCGCGGGCCGGTCGGCCGGCGAGTACTCGGGCGACCACACCTCCTACGTCCGCCGCGAGCCCATCGGCGTCGTCGGCTCCATCGCCCCCTGGAACTACCCGCTGCAGATGGCCGCGTGGAAGATCCTCCCGGCGATCGCCGCGGGCAACACCATCGTGCTCAAGCCCGCCGAGCTCACCCCGCTGACCTCGCTGCTCTTCGCCCAGGCCGCCACCGACGCCGGCATCCCGGACGGTGTGGTCAACATCGTCACCGGCACCGGCAAGGAGGCCGGCGAGCACCTGGTCGGCCACCCCGACGTGGCGATGACCTCGTTCACCGGATCCACCGCCGTCGGCAAGCGGGTCGCCGAGATCGCCACCGCCACCGTCAAGCGCCTCCACCTCGAGCTCGGCGGCAAGGCGCCCTTCGTGGTCTTCGACGACGCCGACCTCGACGCGGCGGTCAACGGCGCCGTCGCGGGCGCGCTCATCAACACCGGGCAGGACTGCACGGCCGCCACGCGCGCGTACGTGCAGCGCCCCCTGTACGACGCGTTCGTCGAGCGCACCGCCGCGCTGATGGAGACCGTCCGCCTCGGCGACCCCTTCGCCCCCGGCACCGACCTCGGCCCGCTGGTCTCCCACGCCCAGCGCGACCGGGTGGCCGGTTTCGTCGACCGTGCGCGTGCCTACGCGCGCGTGGTGACCGGCGGTGAGTCACCCCTGGGCGATCTGTCCGACGGCGCGTACTATCGCCCCACGCTGATCGCCGGCGCCGCGCAGGACAGCGAGGTCGTGCAGTCGGAGATCTTCGGACCGGTGCTGGTCGTCCTGCCCTTCGACACCGACGACGAGGGCATCGCACTCGCCAACGACACCCCGTACGGGCTCGCCGCCTCCGCCTGGAGCCGGGACGTGTACCGCACGGGCCGGGCCACCCGCGAGATCAAGGCGGGGTGCGTGTGGATCAACGACCACATCCCGATCATCAGCGAGATGCCGCACGGCGGCTACAAGGCGTCCGGCTACGGCAAGGACATGTCCGTGTACTCCTTCGAGGAGTACACCCAGATCAAGCACGTCATGTTCGACAACACCGCGGTGGTCCGCAAGGACTGGCACCGCACCGTCTTCGGGGACCGATAGCAGCCAGGCCGCCCGACCCGCGGCCACTTCCCGAAAGGGCACACACGCGCATGGAGCAGTACGAGCCCGACCGCCTCTCGCCGGCCCAGGAGGCCGCGATACGGCGCAGTTTCCGCAACGGCAGGGCGGCCATGACCCGCCGTTCCCTGCTGCGCGCGTCAGCGGGCGGCGCGCTCGCGGTCGGGGGCATGGGCGCGCTGAGCGCCTGCGGCATCCCCGCGGCCGGTAACACCCAGGGCGGCGTCCCGGCGGAGGACCGCTCGGCGAAGGAGAAGACCGTCAGCTTCTCCAACTGGACCGAGTACATGGACATCGACGACAGCGGGCGCGAACACCCCACGCTGGAGGCGTTCACGAAACGCACCGGCATCAAGGTGAAGTACACCGAGGACATCAACGACAACAGCGAGTTCTTCGGCAAGATCAAGCCGCAGCTCGCCGCGGGCCAGGACACCGGCCGCGACATCATCGTCCTCACCGACTGGCTCGCCGCCCGCCTCATCCGCCTCGGCTGGGTGCAGAAGCTCGACGCGTCCAACCTGCCGCACGCCTTCGCCAACGTCGCCTCGTCGTACCGGACCCCCGACTGGGATCCCGGCCGTGCCTACTCGTATCCCTGGCAGGGCATCGCCACCGTCATCGCCTACAACAAGAAGGCGCTCGACGGCATCGAGGTGAAGACCCTGTCCGACCTGCTGGACAACCCCAAGCTCAAGGGCCGGGTCGGGCTGCTCACCGAGATGCGCGACACCATGGGCATGGCGCTGCTCGACATGGACAAGGACCCGCGGTCCTTCACCGCCGACGACTACGACGCGGCGATCGCCCGGCTGCAGAAGACCGTCGACAAGGGCCAGATCCGCCGCTTCACCGGCAACGACTACACCTCGGACCTCACCAAGGGCGACCTCGCCGCGTGTGTCGCCTGGGCCGGTGACGTCGTCCAGCTGAAGGCCGACAACCCGGACATCGGCTTCGTCATCCCTGACAGCGGCTACATGCTCTCCAGCGACAACATGCTGATCCCCAACAAGGCCCGGCACAAGACGAACGCCGAGCGCCTGATCGACTTCTACTTCGAGCCGCAGCCCGCCGCCCAGCTCGCCGCCTACATCAACTTCGTCTGTCCGGTCGACGGGGTGAAGGAGGAGCTCGCGAAGCTCGACGAGGACGCGGCGAACAACCCGCTGATCCTCCCCGACAAGGCCATGCAGGCCAAGTCCCGTGCCTTCCGCTCGCTGAGCTCCGAGGAAGAGACGGCATTCGAAGGCAAGTTCGCGAAGCTCACTGGGGCGTGACGAGATGAAGACCACCGAAGAGACCACCAAGGCCGGCGGCGGTGACGTCCGGCTCACCGGGATCAGCAAGACGTACGGCTCCTTCACCGCCGTGCACCCGCTCGACCTGACCGTCCCGGAGGGCTCCTTCTTCGCCCTGCTCGGCGCGTCCGGCTGCGGCAAGACCACCACCCTGCGCATGATCGCCGGCCTGGAGGATCCCACCGCGGGCACCGTCCACCTCGGCGACCAGGACGTCACCGCGCTGCCGCCGTACAAGCGGCCGGTGAACACCGTCTTCCAGTCCTACGCCCTCTTCCCGCACCTCGACATCTACGAGAACGTCGCCTTCGGTCTGCGCCGGCGCGGCATCAAGAGCGTGAAGAAGCAGGTCGAGGACATGCTGGAGCTGGTCCAGCTCGGCGAGCAGGCGCGCAAGAAGCCGCACCAGCTCTCCGGCGGCCAGCAGCAGCGTGTCGCGGTCGCCCGCGCGCTGATCAACCACCCCAAGGTCCTGCTGCTCGACGAGCCGCTCGGCGCCCTCGACCTGAAGCTGCGCCGTCAGATGCAGCTGGAGCTCAAGCGCATCCAGACCGAGGTCGGCATCACCTTCGTGCACGTCACGCACGACCAGGAGGAGGCCATGACCATGGCCGACTGCGTCGCCGTGATGAACGCCGGCCGGGTCGAGCAGCTCGGCACGCCCGCCGACCTGTACGAGAACCCGCGCACCACCTTCGTCGCCAACTTCCTCGGCACGTCGAACTTCATCGAGGCCGAGGTCGACACCACCTCCGGCGACGACATCGTGCTGAAGGCGGGCGGCGGCAAGCTGGTGCTGCGCCGGGCCCGCACCGGCGCGCCCGCCACGGCGGGCGGCAAGGTGCTGGCCGGGGTCCGCCCGGAGAAGATCTCCCTCACCCACGCCGACGACGCAGGCGGGATACCCGAGGGACGCAACCGCATCACGGGCCGGATCACCGAGTCCAGCTTCATCGGCGTCTCCACGCAGTTCGTCGTCGACAGCCCGGTCTGCTCCGACTTCGAGGTCTACGTGCAGAACATCGACCGGGACGCCCGGCTGGTGCCCGGCGCCGAGGTCGTCCTGCACTGGAACCCGGACCACACCTTCGGCCTGGACGCCGCACAGTCCCTGCTGGCTGGGACAGTGGGCTCCGCGGGCGTCGAGACGGTCGCGGAAGAGGTCGCCTGATGGCCACGGTCACCGAGGCGCCGCCGACGCCGGCGCCCGTCGCCCCCGAACCGGAACCGCCGCGCCGGCGGGGACGCCGGACGCCGTACCTGCTCCTGCTGCCCGGCCTGCTCTGGCTCCTGGTGTTCTTCGCGCTGCCGGTGATCTACCAGGCCTCCACGTCCGTGCAGACGGGCTCCCTGGAGGAGGGCTACAAGGTCACCTGGCACTTCGCCACCTACTGGGACGCGCTGTCCGAGTACTGGCCGCAGTTCGTCCGCTCGGTGCTCTACGCGGCCTCCGCGACCGTGCTGTGCCTGCTGCTCGGCTACCCGCTGGCGTACCTGATCGCCTTCCGGGCGGGCCGCTGGCGCAACGTGATCATGATCCTGGTGATCGCGCCGTTCTTCACCAGCTTCCTGATCCGCACCCTCGCCTGGAAGACGATCCTCGCCGACGGCGGCCCGGTGGTCGGCGCCCTGGACTCGCTGCACCTCCTGGACGTCACGGCGTTCCTCGGCTGGACGGCCGGCGACCGGGTGCTCGCCACCCCGCTGGCGGTGGTGTGCGGTCTGACCTACAACTTCCTGCCCTTCATGATCCTTCCGCTCTACACCTCCCTGGAGCGGATCGACCCCCGGCTGCACGAGGCGGCGGGTGACCTGTACGCCAAGCCGTCGACCACCTTCCGCAAGGTCACCTTCCCGCTGTCGATGCCGGGCGTGGTCTCCGGCACGCTGCTGACCTTCATCCCGGCGACCGGCGACTACATCAACTCGGACCTGCTCGGCTCCACGGACACCCGGATGGTCGGCAACGTCATCCAGTCGCAGTTCCTGCGGATCCTGGACTATCCGACAGCCGCGGCGCTCTCGTTCATCCTGATGGCCGCGATCCTCGCCGTCGTCACGGTCTACATCCGCAAGTCCGGCACGGAGGATCTGGTTTAAATGGCCTTCGTCAATTGGTTCAAGCGCAACGTCGTCGTCATCGCGGGCCTGCTGACGCTGGCCTACCTCCTGCTGCCGAACGTCGTCGTCACGGTGTTCTCCTTCAACAAGCCGAAGGGGCGCTTCAACTACGAGTGGCAGGAGTTCTCCACCGACGCGTGGCGGGACCCGTGCGGGGTGTCCGGGCTGTGCGGCTCGCTCGGCCTCAGCCTGCAGATCGCCTTGTGGGCCACGCTCGGCGCCACCCTCCTCGGCACGCTGATCGCCTTCGCGCTGGTCCGCTACCGCTTCCGTGCCCGCGGTGCCGTGAACTCGCTGATCTTCCTGCCGATGGCGATGCCCGAGGTGGTGATGGCGGCCTCGCTGCTCACCCTGTTCCTCAACATGGGTGCCGAGCTGGGCTTCTGGACGATCCTGATCGCCCACATCATGTTCTGCCTCAGCTTCGTCGTGGTCGCCGTGAAGGCGCGCGTGATGTCGATGGACCCGCGTCTGGAGCAGGCCGCGCAGGACCTGTACGCCGGCCCGGTGCAGACGTTCCTGCGGGTCACCCTGCCGATCGCCGCCCCGGGCATCGCGGCGGGCGCGCTGCTCGCCTTCGCCCTGTCCTTCGACGACTTCATCATCACCAACTTCAACGCCGGTTCGACCGTCACCTTCCCGATGTTCGTCTGGGGCTCCGCCCAGCGCGGCACGCCCGTCCAGATCAACGTCATCGGCACGGCCATGTTCGTCGTCGCCGTGGCTCTGGTCCTGGTCTCCATGGCCGTCGGCAACCGCCGCGAGCGCCAGAAGGCATGACAGCGAATCCATAGTCCGCAGTAGGGAGTTGAGATCATGGCCCCGAGCGCCATGAGCCGTTGGACGCAGTCCCTCTCCGAGGCCCGGCCGGTCTCCTACTGGCTGGACGACCCCGGCCGCCCCGGCCCCGAGCCGGCCCTGACCGGGCGGACCACCTGCGACCTGCTCGTCGTGGGCGGCGGCTACAGCGGACTGTGGACCGCGCTGATCGCCAAGGAGCGCGATCCCTCCCGGGACGTGGTGCTGCTGGAGGGCCGCGAGGTGGGCTGGGCCGCCTCCGGCCGCAACGGCGGGTTCTGCGCCGCCTCCCTCACCCACGGACTGTCCAACGGACTCACCCGCTGGCCGGACGAGATCCACACCCTGGAGCGGCTGGGCGCCCGCAACCTCGACGCCATCGAGGAGACGGTCGCCCGCCACTCCATCGACTGCGACTTCGAGCGCACCGGCGAGATCGACGTCGCCACCGAGCCGTACCAGGCGGAGGAACTGCGCGCCTGGCACGAGGAGATCGCCGGCCGGGGCCTCGCCGACGGCATCGAGTACCTGGACGCCGACGCGCTGCGCGAGCAGGTGGATTCGCCCACCTTCCTCGCCGGTCTGTACGACCGCCGGGGCGTGGCCATGCTGAACCCGGCCAGCCTCGCCTGGGGGCTGAAGCGGGCCTGCCTCGACCTCGGGGTGCGCGTGTACGAGCACACCCCCGCCCTCACCCTCCGGCAGTACGGCGCCGGCATGTCCGTCCGCACCCCGTACGGCGCGATCCGCGCCCGCCGGGTCGCGCTCGGCACGAACGTCTTCCCCAGCCTGGTCCGCCGGGTCCGCCCCTACACCGTCCCGGTCTACGACTACGCCCTGATGACCGAGCCGCTCACCGACGAGCAGCTCGACTCCATCGGCTGGAAGAACCGCCAGGGACTCGGCGACAGCGCGAACCAGTTCCACTACTTCCGGCTCTCCTCAGACAACCGCATCCTGTGGGGCGGTTACGACGCGGTCTACCCGTACGGCGGCCGGGTGCGCGCCGAGTACGACGACCGACCGGAGACGTACGCCAGGCTCGCGGGCCACTTCTTCACCTGCTTCCCGCAGCTGGAGGGGGTGCGCTTCACCCACGCCTGGGGCGGCGCGATCGACACCTGCTCCCGCTTCTCGGCCTTCTTCGGCACCGCCCACGCGGGCCGGGTCGCGTACGCGGCGGGTTACACCGGGCTCGGTGTAGGGGCCACACGGTTCGGCGCGGAGGTGATGCTGGACCTGCTGGCGGGGGAGCGGACCGAGCGCACCGAGCTGGAGATGGTGCGCAGCAAGCCGCTGCCGTTCCCGCCGGAGCCGTTCGCCTGGACCGGCGTCGCCCTCACCAAGTGGTCGCTGGCCAGGGCGGACGCCCACGAGGGCCGGCGCAACCTGTGGCTGCGGACGATGGACCGGCTGGGGCTGGGCTTCGACAGCTGAGCCTGCCGGGGGCCGGGTGGGGGCCTGCCGGGGGCCGGGCGGGGCCGGGCGGGGCGTGCGGGAAAGCCGCGCGGGGTCTTGACAACCGAATTGGTCTGGACCAAATTGAGCGCGCTCCACCCCTCCAACTCCCCCATGCCCGGAGGCCCCTGTGGACCGCGCCAGACCCCTTGCCCGCCGGCCCCTCGCCGCCCTGCTCACCGCCACGGCACTCGCCGCGGCCGGCGTCACCGCCCTGACGCCGGACGCCCGAGCGGCCGACGCCGACCTCGCCCGCAACGGCGGCTTCGAGGCCGGCCTCGACGGCTGGAGCTGTCCGGCAGGCACCGCCGTCACCTCGCCCGTCCGCACCGGCGCCTCCGCTCTGAAGGCCACCCCGGCCGGGTCGGACAACGCCCGCTGCGCGCAGACGGTCACCGTGAGGCCGGACTCCTCCTACACCCTCTCCGGCCACGTCCGCGGCGCCTACGTGTACCTCGGCGCGAGCGGCACCGGCACCACCGACGTCTCCGCCTGGACCCAGTCCGCCCCCGATTGGCAGCAGCTCACCACCACCTTCCGCACCGGCCCCTCCACCACCAGCGTCACGATCTACACCCACGGCTGGTACGGCACCGGCGCCTACCACGCCGACGACATCACCCTCGTAGGCCCCGGCGGCGAGACCGGACAGCCGCCCGCCCCGCCGACCGGTCTCACCGCGTCCGCGGCGACCTCCACCAGCGTCTCCCTGTCCTGGTCACCGGCCGCGGGCGCCACCTCGTACGCCGTCTACCGCGACGGCGCGCGGATCCGTACCGTCACCGGCACCTCGACCACCGTCACCGGCCTGACGCCGTCGACGGCGTACGCCTTCCAGGTCGCCGCCCTCAACGACGCCGGGGAGTCGGCCCGTTCGGCCACCGTCACCGCGACCACCAGCACGCCCGACTCCGGCGGCGGCGACTCCGGCCTCCCGGCCCACGCCCTGGTCGGCTACCTCCACGCGAGCTTCGCCAACGGCTCCGGCTACACCCGCCTCGCCGACGTCCCCGACAACTGGGACGTCATCGACCTGGCCTTCGGCGAGCCCACCTCCGTCACCTCCGGCGACATCCGCTTCGAGCGCTGCCCCGCCACGGAGTGCCCGGGCGTGGAGAGCGACGCCGAGTTCAAGGCGGCAATCAAGGCCAAGCAGGCGGCCGGGAAGAAGGTGCTGATCTCCATCGGCGGCCAGAACGGCCAGGTCCAGCTCACCACGACCGCCGCCCGCGACACCTTCGTCAGCTCCGTCTCGAGGATCATCGACGAGTACGGCCTGGACGGCCTGGACATCGACTTCGAGGGCCACTCCCTCTCCCTGGACACCGGCGACACCGACTTCAGGAACCCGAGGACCCCGGTGATCGTCAACCTGATCTCCGCCCTGAAGACGCTGAAGGCCCGCTACGGCGACGACTTCGTCCTGACCATGGCCCCGGAGACCTTCTTCGTCCAGCTCGGCCACCAGTTCTACGGCAGCGGACCCTGGGGCGGCCAGGACCCGCGCGCGGGCGCCTACCTCCCGGTCATCCACGCCCTGCGTGACGACCTCACCCTGCTGCACGTCCAGGACTACAACTCGGGCCCGATCATGGGCCTGGACGGCCAGTACCACTCCATGGGCGGCGCCGACTTCCACATCGCCATGACCGACATGCTGCTCACCGGCTTCCCGGTGGCCGGCGACGCGAACAACGTCTTCCCGCCCCTGCGCCCCGACCAGGTCGCCATCGGCATGCCCGCCACCGTCAACGCCGGCAACGGCCACGTGTCCCCGGCAGAGGTCACCAAGACCCTCAACTGCCTCACCAAGCGCACCGACTGCGGCTCGTACGCCACCCACGGCACCTGGCCGTCCCTGCGCGGCCTGATGACCTGGTCGATCAACTGGGACCGCTTCGGCGGCTGGGAGTTCCAGCGGACGTTCGACGGCTACTTCGGCTGACCGTCACCCGGCCACCGCACTCCACACCTTGCGCAGCAGCCCACGTCGCTCGGCGCCATCCCGGGTGCCGAGCAGCGTCGGGAGATGCAGCGCGACGGCACGGATCCGGGCCGACACCGCACCGTCGAACCGGCGGACGGCGACGCTCTGCCGTGCGGCCGAGGCGTCGCCGGGGTGAACCAGAACGCAGGTCGGTGGGACACCGGACGGCTGCCGGGCAAGGGCGTGGGCGTAGAGAGCGGCCTGGTAGATGTCCGACGGGGCGAGCTTCTTGCTGTCGTACAGCTTGTACTTGAGGTCCACCGGTAGCCGCTGCGGCACCCCGTCGACGTCTCCCGACAGCAGGAGGTCCGGGCGTACCTCTCCGTAGGAACGCCCGGTGCGCTCGTCGAGCAGGACTCCCCGGTGCCGTGACTGTTCGCGCACCGCCCATCCCGTGCCGTCGGCCGCCTCCCGCAGCAGCCGGGCACCAAATGCCTCGAACAGGGCGTTCATGTCGATGAGCAGGGCCCGCGAGGCGAGCGACCCGGTGGCGAAGAGGCCGTCGATGCCGCCTCCGCGAAGTAGCAAAGCCGCCCAGTGGTGGGCGCTGCGGTAGTGCGCGTTGTGACGGTGATGGTTAACGCTGTCCCATGCGGTGCGGAGATCACCGAGAGGTGTGGGGGCGATCTGCGCGAACCGGGCGGCGGCGCGGCGCGCCCGGGCGCGCGCCGGGGGTGAGCCGGCGGTGCGAGCGGCGAGGTCGAGCGCCGCGGCACACAGCCGGTTGTCCACGATGTCGCCGTCGTGCTCGTCGAACCGGCAGGCCAGCCGGTCCAGCCTGGCGTGGTGGCGCAGCACTTGCCGGTCGGCGAGGAGACGCCCCCTGACGGCCGGGAGGTCGTCCTCGACCGTGACGTAGTCCCGGCGTACCCCGTGGGCCAGGTGGACAGCGCGCTGTCCAAGGGCTGGGCGGGAGCGGTCTCGGCGGCATCCGGCACCGGGTCGTCCTCGAGGGCCGACGGCGCGGACTTGGCGCGCCGGATCCTGTTCCACAAGGACGCGGGCACGTCCTTGACGGTGACGGTCGCCCACGACCGCTCCGGTTCCTCCAGCCGGCCCGCGTGGCTCTCGTCCCACTCCACTTGAACGGTGTGACGGAACTCCGCCCGGTCCTCACGCCACACGTAGCCGTCCCCGGCGATCCGGCCCACGCCCAGGACCTCGCTGGTGCCCCTGTTGGCGACGACGAGGTCACCCGGCCGCAGGCTCAGCAGCTTCCACAACTCGTCGGCCTTGTTCGCGATCCTGGACCGGTTGCCGTGGTACTTCTCGGCGTACGCGGAGCTGAAGGCCGCCTGGAACTCGTCCTTGTCCGCGTACGAGCGCAGGTCCGCCACGTCGTCCCAGCCGACCGCGACATAGCCGCCCGCACGGCACTCGTCCCACACCGAGCCGTCCTCACCCGGCGCGATCTTCACGATCTGCTGCGTCCGGAACGGATCGGACCACCAGTACAGGAAGAGCACGACCAGGTCGTACGACCAGTCGCGGAAGCGTTCATCGGCATCGATGACCTCCCTGAGCCGCGCCAGCATGGCGAACCGTTCCAGTTTGGGCGCCGGTTCCCCTGTCAACTGCTGCAGGAAGTGGCGGACGACGTCGTTGCCGTACACCGGCAGTGAGACGTCCGGTGCGTAGACCCGCAGAGTCTTGGCGACCAGGGAGGGGCCCGAGCGGATGGCGTCGATGGCGTCGATGTCGGCGATCCGGCCCTCCCGTGCGGCGGTCACCGCGGCGATGATTCCAGCCCGCACCTCGCGCCATGCCTCCTGTTCGTCGGCGTAGCGCGAGTCGTGCCACCAGGAGCCGTCCCGGCTGCGCCGGTAGATGAGGTGCTTGGCCGAGGACCCGCCGGCGATGGTGCCCAGCGCCTTGGTGCCGAACTCCAGGAGGTAGCAGTAGGGGCGGGTGCGCGCGCTGTCGCCCTGGCCCAGGGCGTAGCGCTCCAGGGGCAGGGTGGGCCAGTCCTCCCAGGGGAACTCCTCGTTCACCTGCCGTGCCGCGGCCTTCATGGCGTCCAGTTCCCCGGCGCGGCCGTCTCGGTCGAAGGCCGCGACCGCCTCGTCCAAGGGCCAGGGGCGCATGGTGGCGGCCTGGCGCGGTGAGATGGGGCGCAGGACGCAACTGCAGACGCTGACGAGGGGCTGGCCGTTTCCGCCGAGCAGGCGGATGGACCGGGCGAAATCGGCGCGGCGGTCGAGGTCGTGGGACGGCGCGGAGTCGATCAGCCAGCGCCACAGCAGCCGGTCGGGGTCGGGGAAGCGGGGGAGCCGGTGGCCGTCGGTGAGGTGCCCGCACCCGGCATCGTGGTGGATCTTCCGGCCGTACTGAGGGAGGATCACTTCCCCGGGTGACCGGGTGAGGGCGTAGTCACGGTTCTCGAAGGTGACCGCCACCTGCTCCTGCTCGTCCGTCATGACGCCTCCCCACTGGCCCCGGTGGCCCCCGCGACCGGTCACTCCACGTGCTGTCGTGCTCCCTGACCGTATCGTGCGACGACCGCCGAGAAGGCCAGAAGAAGGATCATCGACAGGCACCAACTGGCCACCACGTCCAGCGGCCAGTGGTAGCCCCGGCGCACCAGGCCGTAGGAGGCGCCCAGGACCAACGCGGCGCACAGGGCGAGCAGTCCACGGCGCACGGCCGGCGACCGAAGCAGCGGAAGGAGCAGCAGGGTCGCCGCGCCGTACGCCACCACGGCGGTGGCGGTGTGGCCGGAAGGGTAGTAGCCGGACGCCGGCGGCACGGCGGGGGTGCCCGGGCGGTCGGTCCACGCCTTCAGCGGCGCGACCAGCACCGGCACCAGCACCATCGCCGCCGCCCCGGCCGCGGGCGGCAGCCACCAGCGGTCCACACCGGTGGCACGCAGCCGCCACGCCACCGTGGCCAGCACGACCACCAGGACCGGCACGGCCACGTCGACGTTGCCGAGGTCGGAGAGCACTTCGGAGGCCCGGTCGGGACGCACCAGGGCGTCACTCAGCCGCTCGTCGACGTCGAGCAGCGGCCCGTCGACGACGACCTGCCAGGTGATCAGGAGGAAGAGGACGAGCGGCACGGCCGAAAGCAGCATGCGGGACAGCTTCCCAGCCGGGACGGTCCGGGCACACCGGAGGGCCGGCACAAAGGGGGGTGTGTGCCGGCCCTCCGGTGGACGGCTTGCCGTGGCTGATGCCCGACGGCCGTCCGATCGGAACGTCGCGCGCCCCGGGGGGTATGGGGCGGGCGACCGTCCGATCGTGAGGAGACCCGGGGCCCTCGGGCCCCGGTTGTGTGCGCGAGGGCACGACCAGGTCGAAGCTGGGGAGGCCTCGGCCTGAGCCGCCCACAGTCCCCTGTGGGCGGGGTGTATCTCTCATCCGGGTAGAAACCTACGGCAGGGGGTGGCCCGGCGACAGGGCACACGGGCACCTGTCATCCACCCCGCACACGTTCTTCACACGCTCTGCCGCTGTCCGGAGCCGAACGGCCGGGAACAGGCGGTCCGAGCCGGTCCACCTGCCCCGATGGCGGTTCAGACGCGCGCGAAGGCCTGTTCGATGATGTCCAGACCCTCGGTGAGCAGGTCCTCGCCGATGACCAGCGGGGGCAGGAAGCGCAGCACGTTGCCGTAGGTGCCACAGGTCAGGACCAGCAGACCCTCCTGGTGGCAGGCCTTGGCCAGCGCGGCCGTCGCCTCCGGGTTCGGCTCCTTGGTGGCGCGGTCCTTGACCAGCTCGATGGCGATCATCGCGCCCCGGCCGCGGACGTCGCCGATGATGTCGAACTTCTCCGCCATGGCCGTCAGGCGCGCCTTCATGACGCCCTCGATGGCCTTGGCCTTGGCGTTGAGGTCCAGCTCCTTCATCGTCTCGATGGCGCCGAGCGCGCCCGCGCAGGCCACCGGGTTGCCGCCGTAGGTGCCGCCCAGGCCGCCGGAGTGCGCGGCGTCCATGATCTCCGCGCGGCCGGTGACCGCGGCCAGCGGCAGGCCGCCCGCGATCCCCTTCGCCGTGGTGATCAGGTCGGGGACGATGCCCTCGTCCTCGCACGCGAACCACTGGCCGGTGCGGCAAAAGCCCGACTGGATCTCGTCGGCGACGAAGACGATGCCGTTGTCCCGGGCGAACTCGCTGATCGCCGGCAGGAAGCCCTTGGCCGGCTCGATGAAGCCGCCCTCGCCGAGCACCGGCTCGATGATGATCGCGGCGATGTTCTCCGCGCCCACCTGCTTGGACATCTCGTCGATGGCCTGCGCGGCGGCCTCCGGACCCGCGTTCTCCGGGCCGGTCGGCCAGCGGTAGCCGTAGGCGACCGGGACGCGGTACACCTCGGGCGCGAACGGACCGAAGCCGTGCTTGTACGGCATGTTCTTCGCGGTCAGCGCCATGGTGAGGTTGGTCCGGCCGTGGTAGCCGTGGTCGAACACGACGACCGCCTGCCGCTTGGTGTACGCACGCGCGATCTTCACGGCGTTCTCGACGGCCTCGGCGCCGCTGTTGAACAGCGCGGACTTCTTCGCGTGGTCGCCCGGCGTCAGCTCGGCGAGCGCCTCGGCGACGGCCACGTAGCCCTCGTACGGCGTCACCATGAAACAGGTGTGCGTGAAGTCGGCGAGCTGGGCGGAGGCGCGGCGGACGACGGCCTTGGCGGAGGCGCCGACGGAGGTCACGGCGATGCCGGAACCGAAGTCGATCAGACGGTTGCCGTCGACGTCCTCGATGATCCCGCCGCCGGCGCGCGCGGTGAACACGGGCAGCACGGAGCCCACGCCCTGCGCGACCGCGGCGGTACGGCGGGCCTGAAGCTCCCGCGACTTCGGGCCGGGGATGGCGGTGACGACGCGGCGCTCCTGCGGAAGTGCGGTCATGCGGGGCTCCTGGGGGGTGAAACGGACGCTCTTTGCTTCTTTTCTCGCAGGCTAGGGCGGGGCGAGAAGGCTGGGCATGCTCCATGTGGGCGTTGTCCGAGGGTCCGGGTTGTCCGCGATGGACATACCCGCCGGCGACCGGCCGTGCCGACACGGTACGGCGACACGTTCCGGCCGGGCGCGGACCCCGGCCGGGCAATCGGTGGACTGCGCCTGTCGGGGCGTTAGATTGACGTGCTGATGGCGGATGCGGCGGCTGCTCAGGGGGCAGGGGCGATGGACAGCGAGGGTACCCAGGACACGCGGGGCACACAGGCCGGACCCGTGCCGCGCCCGGCGGGGCCACCTCAGGTACCGGCGGCGCCACCGCGCCCCACCCGCGCACCGGGCATGCCGCCGCCCCCCGACGGGTCCGCGTTCCTCTCCTGGCTGCGCACCGCCCGTCCCGAGGCGCTCCCCGGCATCTGGCGGTTCGGTCACCGGCCCCGGCCCGAGGAGGAGCCGGAGCGCGTCCCCGGACGTCAGCTGTTCAGCGGCGCGCTGATCGCGTTCCTCGTCGGCTGGCTGATCTGGTCCCTGCTGTGGAACGGCTATCTCGGCGGCTGGTGGCTGCTGCCGCTGTACGCGATGATCCCCGACTCCTGGGCCGAGCCGCACAGCTTCGGCGCCGTCGTGGTCGTCTACGCCTACTACGTGCTCATCGCCGGGATCATCATGGTCGGCGTGGGCCGGCTCGGCCGCTGGGGCGAGATCTGGCGCCGCTACGGCCCGCCCGCCTGGCGCCGCACCCCCCGCGACGAGCCCCCGCCCGCACCCGAGGAGGACCCGGCCGCCTGGCCCGCGCTGCGCGCCGCCGGCGCCGTCGACGCGGCCGAGCGGCTCGCCTCCGACGCCCGCGCCGGGATGATGCGGGACGTCGACCACGCCCGCATCTCCCGCGCCTGGCAGGGCGTGCGCAGCGGCCGGCACAGCCTCGCCACCTTCACCGGGGCCGTGCTCAAGGACGGCGCCGCCGCCTGCCCGCACCCCTCCGGAGCCCGCGACCTGCCCGCCCGGCAGGCCCGGCACGACCTGCTCACCGGACAGGTCCGGCTCGGCACCACCGCCGACGACCCCCGCAACCCCTACGTCTACCGCGCCACCGGCCTCGCCCTCGGCCCGGACCTGCTCGGCACCTCCCTGCTCGCGGTCGGGCCGGCCGGGTCGGGCAAGACCGGCGGGGTGGTCCTGCCGGTCGCCGAGTCGCTGTGTCTCCAGGCGCTCGCCGGGAAGACCGCCGTGGTGGTGGTCGGCGCGGCCGGCGCGGGCCTCGGCCCGGCCGACGCCTACGACGTCGTCGTCCGCATCGGCAGCCCCGACTCCGTCTACGACCTCGACCTGTACGGCGGCACCACCGACCCCGACGAGGCGGCCGCCGTGCTCGCCGAGGCACTGGTCGGCGACCTGGCGGACCCGCACCCGGGCAGCGACAGCCGCCGCTCCACCACCGTTCTCGCGCAGCTCCTCGGCCCGTTCCGCGCGGTGCACGGCCGTTTCCCGTCGGTGCCCGAGCTGCGGCAGCTCCTCGACGGCGCCCCCGGCCCGCTGGCCACCCTGCGCAAGGGGCTGCAGGACGCGGGCCAGGAGTCGCTGCTGCGTGAACTCGACGCCCGCGAACGCCAGCTGGCCCACCCCGGCGACGTGGGCGGGATCCTCGCCGACCGGGTGGCGCTGCTGGACCGGCCCGCCTTCGCCGGATTCTTCGACACCTCGGGACAGTCCCGGCCGTTCTCCCTCAACGCGCTCGACCACCCGGTGCGGGTCCGCGTCGACCTGCCCCGGCGGGGCCACGCCGACGCCTCGCGGATGCTGGCGCGCCTGGTGCTCGCGCAGTTCACCGCGAGCGTGACCGTACGCGAGGACCGTTCCCTGTTCGCCTGCCTGGTGCTGGACGACGCCACCGGCGTGATCACCCCCGAGGCCGTGCGCGGCATCCAGCGGCTGCGGTCGGCCAACGCCGGTGTGGTGCTCACCCTGCGCACCCTGGACGACGTGCCCCGGCCGCTGCGCGGGCCGCTGCTCGGCGCCACCGGCTGCCGCATGGCGCTGGCCGGCCTCACCCCCTGGGACGGCCAGGACTTCGCCGAGGTCTGGGGCAAGGAGTGGACCGAGGCGCGGGACGTCACCGACCGGCAGATCATCGCCGAGAGCCCGGCGGGCAAGGCGGTGCACGCGCTGCGCCGCGCGATCACCGGCAAGGCGCCGACCGCGCGGGCGGTCACCGTGCGCCAGGTCGAGCGGGAGCGGTGGTCGGCCTCCGAGCTGGCGCACGCGGTGCCCGCGGGACACGCGGTCCTGTCGCTGACCAACGTGAAGGGGGAGCACGCGCCTCCGTTGCTGGTGGACCTGCGGGAGTGACCGGACCCGGCCGACGGGGACCGTACGGTGAGGCAGAATCGACACAGGTCGTTCATACGAGACGGCCAAAAGATCACCGTTCTCGCACACCCGACGCCGACCCGAAGGCTCACCGCCCCGATGCCCCCGACGCTCGCCTCGCTCGTCCACCACTCCGCGCTCAAGCTGACCGTGCGCGCGGGGGAGGACCGCCTCGACGCGCCCGTCCGCTGGGCGCACGCCAGTGAGCTCGCCGACCCCGTGCCGTACATGGAGGGCGGCGAGCTGCTGCTGATCACCGCGCTGAAGCTCGACGCGGAGGACCGCGAGGCGATGCGCCGGTACGTGAAGCGGCTGGCCGGGGCGGGCGTGGTCGGACTCGGCTTCGCCGTCGGCGTCCACTACGACGACATCCCCGAGGCCCTGGTCGAGGCCGCCCGCGAGGAGGGGCTGCCGCTGCTGGAGGTGCCGCGCCGCACCCCGTTCCTCGCCATCAGCAAGGCGGTGTCCGCCGCGATCGCCGCCGACCAGTACCGCGCGGTCACCGCCGGTTTCGCCGCCCAGCGGGAACTGACGCGGCAGACCCTCACCGACGGCCCCGAAGGGCTGCTGGCCGCCCTCGCCGCCCAGGTCGACGGCTGGGCCGCGCTGTACGACGCCTCCGGTGCCGTCGTCGCCGCCGCCCCGGACTGGGCTGCCCGGCGGGCCGCACGGCTGACCGCGGAGGTCACCCGGCTGCGCGAACGGCCCGCGCCCGCCTCCTCGGTGGTGGCGGGCCCCGAGGACGAGGACCGGGTCGAGCTGCACTCCCTCGGCACCGGACGCCGCCCCCGCGCCGCGCTCGCCGTCGGCACCGCGGCCGCGCCGGGCACCGCCGAGCGCTACGCCGTCCACTCCGCCGTCGCGCTGCTCACCCTCACCACCGAACGCTCCCGCTCCCTGCACGCGGCGGAACAGCGCATCGGGGCGGCCGTACTGCGCATGCTGCTCGCCGGGGAGCCGGACCACGCCCGGACGGTCGCCGGTGACCTGTACGGCGGCCTGCTCGACGCGCCGTTCCGGATGATCGTCGCCCAGGGCGAGGCGAACGGCGACGCCCTCGGAGCCCTCGCCGAGTCCGCCGAGTCCGCCGCCGCCCGGTCCGGCGAAGCGGTCCTCGTGGTGCCGGAAGGGGAGCGGCTGGTCGTGCTGGCCGCCGACGGCGGCACCGTCGTCGGGGCCTGCTGCGACCACGCCGCCGCGCGGGAGGCCGCCCGCAGGACGGACGACGACGAACTGGTCGTCGGCCTGTCCGCGCCGGCCGGGCCGATCGCCGCGTCCGCCGCCTACAAGCAGGCCGAACAGGCGCTGTCCGTGGCCCGGCGGCGGGGCAGGGTGCTGGTGGAGCACGAGCAGATGGCCGCCGGTTCCGTACTGCCGCTGCTCGCCGACGACGCGGTCAAGGCGTTCGCGGACGGTCTGCTGCGGGCGCTGCGCGACCACGACGCGACCGGCCGCGGCGACCTCGTCGCCTCCCTGCGGGCGTGGCTCTCGCGCCACGGGCAGTGGGACGCGGCGGCGGCCGACCTCGGCGTCCACCGCCACACCCTGCGCTACCGGATGCGCCGCGTCGAGGAGATCCTCGGCCGCTCCCTGGACGACCCGGACGTCCGCATGGAGCTGTGGCTGGCGCTGAAGGCGACGTCGGCGGACACGGCCTGAGGGCGAGGCTGTCCGGTGGCGCCCCGCCTGTGGGGACGCGGCGCCTGCGGAGACGCGGCGCCTCGGACGCCCTTCCCCCGGCGGTGCCACCGGAGGCCGGGCTCGACGTCGGCGAGCGGCACCGTCAGCTCCGGTGCGGGCCTGCGGCGCGCGGGCGGGTGCGGGGCCGTGGGGGCTGAGCGCGCAGTTCCCGCGGCCCCTGGGGGGCGGCACTCGCCGGGGTGGTGCCGTGCACGGGCGTCTCTGCCCGCCCGGTGTCGGGCCGCGACCTGAGCCGCCACGGTGATGCCGCGGGTCGAGCGCATCGCACCCCGCTCACCCGCGCCGCGAGCGCGGCGATCCTGTCGCCAAAGTGGCACGGAATCGCCGGGCACTGCTCCGCCCCGGACAAACGCCGCACCGGTGTCGCGGACCTACCGTGGTGGCCAGCAACCCCACGTACACCTCCAACGCGGAAGGGCCGGGACTCACATGACTTCCACCCACGCCTTCTGGCTCGCCGGCCGCCAAGTCACCGGCGAGACCGCCTTCGACGTCACCTCCCCGTGGGACGGCCGGGTCGTCGGCTCCGTGAGCGTGCCGACCGACGCCCAGGTCGAGGAGGCCCTGGCCGCCGCGTACGCCGTGCGGGACGAGTTCGCCGCCACCCCCGCCCATGTCCGCGCCGCCGCCCTGGACCACGTCAGCCGCCGGCTGGCCGAGCGCACGGAAGAGATCGCCCAGCTGATCTCCGCCGAGAACGGCAAGCCGATGAAGTGGGCGCGCGGCGAGGTCGGCCGCGCCGTCTCCGTGTTCCGCTTCGCCTCCGAGGAGGCCCGCCGCTTCAACGGCGGCGAGGCGCAGCGCCTCGACACCGACGCGGGCGGCCAGGGCCGGCTCGCCTTCACGCGCCGCTTCCCCAAGGGTGTCGTCCTCGGCATCGCTCCGTTCAACTTCCCGCTGAACCTGTGTGCCCACAAGGTGGCCCCCGCGATCGCCGCCGGCGCTCCCATCGTCCTGAAGCCGGCGCCGGCCACCCCGCTGTCCGCGCTGATCCTCGGCGAGCTGCTGGCCGAGACCGAGCTGCCCGCCGGTTCCTGGAGCATCCTCCCGGTCCCCAACGACCGCATGCCCGCCCTGGTCCAGGACGAGCGGCTGCCGGTGATCTCCTTCACCGGGTCCGAGAAGGTCGGCTACGCGATCATGGACTCGGTGCCGCGCAAGCACTGCACCCTGGAGCTCGGCGGCAACGGCGCGGCCGTCGTCCTCGCCGACTTCGCGAGCGACGAGGACCTCGACCGGGCCGCCACCCGCATCGCCACCTTCTCCAACTACCAGGGCGGCCAGTCCTGCATCTCCGTGCAGCGCGTGATCGCCGACGCCTCGGTCTACGACCGGCTGCTGCCCCGCATCGTCGCGGCCGTGGAGGCGCAGGTCACCGGTGATCCGTCCGACGACGCGACGGACGTCGGCCCGCTGGTCAGCGAGGACGCCGCCCGGCGCGTGGAGGCGTGGGTGCAGGAGGCCGTCGAGGCCGGCGCCACCCTGGTCACCGGTGGCAAGCGCGACGGCGCCTCGTACGCGCCGACCGTGCTGACCGACGTGCCGGCCGACGTGACGATCTCCTGCGAGGAGGTCTTCGGGCCGGTGCTGACGGTGCGGAAGGTGGACGGCGAGGAGGAGGCGTTCGCCGCCGTCAACGACTCCAAGTACGGCCTCCAGGCAGGCGTGTTCACCCACGACCTGCAGACCGCCTTCCGTGCCCACCGCGCCCTGGAGGTCGGCGGCGTGGTCGTCGGCGACGTGCCGTCCTACCGCGCCGACCAGATGCCGTACGGCGGCGCCAAGCAGTCCGGTGTGGGCCGCGAGGGCGTGCGGTTCGCGATGGAGGACTACACCTACGAGCGGGTCATGGTCCTCACGGGTCTCGCGCTCTGACGACCGGAACCCGTCCGTGAGAGGGCCCGGCACCGACAGCGGTCGGCGCCGGGCCCTTCCCGTGCCGGGCCCTTCCCGTGCCGGGCCCTTCCCGTGCCGGGCCCTTCCCGTGCCGGGCCCTTCCCGTGCCGGGCCCTTCCCGNGCCGGGCCCTTCCCGTGCCGGGCCCTTCCCGTGCCGGGCCCTTCCCGTGCCGGGCCCTTCCCGTGCCGGGCCCTTCCCGTGCCGGGCCCTTCCCGTGCCGGGACTCAGCCCGTGAAGCCGACCCGCCCCCGCACGCTCCGGCGGCGGGCGCGGACAGCGTGACGCGCCGTACGGACCAGCCGTGGGCGTCCTGGCGGGCAGCGAGGCCGCCACCGCTCCGTAGAGGACCACCTCGACCGTGCCGGTGCCGGACACCTCCGGCGACGCACATACCCGTGCCGGCCGCACGGACGGCACGGGGCTGGTCACCGCACCGGTGCCGGCCCCGAGCTCGCGCGTACCGTCAGCTCGGGCGGGAGCAGCACGACCTCGTCGCCGCCCCGCCCGTCGAGCTTGGCGACCAGCTGCTCCACCGCCTGCCGGCCCATCTCCTGCGCGGGAACGGCCACCGACGTCAGCCGGACCGACGCCTGCACGGCGACCTGCTCCGGGCAGACCGCGACCACCGAGACGTCCTCGGGCACGGCCCGGCCCTGCTGCCGCAGCAGCGCGAGGAGCGGCTCGACCGCGGCCTCGTTCTGCACCACGAAGCCCGTGGTGTCCGGACGTTCGTCGAGGATCCGGGCGACCGTCACGGCGGTCGCGTCGTACCCGCCCTCGCAGGGGCGGTGCAGCAGCCGCAGCCCGGTCTCCCGCGCGCGGGTGCGCAGCCCGTCGAGGGTGCGCTCGGCGAAGCCGGTGTGCCGCTCGTAGACCGCCGGGGCCTCGCCGATGACGGCGACGTCCCGGTGCCCCCGCTCGGCGAGGTGCTCCACGCACAGCGCGCCGGTCGCCCTGAAGTCGAGGTCCACGCAGGCCAGCCCGGTGGTGTCGGCGGGCAGTCCGATCAGCACGGCCGGCTGGGCGGACGCGCGCAGCACGGGCAGCCGCTCGTCGTCGAGCTCGACGTCCATGAGGATCATGCCGTCGGCGAGGCCGCTGCCCGCGACCCGGCGCACCGCGTCGGGGCCCTCCTCGCCGGTGAGCAGCAGTACGTCGTACCCGTGGGTGCGGGCCGTGGTGGCCACCGCCATGGCGATCTCCATCATCACCGGCACGTACATGTCGGTCCGCAGCGGGATCATCAGGGCGATGACGTTGGACCTGCTGCTGGCCAGGGCGCGGGCGCCGGCGTTGGGGTGGTAGCCGAGCTCGCGGATGCTCCGCTCGACCCGCTGCCGGGTGGTCGCGGAGATGGACCGCTTGCCGCTGAGGACGTAGCTCACCGTGCTCGCCGAGACTCCGGCGTGCTGGGCGACCTCGGCGAGGGTGACCATCCGGCTCTCCCAGGGATGTGAAGCGCTTCGACAGTGCGCGAGATCGGTAAAAGTGCCTGTGAAGGCCACATTGACCCTAACGGCAGCAAGCTCTTGCTGTCCAGGGAGCCCAGGGAGTCGAAGCGCTTCAACGCGAGAGTTCCCCGTCGTCTCCGCCGGGCGCGGATCGGCCGGACGGCGGCACGAAGGGTGGTGGGGTCGCTACGAATCGGGTACATACGATCGAGTAGCACCGGTCCGTACCGCAATGACTCCATCCTATTCGCGGCGAGGTGAGCCTCATGTCCGCAGTACCCGAGACCCCAGCGGCACCGTCCCGGCCGACCGTCACCGAGCGTGAGGCCCGGGAGGTCGCCGAGGCCGCACGGGAGCAGGACTGGCGCAAGCCCAGCTTCGCCAAGGAACTGTTCCTCGGCCGCTTCCGGCCGGACCTCATCCACCCCCACCCGCTCCCCGCCGACCAGGACGTCCAGCGCGGCGAGGAGTTCCTCGCCAAGCTCCGCGACTTCTGCGAGACGACGATCGACGGCGCCGCGATCGAGCGCGAGGCGGTCATCCCCGACGAGGTGATCACCGGGCTCAAGGAGCTCGGCGCCCTCGGCATGAAGATCGACACCAAGTACGGCGGCCTCGGCCTCACCCAGGTGTACTACAACAAGGCCCTGGCCCTGGTCGGCTCCGCCAGCCCCGCGATCGGCGCGCTGCTCTCCGCCCACCAGTCCATCGGCGTCCCGCAGCCACTGAAGATCTTCGGCACGCGGGAGCAGAAGGAGACGTTCCTGCCGCGCTGCGCGCGCACCGACATCTCCGCCTTCCTCCTCACCGAGCCCGACGTCGGCTCCGACCCGGCCCGGCTCGCCACGACAGCCGTGCCCGACGGTGACCACTACGTGCTGGACGGCGTGAAGCTGTGGACCACCAACGGTGTGGTCGCCGACCTGCTGGTCGTCATGGCCCGCGTCCCGAAGTCGGAGGGCCACCGGGGCGGCATCACCGCCTTCGTCGTGGAGGCGTCCTCCGAGGGTGTCACCGTGGAGAACCGCAACGCCTTCATGGGCCTGCGCGGCCTGGAGAACGGCGTCACCCGCTTCCACCGGGTGCGCGTCCCCGCTTCCCACCGCATCGGCGAGGAGGGGCAGGGCCTGAAGATCGCCCTGACCACCCTCAACACGGGGCGGCTGTCCCTGCCCGCGATGTGCGTCGGCGCCGGCAAGTGGTGCCTGAAGATCGCCCGCGAGTGGTCCGCCGTCCGCGAGCAGTGGGGCAAGCCGGTCGCGCTGCACGAGGCCGTCGGCTCCAAGATCGCGTTCATCGCGGCGACCACCTTCGCGCTGGAGGCCGTGGTCGACCTGTCCTCGCAGATGGCCGACGAGGACCGCAACGACATCCGCATCGAGGCCGCCCTCGCCAAGCTGTACGGCTCGGAGATGGCCTGGCTGATGGCCGACGAACTGGTCCAGATCCGCGGCGGACGCGGCTTCGAGACCGCCGACTCGCTGCGGGCCCGCGGAGAGCGGGCGGTCCCGGCCGAGCAGATGCTGCGCGACCTGCGCATCAACCGCATCTTCGAGGGCTCGACCGAGATCATGCACCTGCTGATCGCGCGCGAGGCCGTCGACGCCCACCTGTCGGTCGCCGGGGACCTCATCGACCCGGACAAGAGCCTCGGCGACAAGGCGAGGGCGGGCGCGAACGCGGGCGTCTTCTACGCCAAGTGGCTGCCGAAACTGGTCGCCGGACCCGGACAGCTCCCGGGCGCGTACGGCGACTTCAAGCACGGCATCGACCTCTCCCCGCACCTGCGTTACGTCGAGCGCACCTCCCGCAAGCTGGCCCGCTCCACCTTCTACGCCATGTCCCGCTGGCAGGGCCGGATGGAGACCAAGCAGGGCTTCCTCGGCCGGATCGTCGACATCGGCGCCGAACTGTTCGCGATGAGCGCCGCGTGCGTCCGCGCGGAGCTGCTGCGCAGCCGGGGCGACCACGGCCGCGAGGCCTACCAGCTCGCCGACGCCTTCTGCCGCCAGGCACGTCTGCGCGTCGAGGAACTGTTCGGCCGGCTCTGGAGCAACACCGACGACCTCGACCGCAAGGTCGTCAAGAACGTCCTCGCGGGCACCTACGAGTGGCTGGAGGACGGCGTCGTCGACCCCTCCGGCGACGGACCGTGGATCGCGGACGCCGCCCCCGGCCCGCCCACCCGGGAGAACGTGCGCCGGCCGATCCGCTGAGCCGGCGCGGGGCGGGGGCCGCCGGAGGGCGCGGCCCCCGCCCCGCGCGCCGCGCACGAGAGGACACGCCCCCGGGGTACCGGGGCGGCGCCCCGGCGGCCGCCGGGACCGGACACAATGGGGGCCATGACCGACGCTCCAGCCCCCCTCGCCGACCCGCACCTGGTGTACGACCCCGTCGCGGGAGACGGCCCGAAGGACGTGGTGATCCTCGGCTCCACCGGGTCGATCGGCACCCAGGCCATCGACCTCGTGCGGCGCAACCCCGACCGCTTCCGGGTCACCGCCCTGTCCGCGAACGGCGGCCGGGTCGCCCTCCTCGCCGAGCAGGCGCACCGCCTGCGGGTGCGCACGGTCGCCGTCGCCCGCGAGGACGTCGTACCGGAGCTGCGCGAGGCGCTGGCGGCGCGGTACGGAGCGGGGGAGCCGCTGCCCGAGATCCTCGCAGGTCCCGACGCGGCCACCGAGGTCGCCGCCTCCGACTGCCACACCGTCCTGAACGGCATCACCGGCTCCATCGGGCTCGCCCCGACCCTCGCCGCGCTGGAGGCGGGCCGCACCCTCGCGCTCGCCAACAAGGAGTCGCTGATCGTCGGCGGCCCGCTGGTGAAGGCGCTGGCCAAGCCCGGTCAGATCATCCCGGTGGACTCCGAGCACGCCGCGCTGTTCCAGGCGCTGGCCGCCGGCACCCGCGCCGACGTCCGCAAGCTCGTCGTCACCGCCTCCGGCGGCCCGTTCCGCGGCCGCACCCGGCAGGAGCTGGCCGCGGTCACCGTCGAGGACGCCCTCGCCCACCCCACCTGGGCCATGGGCCCGGTCATCACGATCAACTCCGCGACCCTCGTCAACAAGGGCCTGGAGGTCATCGAGGCGCACCTGCTCTACGACATTCCCTTCGACCGCATTGAGGTCGTCGTGCATCCCCAGTCGTATGTCCACTCGATGGTTGAGTTCACGGACGGATCGACACTGGCCCAGGCGACGCCCCCGGACATGCGGGGCCCCATCGCCATCGGCCTCGGCTGGCCCGAACGGGTCCCCGACGCCGCCCCCGCCTTCGACTGGAGCAAGGCGTCCACCTGGGAGTTCTTCCCCCTCGACAACGAGGCGTTCCCCTCGGTGGACCTCGCCCGGCACGTCGGCGAACTCGCGGGAACCGCCCCGGCGGTGTTCAATGCCGCGAACGAGGAGTGCGTCGAGGCCTTCCGCACCGGTGCGCTGCCGTTCCTCGGCATCATCGACACGGTCACCCGGGTGGTCGAGGAACACGGAACGCCGGCGGCGGGAACCTCCCTGACCGTGCCGGACGTCCTCGAAGCGGAGACCTGGGCCCGTGCGCGGGCCCGCGAACTGACCGACCGGACGGCGAGCGCGGAGGCGCGTGCATGACGACCCTGATGTTCATCCTCGGCATAGTCGTCTTCGCGGCCGGCCTGCTGTTCTCCATCGCCTGGCACGAAGCGGGCCACCTGTCCACGGCCAAGATGTTCGGCATCCGGGTGCCGCAGTACATGGTCGGCTTCGGCCCGACGATCTGGTCGCGGCACAAGGGCGAGACCGAGTACGGCGTCAAGGCGATCCCCTTCGGCGGCTACATCCGGATGATCGGCATGTTCCCGCCCGGCCCCGACGGCCGGCTGGAGGCCCGCTCCACGTCCCCGTGGCGCGGGATGATCGAGGACGCCCGCTCCGCGGCCTTCGAGGAACTGCGGCCCGGCGACGACAAGCGCCTGTTCTACACACGCAAGCCGTGGAAACGGGTCGTCGTGATGTTCGCCGGCCCGTTCATGAACCTGATCCTCGCGGTCGTGCTGTTCCTCATCGTGCTGATGGGCTTCGGCATCCAGCAGCAGACCACCACCGTCAGCTCGGTCTCCCAGTGCGTGATCTCGCAGAGTGAGAACCGCGACAACTGCAAGACGTCCGACCCCCGGTCCCCGGCCGCCGCGGCCGGCATGCGGGCCGAGGACAGGATCGTCGCCTTCGACGGGGTCAGGACCGACGACTGGGGCACCCTGTCCGACCTGATCCGCGACAGCGCCGGCAAGGACGTGCCGATCGTCGTCGACCGCGGCGGCCAAGAGGTGACGCTGCACGCCACCATCGCCACCAACATGGTCGCCAAGAAGGACGGCAACGGCACCTACGTCGAGGGCGAGTACGTCAAGGCCGGCTTCCTCGGCTTCAGCGCCGCCACCGGAGTCGTCAAACAGGACCTCGGCGACTCCGTGACCTGGATGACCGACCGGGTCGGCGACGCGATCGACTCCCTCGCCGCCCTGCCGTCCAAGATCCCCGCCCTGTGGGACGCCGCCTTCGGTGACGGCCCCCGCGAACCGGACTCGCCGATGGGTGTCGTCGGCGCCGCCCGCGTCGGCGGGGAGATCGCCACCCTGGACATCCCGGCCTCGCAGCAACTCGCGATGTTCGTGATGCTCCTCGCGGGCTTCAACCTCTCCCTGTTCCTGTTCAACATGCTGCCGCTGCTGCCGCTCGACGGCGGACACATCGCGGGCGCGCTGTGGGAGTCGCTGCGCCGCAACCTCGCCCGCGTGCTGCGCCGCCCCGACCCGGGCCCCTTCGACGTGGCGAAGCTGATGCCCGTCGCCTACGTGGTGGCCGGAATCTTCGTCTGCTTCACGATCCTCGTCCTGATCGCGGACGTGGTGAACCCGGTACGCATCTCCTGACCGGCCCGCCCCACGCCACCCGTTGTTCACGACGGCCCGGAACCATGAGGTTCCGGGCCGTCGCCCTTTGGGTGGGTTTACGGGCGCGATGTGCTCGAGCATTGGCCATTGCCGTAATCTCGGAGCCCGGAGCCCGCTGCTCACGGGGAGCCGGACCTTGATCCACGACTTGGGGTTGCACAGCAGATGACTGCGATTTCTCTCGGCATGCCGTCCGTCCCGACCACGCTCGCCGTGCGCCGGAAGAGCCGGCAGATCCAGGTCGGATCCGTGGCGGTGGGCGGGGACGCCCCGGTGTCGGTGCAGTCGATGACGACGACGCGGACGTCGGACATCGGTGCGACGTTGCAGCAGATCGCGGAGCTGACGGCGTCGGGCTGCCAGATCGTGCGGGTGGCGTGTCCGACGCAGGACGACGCGGACGCGCTGGCGGTGATCGCGAAGAAGTCGCAGATCCCGGTGATCGCGGACATCCACTTCCAGCCCAAGTACGTGTTCGCCGCGATCGAGGCGGGCTGTGCGGCGGTGCGGGTGAACCCGGGCAACATCAAGAAGTTCGACGACCAGGTCAAGGAGATCGCGAAGGCGGCGAAGGACCACGGCACCCCGATCCGTATCGGGGTGAACGCGGGCTCGCTGGACCGGCGGCTGCTGCAGAAGTACGGCAAGGCCACCCCGGAGGCGCTGGCGGAGTCGGCGCTGTGGGAGGCGTCGCTGTTCGAGGAGCACGACTTCCGCGACATCAAGATCTCGGTCAAGCACAACGACCCGGTCGTNATGGTCGAGGCGTACCGGCAGCTCGCCGCGCAGTGCGACTACCCGCTCCACCTGGGTGTCACCGAGGCCGGCCCCGCCTTCCAGGGCACGATCAAGTCGGCCGTCGCGTTCGGTGCGCTGCTGTCGCAGGGCATCGGCGACACCATCCGCGTCTCCCTCTCCGCCCCGCCGGTGGAGGAGATCAAG